>JACQVX010000082.1 GCA_016209495.1 Planctomycetota bacterium
TCCATTGCTATTGCTCCTCCTCGCTCCTAGCCTCGCGCCGCCTCGCTCGGCCTCGGTGTTTCACGCAGTGATTGTCTTACGACTCCTAACCCCTCGCGGTCCGGAGGAAGACCTTGGCCTTGTCCAGCTCGTCGTTGAGGTGGGCGACCGCCTCGGTACAGCGCGCCTCGTCGAGTCCCAGCTTCGCCCAGACGTCCTCGGAGACCCCCGGGTGGACCTGCTCGCCGGAGTAGATGAAGCCCCGTTGCTGGCTGAGGTAGTCGGCCACGTGGACGATGCAGACCGTCGGCGCGTTGGGACTCTCCGGGTCCGGGGCGTGGTGGTCGCGGATGGACTCGGTCAGCGCGCCGGTGAGCCGCCACTTGTCGGCGATGAGGCCGCCGATCTCGGTGTGGCAAAGCTCCAGGACCTCCTGCTCCGCCGCCAGGGCCCCGCAGCAGTTCTCCGCCATGCGCTCGACGATCTGCCGGTAGGTCTCGGGCATGTACTGCATGACCAGGATCTCCCCGATATCGTGCAACAGCCCGGTGATGAAATACTCCTCCAGCGTGTTCTTGGGCATCCCCTTGGCCATGGCCAGGTCCTTCGCGGCGCAGCCCACCGCGAGGGAGTGCAGCCAGATGGCGTCCATGTCCACGGACTTGTCCACGTCCGGCTTGGACATGGTCGAGATCACGGCCGTGGAGAGCGCGAGGTTCTTCACCGTGTTCACCCCCAGGAGGATGAGGGCGCGCTCCAGGGAGGTGATGTCGTTGGACATGGCGAAATAGGCGGAGTTGATGAGCTTCAGGACCTTCGCCGTGAGGACCGGGTCCATGCGGATCACCTTCACCAGGTCCCGGGGAGAGGCATTGATGTCGTTGGCCAGCTCGTTGACCTTGACCACCGTCGGCGAGAGGCTGGGCATCCGGTTGATGTATTCGTAGATTCGTTCTTCGAGGCTGGGCATCGGCGATCCGCACCTTCGGGGAGGGTGAATTCTACTGGTCGGAAAATGGGCGATGCAAGCCCAAAAAGGCCCCCGGACGCCCCGGGTCGCGCGGTGGCAGGTAGCCCGTTCGCCGAGGATTCACAAGGATCTCCGGGCAATAGCCTCGGTCTGGTTCCCCCCCGCGACTGGCTCGGGCCCATGGACATTTGCCGCTTGTCCCGGCCCATCCGGAACCATAACATCGGCCCCGTCCTGGAGCCGCTCCCCCTTGCCCAAGCCCACCAGCCGAAGGCGACGTGTCCTCCTGTTCGAGGACGAGCCCCGCACCAACGACGCCCTGGTGAAGGCCCTGAAGGTGCACGGTATCGACGTGCAGCGCTTCGCGGACCGCGCGCGGCTCGTCGTCGCCGGCGAGCGGGCGCGGCCCGATGCGGTCCTGGTGGACGTCTCCTTGCCCAAGGTGGAGGGCCTGGCCCTCTGCCGCGTCCTGTCGTCGCACCCCCGGCTAGGGACGGTGCCCGTGATCCTCGTGTCCCTTCGGAACCTGGCTCACGAGGACCTGGTGGTCGAGGCGGTGGGCGCCACGGCCCGCGTGACCAAGCCCTACGACCTCGGCCTCGTGCTCGAGACCTTCGAGCAGCTGTTCGCGGACGCGGCACGATAGCCCTCATGGCAGAGCCGTCCGCCAGCCCCCACGCCACGCCCTCCGGTCGCGGCGCGGGGGAGGTCCTGGGTGGGGGGGGTGAGCGCCTGGCACCTCCCCGCTCCCCCTCGGGGCCCGCCACGAGCGCCCCTCACGCCACGCCCATGTGGCGCCAGTACCACGCGGTGAAGGCCGCCCATGCCGACGAGGTCCTCTTCTTCCGCATGGGGGACTTCTACGAGGTCTTCTTCGACGACGCCACCCTCGCCTCGCGGGTCCTGGGCATCGCCCTCACCACGCGCTCCAAGGGGCCGGACGCCATCCCCATGGCCGGCGTCCCGGTGGCGAGCGCCGAGTCCTACATCGCGAGGCTCATCCGCGCCGGGCACCGCGTGGCCATCTGCGAGCAGGTCCAGGACCCCACGGAGGCCCGCGGCCTGGTGGAGCGGGCCGTCACCCGCATCGTCACGCCGGGGACGCTGACGGAGGAGCGGATCCTCCCGGACCGGGGCCACAACTACCTCTTGGCCCTGGCGGGCGCGACGGGCGGGGTCCACGGCGCGGCGGTGGGCTCGGCCTGGGCCGACCTCTCCACCGGCGATTTCGCGTGCGCGGAGCTCGGGGCCGGCCGCGTCGAGGACCTCCTGGCGCGCCTCCGCCCCGCCGAGGTCCTCCTGGCGGAGTCGCTGCGCGCCCGCCCGGAGGGCTCGCCCGCGTGGCTGCGCGGTCTGGCGGGGGCGGCCCACCTCACCTGGCGGCCCGACTGGGTCTTCGAGCGGGATGCAGGCCGTGCTCGCCTCCTCGCGCACCTGGGCACCCTGACCCTGGAGGGCTACGGCTGCGAGGGGCTGGGGCCCGGCCTGGGGGCGGCGGGGGCGGTCCTCCATTACCTGGAGGAGACCCAGCGCACCTCTCTGGGCCACATCCGACGCCTGCGGCGGGTGGACCCGGAGGGGGAGCTCGTCCTCAATCGCGCCACCCGGCGCACCCTGGAGCTGACCGAGGGCATGGCGACCGGGGGGCTGGCCGGTTCGCTCCTATGGGCCCTGGACCGGACGCGGACGGCCATGGGCGGTCGCCTCCTCCGGGATTGGCTGGCGGCGCCCCTCACGCGGGTCGAGGCCATCCTGCGCCGCCAGGAGGCGGTGGCCGCCCTGGTGGAGGACGCGTCCCGACGGGACGAGGTGTCGGCCTGCCTGGCGGAGATCTACGACGTCGAGCGGATCCTCGCCCGGGTGGCCACGGACCGGGCGAACGCACGGGACCTGGTGGCCCTGCGCCGCTCCCTGGAGCCCCTCCCGCGGCTTCGCGAGCTGGCCCAGGGACTGGCGGGCCCCGGTGCGCTCGAGCTGAGCGATGTGGCCTCGCGGCTCGACCCCTGCGAGGAACTCCGCGAGCATGTCGGCCGCGCCCTGGTGGACGCCCCCCCCCTCACCGTCCAGGAGGGCGGCCTCATCCGCGAGGGATACCACGCCGAGCTGGACGAGCTGCGCGAGCTCGGCGCGCAGGCGGAAGGCTGGCTGGCGCGCTACCAGGAGCGCGAGGCCCAGCGCACCGGCATCGCCTCGCTGAAGGTAGGCTTCCACCGGGTCTTCGGCTACTTCATCGAGGTGCGGGACGCCCACCGGGAGCGGGTCCCCGCGGACTACCGCCGCCGGCAGACGCTGAAGAACGCCGAGCGGTACGTCACCGAGGAGCTGGCCTCCTACGAGGACCGGGTCCTGGGCGCGGACCGGAGGGCGCGGAGGCTGGAGTCCGAACTCTTCCAGGGGCTCCGGCGCTCGCTGGCGGCCGAGGTCGGCCGGCTCCAGACCACCGCCGCCGCCGTGGCGGAGCTGGACGCCCTGGTCTCCCTGGCCGCCGTGGCCGCGGAGCGCGGCTACGCGCGGCCCCGGGTCGACGAGTCCCTGGACCTCGTCATCGAGGAGGGGCGCCACCCGGTCGTGGAGCTCACCCTCGAGGGGGAGCGGTTCGTCCCCAACGACCTCCGCCTGGAGGACGGGGCGGGGCGGCTCGTACTGCTCACGGGCCCCAACATGGCCGGCAAGTCCACGTACGTCCGCCAGGTGGCCCTCATCGCCCTTATGGCCCAGGTGGGCTCCTTCGTGCCGGCCCGCTCGGCCCGGGTGGGTGTCGCGGACCGGATCTACACGCGGCTGGGCTCGGCCGACGAGCTCTCGCGCGGCCAGAGCACCTTCATGGTGGAGATGACCGAGACCGCGGAGATCTTGAACGGCGCCACGGAGCGGAGCCTGGTGGTCCTGGACGAGGTGGGGCGCGGCACGAGCACCTACGACGGCCTGAGCCTCGCCTGGGCCCTGACGGAGCACCTGAGGACGCGCATCGGCTGCCGCGCCCTGTTCGCCACGCACTATCACCAGCTGACGGAGCTGGCCCAGCACGACCCGGGGGTGCGGAACTTCCACTCGGCGGTGAGGGAGTGGGGCGACCGGATCGTCTTCCTGCACGAGATCCGCGAGGGGGCGACGGACCGCTCCTACGGGATCCACGTGGCCAGGCTCGCGGGGGTGCCCGAGGCCGTCCTGGAGAGGGCGCGGGGGCTGCTCCTGGAGCTGGAGGAACACGGGCGCGCCCGCCCGGCGATCGACCCACGGTGCCCCGCGGCGACGCGCGCCGGGAGGGCCGAGCGCCAGCTCGACCTCTTCCGCCCCCTGGAGGAGAGGGTCCTCGCCGCCCTGCGCGAGCTGGACCCGGAGCGCATGACGCCGCTCGCGGCCCTGGCGGCCCTGGCGGAGCTGAGGGGGACCCTGGCGGGGAGCGGGGCCACGCTCGTGGCCCGCGGGTCCTGAGGCAGGCACGGAAGGAGACGAACCCATGCGGTCGAAAGGACTGGTCGTGGCGGCGGGGATCCTCTCGGCACTCCTCGCGGGAGGCTGCGCGATCCTCAAGGGTGTGAAGACGGCGGGCTGCTGCCTCGCCTCCGTCGCGGGCGCCGGGGCCGACGGCGGGGGGCGCGCGGCGGCGCACGGCGAGGGGCCTTGCGGCGACGAGGCCTGCTGCGGCGGGCCGCGCTAGACCCGGCGCGGCCCGCCGGGCGAGGCCATGGAACCCGGCGATGCCATCCAGAACCGCTACCGGGTCCTCGAACGGCTCGGCGAGGGCGGGATGGGGGCCGTCTACCTGGTGGAGGATCGCCTCGAGGGCCCCGCCGCCCCGGAGGCCCGCGCGGACGGTGCGGCCGTCCCGGGACACCGGCTGGCCCTCAAGGTCCTTGCCACCCAGGGCACGAGCCCGCTGGACCTGGAATACCTGAGGCACGAGTTCCGGGCCCTCGCCGCCCTCCGGCACCCGCACGTGGTCCAGGTCCAGGACTTCGGCCTCCTCCCGGAAGGCCAGGGTGGCTACTTCACCATGGAATGGGTCGAGGGCCGGGACTTCTACTCGGCCACCCGGGGACTCGCCACGGACGAGCTCCACGCCCTGGTGGCCCAGGTCTGCCGCGGCCTCGAGTACGTCCACGCCCGCGGCTACGTCCACTACGACCTCAAGCCCGCCAACATCCTCGTGGAGGAGCGGCCAGGCCACCGCCGGGCGGTCCTCATGGACTTCGGCCTGGTGGGCGGGGCCGCCTCCCGCCTCCCGGCCACCGTTCGCGGGACCGTGCACTACATGGCCCCGGAGGTCCTCCTGGAGGAACCCGTGGACTGCCGTGCGGACCTCTATGCCCTCGGGGTGGTCCTCTACCAGGTGGTCACGGGCCGCCTCCCCTTCGAGGGGAACTCGGCCGTGGACGTGGCCCGCGCCCAGGTGAGGCGGCCGCCATCCCCGCCCCGGGCCGTGACCCCTGGCGTGGACGAGGCGCTGGAGGCGGTCATCCTCCGGCTCCTGGCCAAGGACCCCGCGGATCGCTACGGCTCGGCCAACGAACTCCTGCTGGACCTCGACCGCCTCCGGGGGACGCACCACCCCCTGGAGACCCACGAGACGCGCGCCGGGTGGATCCACACCGGCCGCTTCGTGGGACGGGGGACCCTGCTGGCCCGGATGTCCCAGGCCTACCACTCGGCCGTGGATCGCCCGGGGGGCGGCCTCGGCGGCCGCCGGGGCGCCCCCGGGGTGCTCCTGGTGGAGGGAGAGCCGGGCATGGGCAAGACGCGGCTCCTGCGCGAGCTGCGCCAGCGGGTCCAACTCGACGGCGGCGCCTGGTGCGAGGGGCGGTCCCTGGAGGCCCCGGGCACGGCCTACGGGACGCTGGCCCAGGCCCTGCGCCACGTGGTGGCCGCCCTCCCCGGGGGCCCGGCGGGCCTGGGGCCGCACGGCCCCGAGGTGGTGAAGCTCCTGCCGGAGCTGGCCGTGGAGGGCTCGCCCACCCCCTCGCGGAGCCTGGGTCCGGAGGCGGATCGCTCGAGGCTCCGGGACGCGGTGGCGGGGCTGGTCCTCGAGGCCTCGCGCCACGGACCCATGGTCGTCTGCCTGGAGGACCTGCACGCCTCCGACGCCGGGACCGTGGAGTTCGTCGTGGACGTGGCGCGGCGGCTCTCCCTGGGCGGACGAGGCGGGGGGGAGGGCGAACGGCCTCCCCGGCTCCTCGTCTGCGCCAGCTACTGGCCAGGTCAAGGACCCGAGTGGCTGCAGACTGCCCTAGGCAGGGCCGGGCGGGAGGCAGGGGCAGAGGTCCTGCGGGTGGAACCCCTCTCGACGCTCGAGGTGGGGACCCTGGTGCGGTCCATGCTCCCCGTCCAGGACGAGGAGGCTGCCCTGGCGGCCCGGGTGACGGCCCAGGCCGGGGGGAACCCCTTCTTCGTGGAGGAGCTGATGAAGGCCGTGGCCGAGGCCGGGTGCCTCGTGCACCGGGCCGGGCGCTGGCGGCTCGACCGGGAGCGGCTGGACCGGGTGCGGGCCCCCGGGTCGGTGGAGCGCCTCCTGGGGGAACGGGTCGCGCGGCTGGCCCCCCCGGCCAGGGACCTCCTGGGCGTCCTGGCCGCGGTGCAGTCGAGCGCCGACCTGCCCCTCCTGGCGGTGGGCTCCGGCGCCGAGATCGCAGAGCTGGTGCCCTCGCTGGCGGAACTGGAGCGCGCCCGCCTGGTGCGCCTGGACGGGGACGGGCTCCGGGTGGCCCACCCGATCCTGGGCGAGGCGGCCTACCGGGGCCTCGCCCCCGAGCGGCGCACGGCGGTCCACCGGGCGCTCCTCGAGGCCCTCCTCGCACGGCGGGGGCGCACGGACCTCCGGGCGGAGGACGCGGACGCGGAACGCCTGGCGCGTCACGCCCTGGAGGCCCGCGATGCGAAGCGGGCGGCGGACTTCGCCCACGTGGCGGCGGAGCGCTGCCGGA
This sequence comes from Planctomycetota bacterium, assembly GCA_016209495.1. Lineage (GTDB taxonomy): Bacteria > Planctomycetota > JACQVX01 > JACQVX01 > JACQVX01 > JACQVX01. The sequence goes on from JACQVX010000082.1 coordinate 6,871, forward strand.
GGCTCCATTTCCACGATCAGGCCCTGGAGCTGGCCCACGCGGCCCTCGAGGGGCTGCCCCCGGGGGACCACGCGCGGCGTGCCTCCCTGGCGGAGCTCTCTGTCTCGGTGCACCGCCACCGGGGCGACCAGGGCGGGGCCCGCCAGGCCTGCGCCGAGCTGGCCGCGGCGGCCGAGGCGACGGGCCAGGCCGCCTGGGTGGGCCGTGCGTCCCTCCGGCGCGGGGCGGTGCGCGCGGACGGCGGGGACCTCGCCGCCGCCCTCGAGGAGTACCGCGCGGCCGGCGAGGCGTTCCGGCGCGGGGCCGACGCGCGAGGGGTCGCCGAGGTCCTCCTGGAGACGGGCCGGCTGCACCTGGCGCGGGGGGAGATGGCGCTGGCCCTCGGCGCCCTCGGGGAGGCGGTCGCGGCGCTCTCGGCCCTGGGCGAGCGGGGTCTGGCGGCGGCGGGCCTCAACGACATGGGGAACGCGCTGCGCGCCTGTGGCTCCCATGCCGAGGCCCAGGCCCGCTACGAGGACGCCCTGGCCCTCTACCGCCAGGACGGCGACCGCCGCGGCGTCGCGGCCGTGGCCAATAACCTGGGGGGCATCGCCTTCGACCAGGGGCGCATGGACGAGGCCATGCGGGCCTTCCGCCAGGCCCTGGAGGAGACCCGCCAGGTCGGCTACCGCCGGGGGGTGGCGGCCCTGCTGGAGAACCTGGGTCGGTTGCACGCGCGGCGCGGCGAGTATGCGGAGGCCCTGGACCCCCTCGGCCGTTCGGTGGAGATGCGGCGCGAGATCGGCGACCGCCCCGGCGAGGCCTCCGCACTCTCCATCCTGGGCGTGGTGGCCCGCCACCGGGGCGAGCCGGCGGAGGCCCTGGCGCGCTACGCCGAGGCGCTGGCCATCGAGCGGGAGCTGGGGAGCGCCCCGGGCCAGGCTCTTGCGCTCAGCTATACCGCGGCGGTGCGCGGTGAGAGGGGCGATTACGGAGGGGCCATCGCGGATTGCCGCGAGGCGGCGGGCCTGGCCCACACGGCGGGCCACCGGGTGGCGGAGGCCATCGCCCGCTTCGGCCTCGCCGAATGGCTATCCGCCGCGGGCTGCCTGGACGAGGCCGCCGCCGAGCTGGGGTGCGCCCGGGAGGTCCTGGGGGGCGTGGCCTTCCGGGATGTGGACGTGGCCGCCCGCGGCCTCGAGGCGGCCCTGCACCTCGTCCGGGGCGAGCCGGCCCGGGCCCTGTCCTCGGTGGAGGCCGTCGGAGGAGAACCGGGACAGGGGGAGGACGTGGAGGCCCGGCGCTACCTGGAGGCCCAGCGGGTGGAGGCCCTCATCGCGCTGGGACGCCCCGGGGAGGCCGCGCCCCCCCTGGAGGCCCTCGAGGTCACGGCCCGCGCCCAGGGGGCCCGGCCGGCCCGGGCGCAGGCCCTCTACCTCCGTGGCCTCTGGCACCGCGCCCGCAAGGAGCCGAGCGAGGCCCTGGGCCGCATGGAGGAGGCGGCCCGCCTGGCCGAGAAGCTCGGCCTCCCGGACCTGGAGTGGCGCGTCTGGGCGGCCCTGGGGGGGCTCCACCACCGGCAGGGACGGCGCCGGCGCGCGGGGGACGCCTACCAGCTCGCCCTGGGGGTCGTGCGGCGCATCTGGGAGGGCCTCCCGGGGGAGCTGCGCGGACCCTACCTCGCGCACCCGCTCCGGGCCGCCCTGCGCCGCGAGGCGGATCGCCTGGCCTCCGGGGCGGGGCCGGCGTCTCAGTAGCCGGGCTCCCGCCGGAGGAGCAGGTTGTCGAAGAGGTGGCCCCCGGGACCCCGGGCGGCCATGCCGTACCCCCTTCCCGCGGGCTCGTACGGTCGGACGACGAGGAGGCGTCGGTCCTCCCGGTAGACGTCCAGCCGCCCGTCGCGCACCCGGAGGTCGAAGAGGCGATGGGCCAGCTCGGAACCCTCCACGGCGGCCTCCGCCAGGACCGACTCCACGCCCCCCTTCACCTGGAGGACCCGCACCCGGGTGGGGCCCGAGGCCCCAGGCGGGGTGGAGGCGGCGACCCAGTGGAAATGGGCCGCGTCCCGGAGGCCCACCACGAGCCCCGCCTCCCCCCCCGGGGCGGGCTCCACGTAGCCGCCGAAGGCGTAGGGACCCCTGGGCGCCGGTCCCGAGGCCACCGAGAGCCCGATGCCACCCCCGTCCACGCCGGCCTCCATGCCGCCCCGCCCGCCGGAACGCCACGCCCCCTCAAGCGGGTCCCAGCGCGCGCGACCCACGGCCCCGGCCCCCCCGAAGGGCTCGAAGACGAGGGGCCGCTCGCCGTCCTCCAGGCGGAGCCAGCGCGGGGCGCGCACCCGCAGGACGCCCGGGCCCTGGACCGAGAGGCGGGCCTTCACCGGCCGATCCGTGGGGAAGCCGGCGGGGAGCGTCCCCCAGATCCGGTAGCGGCGCCAGCGGTCGTCGAGCGCGCCGCTCCGGTGCAGCTCGCCGTAGTCGTGGGAGCCGGTGTCGGTGAAGACGAACAGGTCGGCGGCGGCCCGCGCCCGGTCGGTGCAGGCCTCCACCTCGAAGAGGTAGGAACCGCCCGCCGTCAGGGACACCCCCTCCCAGGTGAGCTTCACCCAGCGCGAGTCCGGGACCTCCAAGCGCAGGGTCCCGTCCGGCTCCTCGGAGAGCGCCCGGGGCGTGCGCGTCTCGTCGGCGTCGTAGCACTCCACGGCCCCGCGGCCGTAGGCCCGGAGCACCGCGGTCCGCCTCCCCAGGGACCCGCGCCAGGAGCCGGCCTCGCCGCTGTAGGGCTCGGGTTCGCCGGGGGTCCCCGACACCACCAGGACCTCCTCTCGCGCCTCCAGCCGCACGGTCCCCCCCGGCGCCGCCACCTGCACTCGTCCCTCCTCGACGTAGACCCGCACCCGGTCCTCGTCCCGGCGCACCCCCACGCGCGTCCCGATGAGCGAGATGGTGGCCGAGCCCGCGACGATGGTCACGGCCAGCGGCCCCGCCCGATCGTCCAGGAGGAGGTCCCCGCGGATGAGGTCGATGAGGACCGCCTCGTCCGCCGGCCGCTTCAGGGAGACCTCGGCGTCGGCGAGCCAGAGGAGGGCGCCCCCCAGCTCCGCGGCCGCACCCGCCACCGGGGCCTCCAGGGTCGCGCCCGGGAGGAGGTCCCGCGGGGCCTCCACGACCTCCGACGGGCCCGCGGCCTCCGCGCGCCAGAGGACACGCCCGCGCAGGGGGACCAGGTGGAGGGGCCACGGGCCGGCCCCTTCGCCCCCGGTCCGGGTGCCACCCTCCTGGGGGTGGGCCGGGGAGACGAGGGCGAGGGCCAGGGCGACGGACAGGGCGAGCGTCCTCGGTCCTTGCATGGAAGCTCCGGCGTGCCCGGCGGCGCGCCGATACATTATAGATGCGTGCTGCCCACCCGAGACAAGCCTCGCCCCACGCGGGCCATCCTGGGCCTTTGCCTAGCGCTCGCCGCCGGCTGCAAGGCCCCGGCGGCCCCGGCGGCCGCGGCGCCGACCCCGGCAGTCCGCCCCTCCCTGGACGCCGTGCGGGACTGGGCGATCCTCCTCAACCCGCCGCGGACCGTGCGCGCCGACCACCCGGCATTCCAGGCCTTCGACCTGGTGGTCCTGGACCCGGACTCCATCGATCGCTCGGGGGGCGGCCTCGACGGAGGCCCCCGGATGTCCCCCCCCACGCCGGCCGCCCCGCCGGCCGCTCGCCCGCTCCGGGTCGGCTACCTCAGCCTGGGCGAGGCGGAGTCCTACCGCCCCTACTGGGCGGCCCAGGCCGGGGCCTCCTGGATCCTGGAGGATAACCCCGACTGGCCCGACAACCACCGGGTGGACGTGCGCGCGGCCGCATGGGCCCGGGTGCTCCTGGCGGACGAGGCCCCGCGGGTCCTGGGGCTGGGCTTCCAGGGCCTCTTCCTGGACACCCTGGACGTGGCCGAGGGGCTGGAGTCCCGGGGCCTCGCGGGCTCCCGGGCTGCCATGCTGGACCTCGTGCGCTCCCTGCGCGAGCGGCACCCGGAGGCCGTGCTCCTCGCCAACGGCGGCCTGGCGCTCCTCCCGGAGCTGGCCTCGCTGGTGGACGGCGTGGTGCTGGAGGACCTGTACCACGCGTGGGATTTCGAGCGGGGCCGCTCGGTGAAGGTGGCCGCCGAGGCCCGCTGGGAGAGGCTCCAGGCCCTGGCGGCCCACCCGGGGCTCCCGCTCTTCTCGGTGGACTACACCGAGGACCCGGCCGAGTCCCGGGAAGCGGCCCGGGAGGCGCGTCGCGCGGGGGTCCGCCCCTACGTGGCCCCCGTGGCCCTGGACCGGCTCCGCACCGATGCCCTGCCGGGGCGACGCCCCCCGGGGGGCGAGCCCCGGGGCGTCCTCGTCCTCTACGACTCCACCGAGCTGGGCGAGGAGGAGGAGGTGCGACGTCCCCTGCGCGCGGCGGAGATGGCGCTCAACCACCTGGGTTGCACGGTGCGCTGGCACGACGTGGCGGGGGGCCTCCCCCCGGACGAGGCCCTCGCGGGCGTCCGGGGGGTCCTCACCTGGTTCTTCGACGACCGCATGGGCGGGGCCGAGGCGTATTGCCGCTGGCTCCGCGCACGGCTGCGGGAAGACCTCCGCGTGCTGGTCCTGGGCGAGCTGGGGGCATTCCGCGACACGGAGGGGGACCGCGAGACCCCGCCAGAGCTCCTGGAGTCGCTCTACCGGGAGATGGGCCTGGAGCTGGGGCCCGACTGGCCCTCGCGGCCGCCCTCGCGGCGCGTGGTGGTGGAGCACAAGGAGCCCGAGTGGGTCGAGTTCGAGCGGGACCTGGAGGGCGAGGTCGGTTCCTACCTGGAGGTCCACGCCGCGGACCCGCGCTGCCGCACGCTCCTCACCCTCGGCCGAACCGACCGGCCCGGGGCCCGCGCCGACGCGGTGGTCCTCACCCCCACCGGGGGCTATGCCCAGGACGGATACGTGTTCTACAGGGCCCCGGAGGTCTACACCTGCCAGTGGCGCATCGACCCGTTCCGCCTCTTCGAGGCCGCGTTCGGTCTCGCCGGCCTCCCCAGGCCGGACGTCACGACCCAGAACGGGCGGCGCGTCTGGTTCTCCCACGTGGACGGGGACGGCCTCATGAACCTCTCCTTCGACGGCGGGCGCTACTGCGGGGACGTGATCCTCGAGCGGGTCCTCCGGGCCTACCCGCTGCCCTTCACCGTCTCGGTGATCACGAGCACCGTGGACCCGGCCTCCCTGGGCTCGCCCCAGGCCCTGGCCCTGGCGCGCTCGATCTTCGCCCTCCCCCACGTGGAGCCGGCGAGCCACGGCCATGCCCACCCCCAGGACTGGGAGCGGCACGAGCTCACGACCCCGGTGCCCGGGTACTCCTACGACGAGCACACCGAGGTGGTCGCGTCGTCGAACTACATCCGGGAGAGCCTCCTCGCCCCCGGGGGGCGGGTCGGCCTGTTCCTCTGGACGGGGAACTGCAACCCCACCGAGTCGGCCCTGCGCCTGGCGCGGGAGGCCGGGCTCCTCAACATGAACGGGGGCGACTCGCGCCTCGACGAGGCCCTGCCCTCCTACGCCTACGTCGCGCCCCTCACCCGCCGCGTGGGCTCCGAGGTCCAGGTCCACGCCGGGGCCCCCAACGAGAACGTTTACACCCACGGCTTCACCGAGCCCCTCTTCGGCTTCCGCAACGTCCTGGCGACCTTCCGGAACACGGAGCGGGCCTCGGTCCTCTGGAGTGGCCTGGCGCCGGCGCGGCGCGTGACGCCCCTGGACGTCTATTTCCACTTCTACAGCGCCGCGGAGCGGGCCGCCCTGGAGGCCCTCCTCCATGTCCTGGAGGAGTCGAGCCGGGGCGAGGTGGCCCCCGTCCATGCCGGCGAATACGTGCTCAAGGTCGAGGGCTTCCTGGGCGCGCGTCTCGAACGGCTCTCCGACGAGGTCTGGCGCGTGAGCGACTACGGGGAGTGCCGGACGCTGCGCCTGGACGACGGCCTGCGCGTCCCGGACCCCGCGCGCTCCGCGGGGCTCCTGGGCTGGCGGCGGGAGGAGGGCCGGCTCTACGTGCACCTGGCCGGGGGCGACGAGGCGGTGCTGGCCCTCGCGCCGGCCGCCGCGGACGCCCCCGAGGGGGGCCCGCCCCGGCTCGAGCAGGCCGCCTGCCGGGTGGACCGCCTGGAGGCGGGGCCCTCGGGGCTGTCGCTCCGGACCTCGGGGGTGGGCGCCGGCGAGCTGGTCCTGGCCGGCCTGGAGCCCGGCCGCGACTACGGGCTCTGGCTCGCGGGGGCGGCCCAGGCGCGGCTCCACGTCGAGCGGGCATCGGGCGAGGGCCGGCTCGCCCTGCGGGTGCCGGCGGGGGAGTACCTCCTCCGGGCCGAGGAGTAGGCGCCGTGGAGGTCCGCCTCTGGAAGCTCGCCCTCTTCCTCGCGGCCGTGGGCGGCGCGGCGGTGGCGGTCCACCCCACCCCGCTCCAGATCGCCACCTGGCACGAGCGGGCCCTGGACTACGACCGGGCCCTGGAGGGCTACCGGAGGGCCGCCCTGGACCGCGCCCGGGACCCGCGCACCGCCCTGCGCTACGCCGAGCTCCTGGTGCGGCAGGGGCGGCTGGACGAGGCGCGGGGGCAGATCCTGGAGCAGGTCCTCGCCTCCCCCGAGCCCCTGCCCCCGGCGCGCCTCCTGGCGAAGCTCCACGAGGACCTCCTGGAGCCGGAGGAGTCCCTGGACATGGGGGAGCACGCCTGGCGCTACCGGCCGCGGGAACTGGAGTGGCTTCGCCCCGTCGTCGAGGGGCGGTGGTGGCGGAAGGACTGGGGCCGGGTGCGCGTCCTCCTGGAGGACGCCCTCCGCGAGGGGGCAGCCCTGGACCGGAGGCTGTGGGAGCTCCTGGCCCTCTCCATGGAGCGGCTGGGGGACCTGGAGGCGGCCATCCAGGTCCGCTCCGAGCACCTGGCCGTGGAGGTCGAGGACCTGCGCACCCTGGCGGACCTCTACCAGAGGACCGCGCGTCCGGAGGAGGAGCTGGGGCTCCGGCGCGAGGTGGCGCGGCTCGTCCCCGGGACCTGGATGGCCCTGGAGCTCGCCGTCCGCCTGGAGGCCCTGGGGCGCTACCCGGAGGCCATCCGGGCCTACGAGGCCGAGACCCCGCTCCGGCCCGCGGACCGCGGCCTCTCTCGCCACCTGGCCGAGCTGGCCCTGGTCCATGCCCCCGAGGAGGGCCCCAGCCTCGCCGGAGACCACCTCCGGCGCTGGCCGGACGAGGTGGCACTCCACGTCCAGCTCGCCGCCCATCGCGCGGCGCTCGGAGAGGCCGCCGCGGCCAGGGGCCACCACGAGGCGGTGGTGGGGCTCCTCCCGGGGCGGCCCGCGTCCCTGGTGGAGATGCGCTGGCGCGTCGTGTCCCTCGCGGCCCTGGGGCGGCGGGACGAGGCCGCAGCCCTCTGGGAGGCCATCCTGGAGGCGCGGCCCCGGGAGCCGGAGGTCCTGGCGGAGGTCGTCGCCTACGACCTGGACGCCGGGCGGCTCGAGCGAGCCGCCGAGCGGCTGGACCGCCTGCGGACGCTGGAGCCCGCCTCGAGGGTCGCCAGGGTCCTGGCGGCCCGGCTGTTCCTCGCACGCGACGAGCACGGTCGCGCGGCGGACGAGCTGGACGGACTCCTGGACGAGGAGGGCGCCACGAGCGAGGCCCGGGCCGCCGTGGAGGACCTGGAGCCGGCGGCGACCCTGGGGGCCGGACGCTGGCAGAGGGGCCACGAGCTCGCGCGCCGCGCCGCCCTTCGCGACCCCCGGCCGGCGGTCCTCTGGAACGAGCACGTCCTCTCGCACCGCTACCGGCCTCAGGGAGAGGCCGAGTCCACCGGCACCTCGGGGCCCGGCTCGGAGGGCGGGCTCCGGTTCGAGACCTGGGCCCGTGGCTGGTTGACGGAGCGCGTCCGCCTCGAGGCCGGCGCCCGGCTCGTCGAGGTCCGCCAGGGGCCCACACCCCCCTTCCCCGCCGTCGACGAGCGGCTCGTGGCCGAGGGGCTGCGCCTGGATGCCCGGCTCGCGGAGCGCTGGTCCGGCTGGCTCGCCACCGGCGCCAGCACCCTGGGGGACCGGACCCACCCCCAGGCCGCCCTGGGGGCGCGCTGGGAGCGACGCGGGCTCTCGGCGCAGGCGGAGGCCGCGGCCGGCGAGGCGGCGGAGGAGCCCATCGAGCTCGTCGCCGAGCAGGGGGCCGAGGGCCGGCTCGAGGGCGAGGTCCGGTGGAGGCCGGCCCCGCGCCTCGCGGCGCGAGGCGGCTATCGGGGGCGCGCGATCCGCCTCCACGGCCGGCCCTCCGTGCCCGGCCTGGCCCAGGACCTGGGGCGCGAGGACCGCCTCTGGGCGGGCGTGGAGTCTCCCCTAGTGGACGCGGAGCGGGCCTACCTCGGGGCCTCCTACCAGTTCACCTGGGCCGAGCTGGACGAGACCTCGGCGGCCGTGTTCCAGCTCGCCCCGTTGCTCGACGCCCAGAGGCTCCATTCCCTGGGCCTTTACGGCTACGGGCGCTGGGGTCGATACTGGGAGGCGGAGGCCGCGCTGGGCTACGGACTCGACACGACGCGGGAGGTGGGCTACGCGAGCGCCTCGGCCCACCTGACGCGCCACCTGGCGGACCGGCTCCGGCTCGCCGCAGGCTACGAGGTCGCGGGGGAGGCGGAGGCGGCGGGCGGCGGCGCGGTCCGGCGCTGGACCGGGGGGCTGACGTGGCTTTTCTGAGGCGCACGGGGTCGCCCGGGGGCGAGGCGGCCGGCGGGTCCCGGACGCCGCCGCCCCGGCGGGTTCTGGTGGTGGACGACGAGCCCATGGCCACCGAGGTGGCCGCCTACCACCTGCGCGACCGCGGCCTCCTGGTGGACACGACGAACGACCCCTCCGGGGTGCGCGCCCAGGTGGCCCGCGAGTCCTACGACCTGGTGATCCTCGACGCCATGATGCCGGGATACTCCGGCCTGGACCTGGCGGAGGACCTGCGCGGCGCCGACGGGAGGCGCGACTTGCCCCTGATCCTCCTGACGGCGAAGGAGCTGACCCTGGGCGACCGGGAGCGCTGCCTCCGCCTGGGGGTGGCCATCCAGCGGAAGCCCTTCAAGGGCGAACAGCTCTACGGCCGGATCTGCGACCTCCTGGGCGGCCCGGAGGGGGCGGGAGAGGCATGGGCGACGGACCCGCTCCGGTAGCGCCCCCCGGGGGGGACGCGGCGACCGGCGAGCCGCCGCGGGGGCCGCGGCCCGACCCCGGGCCGGCCCACGCCCTGCGGGTCTCCCTGGAGGTGGTGGCCGCCACGGCCCTGGTGCTGGGGACGGGCGTGCTCCTGGAACCGGAGCGCCCGGGCTGGGTGGAGCTGAAGCTCCACCCCCTCTGGCTCGTCGTCCTGCCGGCGGCCTTGCGCTACGGAAGCGGGGCCGGGGCCTTCGCCGGCGCCCTGGCGGGGGTGGCCCTCCTCGTCCTCCGGTTCCGCGCGGAGGGCTGGCCAGCCTACTGGGAGGACCTCCTGGACTGGCGCACCATGGACCTGCCCGCCGCCCTCTTCGGGGTCGGGTGGTTCGTGGGGGAGGCCATGGACCGCGCCCGCGCCACGCGCCGGGACGTGGAGGACCGCCTCGAGCTGGCCCGGAGGGAGGCGGACCGTCTCGACTTCAAGGCCCGCCAGCTCGAGGAGGCGAACCGTTCCCTGCGAGAACGGGTGGCGCGCCAGCTCTCCCCGGCGGCCATGCTCTACCAGGTCTCACGGCGCATGGAGGGCCTCGACGAGGGCGCGCTCCAGGGGGCGGCCCTCGACCTCCTGGTGGAGCTGATCCAGGCGACCCGGTGCAGCTACTACGCCCTGGACGAGGGGCGTCTCCTCTGCCGGGCGCGGCGCGGCTGGGGGGCAGACCTCCAGACCGCCGGGGTCCTTCCCCTGGCGGGGAGCGTGGCCGGGACGGCCCTCCGGGAGCGCCGCCTGGTGAGCCTGCGGGAGCAAGCCCACTGGGACGACCAGGGCCGTGCGACCCCGGGGCAGGACATCCTCCTGGCCGCCCCGGTCCTGGGGGCTGGGGAGGCCGCCCGCTCGGTGCTCACGGTGGAGGCGATCCCCTTCCTCCAGCTCACCCAGGCCACCGAGTCCGTCCTCCGCATGGTGGCCGACTGGACCGGGATGGCCCTGGCGCGCCTGGACCGCCACGCGCGGCTCCAGGAGCGGGCCATCGTGGACGAGGAGCTGGAGGTGCTCACGGAGGCCTACTTCCGGGACAGCCTCGATCGCCAGTTCCACCACGCGCGGCGCACCGGCGAGGGCTTCGCCGTGGTCCAGGTGAAGCTGCGCGACTTCCCCTTCTGGCCCGAGGAGAGGCAGCTCCTGGTCTGGAAGGCCGTGGCCCACATCCTCAACCGGTCCCTCGCCGCCACGGACCTGATCTGCCGCCACCCCATCCGGGGCTTCCTGTGGGTCCTCTCCCCGCGCAAGAACACCTCCCTCGAGGGGCTGGAGGCGCGGATCCGGGGCTCCATCGACGCCTACTTCGTGGAGGCCCACGAGGGCGCCGTGCGACTCGATCTGGCCAGCCGGGAGGGCCCGGGGGGATTCGCCGACGCCCGCGCCCTGCTGGGGAGTTTCGACGAACTCGCCCACTTCCTCGACCAGGCCACGCCGGCAGCGGCGAGCGCGGCGCCCTCGCCCGTGCCGGCGCCGGCGCCACCCGCGCCCGCCGCGGCGAGCGCCGCCGTCGCACAGGGACCCGCGTGAGGCCGCTCGCCACCATCGTCTGGACGGCGGCCCTGGTCCTGGAGTCCGGGGCGGCCTTCCTCTGGGCCGGCCAGGGCGGCGCCTGGAGCCCCTGGGCCCTCGCGGCCCACCTCGCGGCGGCGGCCTTCCTCGCGGCCCCGGCCTGCCTGGGCGGGCGCGGGGCGAGGCGCCGCGTCCTGGCAGGCTGCCAGGCGGTGGTCCTCCTCCTCGTACCGGTCCTGGGCCTGGTCCTGGCCGCGTGGATGGGCCTGCGGGTCGGTCTCAGCCGGCCCGCTGGGGTGGGGACGGCCTACCGGGAGTACGTGGCCTGGCGCGAGTCCCGGGTGCGCCGCGTGGAGGACGAGGGCGAGGCGGCGGGCCGCATCCGGCGCGGGCTCTCCGTCATCTCCCTGGACGAGGTCCTGACCTCGGGCGAGTTCGCCCAGAAACGCCTGCTCATCGAGCGACTCGCGCGTCGCTCCGACCGCGATTCGGTGCGGCTCCTGCAGCGGGCCCTGCGGGACACGCACCCGGACATCCGCACCTATGCCGCCGGGGGGCTCGCCCGCATCGAGGCCCGGGTGACCGAGGAGGTGCAGCGCGCCGAGGCGGCCGCCGCCCGGGACCCGGAGTCCGCGGAGACCCGCGCTCGACTGGGGAACCGCTACTTCGACATGGCCTCCCTGGGCCTCCTGGACGAGGCCACGCGCCGCTACTACCTGGAGCGTTCGGTGCGGGCCCTGAGCGAGGCCATCGACCGGGACACCACCCAGGCCCGGGCCCTGGTCCGCCTGGGGGAGGCCCTCCTCGCCCTCGGCCAGGGGGCGCGCGCCCTCCGTTACCTGGACCTGGCCGTGGAGCTGGAGCCCGCGTCGGCGCGCGCCCTGTGCCTGCGCGCGGAGGCGCATTTCCACGCGGGCTCCATGGCCCGCATGCAGGAGGACGCCCGGGCCGCCCTGGCCCTCGGGGCCGGAGAGGAAGACGTGTGGGAGACCCTGCGGTGGCTGACGGACGAACCGACGCGGGCCTAGCGGGGGACCTCGCCCGTGGGTCTCCCGGCCCCCCCCCCGAGCGATGGGCCCGGCTCCTGGAGGCGCTGGGTTCCCCGGACGCCAGCCGACAGTACGACGCGTTCCTCGGCCTGTGCGAGGCGCGCCAGGACGAGACGGTGCGCTCCGTGGCCGCGCGCCTCGACTCCCTCCCCGAGTCCGTCCGGCCCTATGTGGTGCGCTACCTCGGGCGGGTAGGCACGCGGGAGGCGGAGCGCCAGCTCCTCGCCCTCATCCGGCGCCGCGAGGAACCCTACCGGCGGCTGGCCTTCCATGCCCTGGGAGGGCTCGCCACGCGGCAGCGGGTGGAGGCCCTGCTGGAGCTCCTGGCCGGGACCGACCCCGAAGAGGTGGCCTTCGCGATCCGCGGCCTCGGCCGTTCCCGGCGCGAGCGCGCGGTGATGCCGCTCCTGGCGCGGTACCCCGCCCTCGAACCCCCGCTCCGGGTGGAGGTCCTCCGGGCCCTGGAGCGGATCCGGGACCCGCGCGGCCTGGAGGTGGGCCGCGCGGCCCTGCGGGACCCGGACCCGGAGGTGGTCGGCAAGGGGCTCAGGCTCCTGCGCCACCTGGGGGGGCGCGCCGACGTCGGCCGTGTGGTGCGGCTCCTGGGTCACGACCACCCGGGGGTGCGCCGCCGCGCCTGCTGGTGCCTGGGCCGGTTGCGCTCGGGCCGCTCGCACAGGGCCCTCGTGCGGGCACTGGGGGGGGACCCGGAGCCGGCGGTGCGCACGGAGGCGGCCCGCGCCCTGGGGGCCTACCCGGTCGCCCGGACCGCGCGCGCCCTCCTGGCCGCCGCGGCCCGGGACCGCTCGGCCCAGCCCCGGCGCATCGCCGGCTTCACCCTGGCCGCCCTTGCCGGCCGCCCCGTGGACGCCTGCCTGCGGCGCGCCCTCCGGGGCGCGGACGACACCCTGCGGGTGGCGGCGGCGGAGCAGGCGGGCCTGCGTGGGCTCCGGGAGGCCGCCCCCACCCTCGTGGCCCTCGTCCAGGAAAGCTCCTCGCCGCTCCGTCTCCGGGTGTCGGCCGCGGAGGCCCTCGGACGGCTGGGGGCCCAGGAGGCCATGGAGGCGCTGGGCGTGGCCCTGGGGGGCGAGGCCCCCCTGGCCTATGCGGCGGCCCAGTCCCTCACGGAGCTGGCCGCCTCGCGGGGGCCGGACGCCCTGCTCCCGTTCCTCGCCCCCGCGGGGGCCAGGGGCCGGGCCGCCGACGTCTCCCAGGTCTTCGCCCTCCACCTGGTCAAGGTGGCGAGGGTGAGACCCCTGTCCGCGGAGGTCCTCGGCGCGGTGCGGGGCTGGCTCGCCTCCCCGGTGATCAACGACCGGTATCTCGCGGCCCGGATCCTCCTCCGGGCCGGGTCGGCAGCCGACCTCGAGGCCCTGGGCCGCGTGGCCACCGGGGACACGGACCCGGACGTGAGGCTGGCGGCCCACGGGGCCGCCCGGGCCGTGGCGCTTCGCGACGGGGCCGCCCTGGCGGAGAGGCTGGCCGCCGGCGAGCTGCCCGCGGGGCGGCTCACCTGGCGCTGGCTGCGGCGGCTGCCCCTGGAGGGCGTCGAGGTGGGCGGTCTGGTGGAGTCCCTGTTCCTCGGGACGCGCCGGTGGGGGGCCCCCGAGGTCCTGCGGCTCACCTGCGTCCTGGCCTACTGGTTTCGCCGCTACCCCGAGCTCGTCCTGGACGTGGGCGCCGGGCGGGAGATGCGCGCCGGCCACCTGGCGCTCCTCCTCAAGGCCCTCTCCCGCGCGGCCGAGCGGCGGGCCCTGGGCCCCCGGGAGCAGCGCTGGGTCCTGGGCCACCTGGACCACCCCTCCCCCCTCGTTCGCCGGGCCGCCTCGAGCGCGGCCCGCCACGTCTCGCCGGAGGAGGGTCTGAAGACCATGGTCGCCGCGGCCCACGGCGAGAAGGACGAGGCGGCCCGGCTCATGACCCGCCGCCTCGTGACCCAATGGATGCGCTCCCCCGAGGGCCGCCTGCCGCCGGTGCGCAAGGCGACCTCGTGAACGCCGATGTCTGCCTCTTCCTGGAGGGGACCTACCCTTACGTGGCCGGCGGGGTCTCGTCCTGGGTCCATGCCCTCCTGCGCGACCTCTCGTCCCTCCGGTTCTCCCTGGTCTACCTGGGGGCCTCCGAGGAGATGGAGCGGGAGTTCCAGTACCCCATCCCGGACAACGTCGTGGAGTTCCGGGAGGTCTTCCTCCAGGGCTCCGTCCCCCCCCGCGGCGCAGGCCGCGCCGAGTCCTCGGGGCCGAGGACTGGGACCGGGTGCGGCGCTTCCACCGGGGTCTCAGGGACGGGGACCTGGGCCCCTTCGAGGAGCTGGTGACCCGGAGCTTCGTCCCCGGGCGCGTGGCCATCGAGGAACTGGCTTACGGGGAAGGGGCCTGGCGGGCGGTCCTGGAACTCTACGGCCGGAACGAGGAGGAACCGCCGTTCATCGACTATTTCTGGACCTGGCGCTTCACCCATCTCCCCATCTTCCGCGCCCTGCTGGCCGAGGTCCCGCGGGCCCACTGCTACCACGCGGTCTCCACGGGCTACGCGGGGCTCATGGCCGCGGCGGCCCGCGTGCGCAGCGGCGCCCCCATGGTCCTCACCGAGCACGGCATCTACACCCGCGAGCGCCGGCTCGAGATCGCCCACGCGGAGTGGATCCCCGACGCGGACGACGAGCAGGGGCTCGAGGGCCGGGAGGGCTTCTTCAAGGAGTGGTGGGCGCGGCTCTTCGGGGCCATGGCGCGCATCGCCTACGCCACCGCGGACCAGATCACCACCATCTTCGAGGGGAACCGCAGGCTGCAGGTGGCCGAGGGCGCGGACCCGGCGCGCATCCGGGTCATCCCCAACGGGGTCGAGGTGGAGGCCTACGAGGGGCTCCGACCCGCGGGGCGCCCCGGCTCGCCGCCGGTGGTGGCCCTGGTGGGGAGGGTGGTGCCCATCAAGGACGTCAAGACCTTCCTGCGCTCGGTCAAGTCGCTCTCCGAGCGGGTCCCCGACGTGCAGGTCTGGGTGCTCGGCCCCACCGAGGAGGAGCCGGACTATTTCCGGGACTGCCTGGTTCTCGCGGAGATGCTGGGGATCGAGCACCGGGTGGACTTCAAGGGCAAGGTGGACCTCCGGCGCCACTGGGGACAGGTCGACGTCCTGGTCCTCACGAGCATCAGCGAGGGCCAGCCGCTGGTGATCCTGGAGGCCATGGCCGCCGGTGTCCCCTCGGTGGCCACGGACGTGGGGGCATGCCGCGAGTTGCTGGAAGGCGTGGCCCGTGAAGACCGGGCCCTGGGCCCTTCCGGCGAGGTCACGCCCATCGGGGACTCGGAGGCCACCGCGCGCGCGGTGGAACGGATCCTCGGCGACGTGGACCTCTACGGCCGGATGGTGGGCTCCGGCCGCAAGCGGGTCCACCGGTACTATCGCTCCCTGATGGTGAGCGCCCAGTACCAGGAGATCTACGAGGAGCTGCCCCTGCAGGTCCAGGCGGCGGGTGGGGCGCCACCATGGCGGGGATAGGCTTCCGGCTCCAGCGGCTCCTGGAGCGAGGGACCACCGGGAGTCAGGTCCAGGCCCTCTTCTATTCGGCCGTCATCTCCTCCGGGCCGTGGCTCATCTCGGTCCTGTGCCTCGGGCTCCTCACCGTCCTGGCCCCGGCGAACCTGGGCCTGCGCGCCCTGGAGGCCACCCGGGTCACCATCGTCTACTGTTACGCCCTCTCCCTCATCACCGTGGGCCTGGTGCACATGGTCCTGACGCGCCACGTGGCGGACAAGCTCTTCGCCGCCGACGACAGCGCCCTGGTGCCCACCTTCTTCACCTCGGGGGCGGTCCTCGTGGCCGTCCAGCTCGCGTGGGGCCTGGCGGCCGGGGCCCTCCTGGAGGGCCCCATCCTCTACCGACTCACCGCCGTGTCCCTCTACATCATCGTGAGCCTCATCTGGCACGCCATGATCTTCCTCAGCGCCGCGCGGGACTTCGAGGCCATCGTGGGAGCCTTCGCTGCGGGCTCGGCGGTCTGCGTCGGGGCCGCCTGGGTCCTGGGCACCCTGTGGGGCTGGATCGGCTTCCTGGTGGGCTTCACCCTGGGCCAGGGGGTCATCTGGGCCCTGCTCGCGTGCCGCGTCCTCATCGAATTCGACGCCGAACGGGTCCTGGACCTCTCGGTCCTGGGGGCGTTCCGGAGGTATCCCCAGCTCATCGGCGTCGGGCTCTTCTACAACCTGGGGATCTGGGTGGACAAGTTCGCCTTCTGGTACGGTCCCGACGGGAGGCCGGTCATCTCCTTCCTCTACACCTACGCCTACTACGACAGCGCCATGTTCGTGGCCTACCTCACCGTGGTCCCCGCCTCGGCCCTGTTCCTCATCCGCGTGGAGACGGGGTTCTATCAGGCCTACCGGGACTTCTACGGCGCCATCCACCACAAGGAGGGCCTCTCCTCCGTGCGTGCGCGCCACCGCGCCCTGGGCCGGGCCCTGGACATGGGCCTGGGCGACGTCCTGAAGGTCCAGGGGGCCATCACGGGCCTGTGCCTCGTCTTCTCGGACGCCATCGCGTCGGGCCTCGCCCTCCCCCCTCCGGCCTTCGGGATGTTCCGCGTGGGGATCCTGGGGGCCTTCCTCCACACGGTCTTCCTGACGCTGCTCATCATGGTCCTCTACTTCGACCTGAGGCTGGAGGCCCTGCGCCTCTCGGGCCTCTTCTGCGTGCTGAACCTGGGCCTCACCTTGGCCAGCCAGCGGATGGGCTTCGCCTGGTTCGGATACGGCTATGCGGCGGCGGCCCTGGTGTGCCTCGGCCTCGCCTACCTGATCCTGGCCCGGAGGGTCCGGCGGCTCCTCTTCCTGACCTTCGTGGGCCAGCCGGTCCTGGTGCCCACCGTGGAGGAGGAGGCGTCGCCCGGAGGCCTATGAAGGGACGAAGCGCGAGACGGTCTGGAGGAGCTTCTGCAGCTCGAAGGGCTTGGTCATGTAGTGGGAGGCCCCCACGTCCATGCCCCAGAACTTGTCCGAGGGCTGGGAGCGCGAGGTGAGGAGCACGACCGGGAGGTCCCTGGTGCGCGCGTCCTCCCGCAGGCTGCGGCAGACCTCGAAGCCGTTCACCTCGGGCATCATGACGTCCAGGAGGACCAGGGCGGGCAAGGGGTCCCGCCGCAGGCGCTCCAGGGCCTGCGCCCCGTCGCCGGCCACCTCCACCTCGTAGCCTGCCTGCCTCAGGCAGGTGGAGACCAGGAGTCGGATCTCCTCGGCATCGTCCACGAGCAGGATCGTCTTCCCGGAACCCAGACCCCCGCCCTCGCTTCCGGTCGGGTATTAAGCACGCGGGGCCTTGCAGGTCAAGGTGTCCGCGCGCGGGGGTTGCCCCGGGGGCCCCCATCCGGCACAATCGCCCGGCCCGGAGAGGTGCCAGAGTGGTCGAATGGGCCGGTTTCGAAAGTCAACACCCCTTGAATTCACAAGACCTGCCATCGGCGCGAGTTCCGCCCCAAGCCCCTCTGCACATCGCTCTTGGGTAGGTCAACCCTCGTCGAGCAGCGTCAATCAGCGTCAACCCAAGTCACGTGATTTGCCATCCTGCGAACCGGGTAGTGGCAAAGATCTGGCAAAGCGCGACCGCGTGCCGGGGGATTCCCGCTCGGCCACCTGTCGTCCTGACCCCCTGGTTCGGCATGCCGAACCGAGGGGCCGGATTCTTCGGGCCCACCCTGGTGCCGTGCGCCGTGTGCCACCGCAGGTAGCACACCGCAGCCATACCGGCGGGCCGAACCCGTCAGCCGACAGCGCCGTCGCGTCTCACGCTCCTTGAGACTCACGGCCTGACCCCTCACCCCCTCGGTCCAGGGTGATGTAGATCATCTTCACCTCGCACACGCCTGACAGGCGGCCCTGGCGGTCCGGCGAAGGAAGTTAGGATTCCTTGTCCGATGGGGCCGGCTCATCCCAATAGGGAGCGGAGGGGTCGTTCGGGCGTCAAGGCAACGGGAGGCCCGACGACTCTCGCTTGGAGAAGCGGGACTCGTCGGAGTCTCGCTTGAGTACAGAGTGTATTAGCGGGACTCGTCCGGGGTCCTGCAGGCGCAGGGGAGGAAGCGATGGGGGCACAGAAGACCTTCCAGGGGGGCATGGATCACGGGGACGCACTCGGCCAGGTCGAGGCGCTGCTGAGCGAGGTAGAGCAGAACATGGAGGACCTGGCCCGGCTCTTCCGCGCAGAGTTCCCGGCGCGCAGGGTGGGTGACCTCATCCTCCGAGTGGAGCCCGTACAGCGGTTCGTCTCCGGGACCTTTCGGGAGGTGCCGGCAGGGCTGGAGTGGCGATGTCTGGCCCGCATCCGCTGCGATGGGGGCACCCCCTGGACCCGCCGCGCGGGGTTGCGCCTGTCCAGGGGCTTCATCGAACGGGCGGACCGTCGCGGACAGGGGGACCGGCTCGTCTGGTTCGACGTGGAGTGCGGACGCCTACGCAAGGTCCGCAAGCAGATCGTCGGAGCGCTGGACCGCATCCGCAAGCAGCTCCTGGCCATCCTGGCGAAGGACCCGCACTCCATCGACGACCTCAGCCCGGTGACGTCGGCCCTGGGCCAGGGGTAGGGGTAGGGTTAGGGGATGCCGGGTCGGCGCCGAAGGGATGATTTCTTGTTGCCCCATCGAGCGATCTGCTGGCGTGTTATGGTTCTGCCCCGCCACTGCCTCGATGATTCTTTGTCCGATCAGCCCCGTTCATCCCAATAGGGGGATGAAGAGGACGTGATCCCCACGTCGGAGGCCGGCGACATGGCAACCCAGCACCTGAGCGAAGAGTCCCTCCTCCTCTACAGCATGCGCCTCGACCTGCTGAAGGCCGCAGAACGCCGGGGCGACGGGGGGCGCAACCCCGCCCTGCACACCGCCGAGGAGGTGGCGGCCATCCGGCTGCACCTGCGCACCTGCCCCGACTGCGTGATGCGGCTCGACCGCCACCTCATGCTGAAGTTCCCCATGCCTGGCGAGCCCCTCTGGGAGCAGGACGAGGCGGAGGACATCGAGGAGCAGACTCCGGGCGTCCCTCCTCACGCCCTGCAGCGGGCCGCCGCCGAGACCGCCCTCGACGTAGGGGAGGAGGTGACGGCCGACCGGACCGACCCCTTCGTCACGCTGGGCGGCGTGGAGTTCGGCCGCTTCCGGCAGCGACGCACTCGCTTCGTCGTCTACGACGAGGGCTACGCCGGCCGCACGATCCGGGTCACCGCGCCGGCCGAAGAACCCATCGCTTGCGCTGTCGACCGCTTCCTGCGCTTCGACCTCAGCGAGCCCGAGGCCGTGCGTTTCGAGCGGCTCGTCGAGGGCGGGGCGACCCTCACCGTCGAGTTCCCGGGCCGAGAGCACCTCGACTAGACCGTAGCGGGCGCCGCATGCACGGTGCCCCTCGACACCAGCGGACACCAGTCGCACGACCATCGCGGTGGTGCCGCCAGGGGGGAGACGCATAAGATGATCGTGACGATGACCGAACTGCCCGAGACCGACGAGCTGATGGGAGACCCCCTCTTCGTCGCCTATCGGGACATCCACGACAGCCTGCGCGGCATGTTCGCAAAGGAGGTCGGCGTCTACATGGTGGACGACCTGATCCAGGACACCTGGGTCCGCGTGCAAGAGAGCCGGGGGAACTGGGACCCGGAGCGTCCTCCCCACCCCTGGATTCGCGGCATCGCCCGCAACCTCCTCCACGAGTTCATCGAGACGGAACACGTCCGCGGTTCGATCCACGAGCGGGAGTTCTCCCGGCGGCTGGGCCAGGAAGGCGCCGACGGGGCGCCCCTGCGCATGCTGCGCGCCGGCGGCATCGTCGAGGATGTGGACGAAGAGCTCCCCTGTGCCCCCTTGGATCGACGCGAGCAGGTGGAGATCCTATGGAGCTGCCTGCGGGAGGTCTCCAATCGCCGCGTCCCCTACCGGACCGCCCTGGCCCTCTTCATGGGCCGCATCCCCTACCTGCGCATCGCCCGCTACATCGGACGCGACCTGCACCACACCCACCGGGTCGTGGACCGCGGCCGCGTCAAGCTCGATGACCTGGTGGAGAAACACCAGCAGGACTGGGACCGGCGCTCTGACCACGCCCGGTCTTCCTGGTCCCCTGAGAAGATGGACGCCGTGCGCAAGTGCTGGGACTGGATCAGCACCCTGCCGCCCGATTGCGACCTGCCCGTGAAGCTTGCTCTCTTCGGCATGCTGGACTGGGACACGATCCAGGCGCTCGGCGTCACCCTCCCGGCCATGATCCGTCGCCGCGCCGAGGGCTTCGACCGCGCCCTCGTCCGGGCAGGCTGGTCTGGGTAGGCCAATCTCCCTGTCCAAGTTTCCGATGGCCTCCCGCCGGCCCGGACCCGTCAGCAGCGGCCTTCACCTCTCGCGCTCTGCCTCGCGCACGTCGGGCGCGGACCCTGCAGCTTCATGACGGAGGCCGGCGGGCTCGGCCCCGGGCCACCGCGGTCCCTCCGCGCCCAGCCACACCAGGTCCTGCACCAGTTGCGGCCGCCAGGCCTCCTCGACCAGCTCCAGGCCGCTCTCCTGGAGGGCCTCTTCCCAGAGCCGTTGGCGCGGGGTGTCGAGGACCGCCAGGTCGTAGAGGCGCAGGGTGCGGTCTTCACCGCCGGTGGCCAGCCACCTCCCGTCGGGGGAGAAGCTCGCCGCGCGCAGCTTGCCGGAGGCATCGTCCAGGACGCCCACGCCCTGCGCCAAGGCGAGGTCCCAGAGGACCGCCGTGCCGTCGGCGCCCGTCGAGCACAGCAGGCGCCCGCGGGGGTCGAAGGCCAGCGCCAGGACGTTGACCGCGTGGGCCGCGGGGAGCTCGAGCCCCTCGGTGGCCCCGACACGCCCCAGGCGCAGGTGGCCGTCGTCGTGGCCCAACGCCCAGCGCTCCCGCTCCGGATCGAAGGCCGCGGCGCTCAGCCTGTCGTGCCCGGCGGGGAGACGCGCCAAGAGACCGGGTCCCGGAAGCCGGGAGAGGTAGGCCTCCGTCTGGCCGCCGAGCACCCAGAAACCTTCCTGCGGCCGCTCTGCGGGCTCCAGGCACTGGTAGGGCCAGCCCTCCGCGGGCAAGGGTTCGGCGGCCGGCGGCCAGCCCGCCCCGGCCCGCCAGGTGCGCAGCCGGCGGTCGTCGCAGGCCGCCGCCAGGATACCTCCGTCGCGGCTCCAGGCCACCCCGAAGACGGCCCTGTCGCCGCCGGCCGGCAGGATGGTCTGGGCGCCCTCGCCCTCCAGGGGCGCGACCACCACCCGGGGGCCGTGCTGGGTCCACGCCAGGTGGCGCCCGTCCGGCGAGAAGGCCAGGTCGAGCACCGCCGAGCCCGATGCGGCGAACCAGCGCGCATGGCCCTCCAGGTCCTGCACGCGCACCTCGCCCGAATTGGAGGCCGAGGCCAGGCGGGTGCCCGACGGGTCGAAGGCCAGCGTGCTGATGGCGAAGAGGTGCCCCGCGTAGGCGCGCGGGCCACGAGCGCCCTCCAGCCCCCAGACCCGCATCGTCCGGTCGTCGCTGCCGCTGGCCAGGCGCCGGCCCTCGGGGTCGAAGGCCAGGCAGGTCACCGGCCGGCGGTGGGCCAGGATGACCTGGCGCAGCTTCTCGGCCTTGATGTCCCAGATGGTGATGCGCCCGTCGTCGCACCCGACGGCCAGGCTGGCGCCGTCGGGGCTGAAGTCCAGGGCGCGCACGCTCGCCCCGTGGCCCGGTAGGCGCGCACGCAGCTTCCCGGAGGCGTCCCAGAGGCGCACGTTGCGGTCGGCGCCGCCGCTGGCCAGCAGCTTCCCGTCGCTGCGGTAGGCCAGGACGAAGGTCTCCGCCAGCCCGTCTTCGAGCGTGGCGCGCCGGGTGCGCTTCTCGAGATCCCAGACGTAGATCTGCCTGTCGCCGGCCGCCACCGCCAGGCTGCGCCCGCTGGGGCTGAAGGCCATTCGCCGCACCCCCAGGAGGTGGCCGTCTAGGTTGCCCGCCGGCCGCAACCCGGGAAGCTCCCACAGGAGCACCCGCGGGTCGTCCTTGGAGCCGGCCGCCAACCACCGGCCGCCGGGCTCCAGGGCGACCTCGGTGGCGGTAGCGAAGGGCAGCGGGATGGACTCCGTGGTGCCGGCTTGTCGGTCTTGGTATTGGAGCAGTCCGCCATCTCCGATCGGACGGACCCCCCGTTGGAGGTCCGGGCTGATGTCCCAGTCTCGTATGTGACTCGGCCTAGGCGAGCCATACGTGGGCAGCTCCGGGATTGCCGCACCGCCCAGGCGCCAGCGCAGGGGCAACTGGTCGCCGCCCACGCTCGCGATCTCGTCCTGGCCGCACCAGACCAGGCGGCGCAGGCCGAAGGGGTGCCCGGCGCCCCAGGCCAGGGGCCGGCGCGCCTTGAGGTCCCACAGGGCCAGGCCGCCCTCCCCGTAGGCCAGGGCCAGCCGTTGCGGTTGTGCCGGGTCGAAGGCCAGGGCGCGCACCGGCACGGGCGCGACCTGCAGCGCCTCGACCTCGCCGCCGCCGGAAGCGCCCAGGAGCAACTGGCCAAGGTTGTCGCCCGCCGCCCAGCGGGCCCCGTCGGGCGAGAAGGCCACGCAATTCAGGCCATGCGGGTGATCTCGGATCAACACTTCCACGCCGCGGTCCAGGTCGTGGATCACCAGCGAAGTGCGGCCGACGATGGCCGCCAGGCGGCGTCCGCCGGGATCGAAGGCGAGCACCCAACTGTCGGGCTTGAACCCCACGCCGACCGGCAGCTCCCCACGCGGCCGTCCCTCGGAGGTCCAGAGCCTCACGGGTCCATGATAGCCTGTGGTGGCCAGGAGGGTGCCCGACGGGTCCAGGGCCAGGGCACTGATGTAAGGGTCTGTTCCGTCGTCCCGGAAGTCCACCTGTATCACGCGGTCGAACGTGCCGGTGCGGGGGTCGCGCAGGCGCACCCGGCCGTGCCGCAACGCGACCGCCAGGGGGTCGCCGTCGGGCCCCAGGGCGAGCAGGCCCATGGCCGGCTCGGCCTGCTCGCCGAGGTCGATGGGCGGGCGCGGCGCCCAGGTGGGCACGTCCCAGCCGCGAAGCACGTTGTCGTTGCCCGCCGTCCAGAGCCGATCACCGGCGGCCGCGAAGGCGATCCCACTGTTGCCCCCTGCCGATGTGGCCAGGCCCACCACGCGCCGCATGTCGCGCAGCCCGTAGACGGTCACCTCCTTGGAATTGGCGCTGACCGCCAGCCAGCGCCCATCGGGGCTGGCGGCCAGACTGACGAGCTGCTCGCCGGGGCCCGTGGAGAAGATCAGCCGCGGGGCCTGGTCGCGCGCCCGGCCCAGGAGCCAGCGCGTGCGCAGGTCTTCCTCGACCTGCAGGGCCTGCGCCAGGGTGGCCCAGGCCTCCTGCGCGCGGCTCTGGCCCAGCAGCAGCTCTCCGCGCTCCCGCAGGGCGCGCGCCAGGGAGGCCTGCGCCCTTTCGGCCGAGGCGCGTGCCTGGCCCTCGGCCGTGCGCGCTACGCCCTCGGCCCTGCGCGCCGCGCGGCCCTCGGCCAGGACCCGGACAAAGGCCACCGTGATCACCGCCGCCAAGAGGAGCGCGGCGCCGGCCGCCACGACCACCGGGGCGCGGTGGCGGCGAGCGAACTTCAGGGCGCGCTCCAGGGGGCCGGCCGGGCGCGCCGCGATGGGGCGAGCGTCGCGGCGGCGGCGCAGGTCCTCCAGCAGGGCGCCCGCGTCCAGGTAGCGCTGCTTGGGGTCCTTTTCCAGGCACTTCAGGCAGATGGTCTCCAGGTCGCGATCCACCTCGCCGTTGAGCAGCCGCGGGCTGACCGGGTCGCGATCCAGGCACTGCCTCCTGACGGAGGCTAGCGTGGCCCCCACGAAGGGCGGGGCCGAGGTGAGCGCCTCGTAGAGGACGGCCCCCAGGGCGTAGACGTCGCTGGCCGGCCCGATCGCCTCCAGCTCGCCCTCCCACTGCTCGGGGGGCATGTAGTAGGGCGTGCCCAGGCCCTGCCCACTCTGGGTCAACCCGCCCTGGGCCGTCAGGTCCCTCGCCAGGCCGAAGTCCATCACCACCGGGCGGTCCCCCTCCTGGACGATGACGTTGGCGGGCTTCAGGTCGCGGTGCACCACGCCGTGGGTGTGGGCGTGGGCGACGGCCTCCGCCACGGCCTCGATCAGGGCCAGGACCCGCGGCAGCGGCAGCTCCCCGGACCGGATCAGCTCAGCCAGGGTCTTGCCCGCCACCAGGTCCATGGTGAAGTAGTGCAGCTCGCCGTCCTGGCCCACCTCGTGGACGGCGACGATCCCGGGGTGGCGCAGGCCCGCCACCATGCGCGCCTCGCGCCGGAAGCGCTCCACCTCGGCGGCGCTGGCCCAGGCCTCGGCCGTGATCACCTTAAGGGCCACGCGGCGATCCAGTCCGGCCTGGCGGGCGGCGTAGACCGTCCCCATGGCGCCCCGGCCCAGCTCGCCCTCGATCAGGTAGTTGCCTATGCGCTGCGGCCCGGCCGTAGCGGGCCGCTCCCCGGCGGCCCTGCCGCCTGGCGGCGCGGTGCGCGTCGCGCCCGCCTCGAGGCCGTCGTCCTGCGGGTCGTCTGGAGAGCTCATGCCCATGGCCGCCATGATAGTCGCAGGAGGCGGGCCTGCGCGCGGCGCCCCCGGCATGGGACCGGGCCGGCTTCGCTGGCCACTTCGCCGCATCGAAGAGGCCACGGGCGTGCGTCGGGAGACGGCCAGCGCCTATCTGATGGCGACGGGGATCCCCATGCGTCTGCCGGGCGGTTGGGGGCGGTCCTGGAGCTGTCTCTGGGCCACAGGGCGCAGGTGGACTACGGCACGGGGCCCATGGTGCGCCACCCCAAGACTGGCAAGTACCGCCGCACGCGCCTCTTCGTGCTGACCCTGGGCTACAGTCGCAAGTGCGTGCGCTTGCTCACCTGACGTTCCAGTACCCAGCACGACGGACGCGGCGACGAGGGTCCCCTTCGCCTCGCATGCAATATCGAGGGCGGCCGCCGCCACGACGTCGACCTTCCGCATGACGCCCTCCGTCGCCTCGGCGATGAGTAGGACCGCATCCTCGCTCAGCGATGCCCCAAGCACGCCCCCCTCGACGCCGGACCGCACCCGCACTATCCTCTCGGCATGGGGCTCCACCGGGAAACGGTGCCCGTCCCCCTCGCCGCCCGTGCGCATGTAGGCGGCACGATCTGGCGCCTCACCACAGGGATCTGAGGCCCAGTCGTCCGAGGAACGGGTTCCTCCGGAGCGTGAGGGAATGGCATGACGGACGACAGGTCGACGGATGGGCCGGCCCCGCAGGTCCGGATCGAGGCGAGGCCGCTCCGGGCGTCCGAGCTCACCAGGGGCCAGGCCAAGGTCATCCACGACGCCACCCGTTGGCTGGCTTCATTCTGCAGCGGGGCGCCGGCCGCGGATGAAGCTAGCCGTCGTGAACTGGCCCCGGCGTTCCTGCCGCGCTTCGATGCGGAGCGACGTTCCAACGTCGTCCTGATCGATGGGGCACGGGGGAGCGGGAAGACGAGCGTCTTCCTCACCCTCCTCAGGCTGTGGGGCAGTTCGCTCCGGCTCTCGGGAGGGTCGCGTGGCACCCGGCCGGCGGAAGGGACCGGCTGGTTCTGCGAAGGCGATCCCCCCCCCGATGCGGACACCGCCAAGAACGTGGAGCTACTCCTCAAGATCCGGGATAGACAACCGCTCAAGGGGCAAGTCGTCCCGCTCCACCCCCTCGACCTCCAGCCGCTCCCACCCTCGACCTCGCTCCTGGCCTGGCTCGCCTCGCGGCTCCATGACGTGGTCGATTCGCTCGTGGGCGAGGAAGAGACGGGGACCGAGGGGTACGACCTCCAGGAGTCTCGTCCTTCCGCCTCGTTTCTCATGCGGGAACTCGCCTGCGAGGCGGCGTGGCGCCGGCTGATTCGCGCCATTGCTGCCGGGTGGGACGGGAACATCGAGGACCGGAGGGGCAGGGTCGATCCCGAGGCCTACGCCGTCGAACGGGAGGACGCGGAACGGGCCCGGCTCCGGGTCCCGGAGTCGTGGCGGGTGTTCATCGACGACCTTCTCTCCGACCTGAGGGCGTGCTACGGCCTCGGACCGGATGGGCCGCTCCTCGTCCTCCCCATCGACGATGCCGACACCAATCCGGCGCGGTGCGTCGAGCTCCTGAACCTCGTCCGGACCCTGTGGCACGAGCGGGTCGTGTTCCTCCTCACGGGCGACAGCGACCTCTTCCGCGAGACCCTCCGGATGGACTGCCTGGGTGCCATCCAGCGGCCCCTCCGAGACCTGAAACGTCTCGGAGACGCGGTGACGGACTTCAGTGCGGCCCCGGCGGTGGCCCGCGACCTCGCCGCGGCGATCTACGACAAGGTCGTACCGCCCGCCCACCGCTTCAGACTGGCCGGGCTGGATCCCGTGGAACGGGTGCACCTGCTCGAGACCACCCTCAAAAAGGTTCCGATCATGTTGCCTCCGGACGTCAAATCCCCCGAGACCCTCCTCGGCTACTTCGCCCTCCCCCTGGGTCCTGGAGGGGAGATGGTGCCCACCCAGGCGGCCGACGGCCTGCCGGAGACCATGCGCGAGATCCTCGATCTCCAGGGACAGGCATTCGGCGAGGGCAGTGCGGCCGCTCTGATCCTATTCCTTTGGCGGCGGGCTTTGGCGTCAGCCTGGTTGCATAACGCAGATCGGGGACGGATCTCTTACGCCCTGTCGTGCGACCCCCTCGGCCGTCTCCACTTCGACACGACGCAACTCGGGTCTGGGACAACCGTCAGGGGGTTATGGAACTTCTCGTATCCGAGCGATGGAACGCGAACGATACTTGTCGGGAGGCGTACCGGGTTCACGCATTGCGTGCGTGGCCAGAAGGGCAGGGATGCGACCGAGGAGAAGTCTACTCGCTATCTTGACAAGCATCTGAACGGGATCCTGATCGTCGCGACCGATCTCGTCGCGGACTCCGAGAAAGCTTCGTTCACCGGGGCGCCTCCAACGCCGCCTCCCTTCCAGAGTGGTCCCGTCGAATCGAGCGTCCTGGTGACGTGGCGCCGCGAGGATCCGTCGGGCGCAAGGGTCGCCCCGACGGTATTGGGGACTCGGTGGCCCGTGCCCCAATGGCACGCCTACCATGACTTCGTGCCTTTCGACCACGGCTGGGCGCAGGTGACCGATGGTTTCGCAGAGGATCTCGAGCTGCTTCGTCATCAGACATTGAACGTCCCCCCTCGCGTCCTGGATAGCCTGGGACGAGGCTTTCTGGATCTCATCTGCAAGATCGCCGAATCCCGGAGCATCCCGGCCCTTTCTGAGGCAGGGCCAGTCGAGCCACCGGCGTGGTCGGAACTCGCTCGGCGGGTCGTCAAACTCTCGGCCACCATGCCGAACTCGGCCCGCGGCTTCATCAACCAGCACTGGGCGCGGGACCACGCCCTTCTACTCGCCACTCCGGAATCCGGTCTCCCCAACGAGTCGGCGAGCGAGTTCCTCCAGGCCGTCAAAGGGACGGCAGATGAAGACACCTGGTCACTGATGTGCATTGGTGCAGGGCGTGCCCGTCGCGCCCGGATCATGCAGACCGTTCCGGGCATGTCGAACGAACGCGACGCCGATGGGATATGTCGGGCCATCGACGACCAATTCGGCGGCGACATTGCCGAGTGGATCGAGGAGCGACCCCGCGAGCACGCAGATCTCCAGACCGCCCTTCGCAGCATCCAGGTCGTTCACCCGGAGGGTGCCTCGGCGAAGAGCCCCAACAACCTCCAAGCCTACCTGAAAGAGCTCGGCGGTCTGGCGGCCTTGCGGCGCCTCGAACCGGAGGAGGCGGCGGGGCTGGAGAGACTCGCGGCCGGGTTCCCGATTCCTGGAATGGCGGGGCTCTTCCTCGCCGAGGCATGGACCTTCCTGGTGGGGCGACGCAGTATGCAGCCGAAGGTGCGCGCAGCCCTGGCCTCCTACCTGACCTGGACGGAGGAGGCAGGCCTCCGGCTGAGCGGCGCGGAGCCCACCTTCGAGGGGGCGGAACCGGTCACGGTCGAGCTGGATGGCGATCGCGCGATGGTCCTCCCCAACCGCGCCTCGCTCCGAGCGGTCGGCCTCGCCGACCCGGTCTTGGAGGCCCTGTGGCTCCTCGCCCACGAAGTCCGTGCCGACGAGCACGATCTGGACGCCGGCAAGGAGCGACCGGCGGCACGGGTGTGGCTCAAACCGATCCGGTGCGTCTTCACCATCCGGGGTGATCGGATCGAGGTTCCCTGGCCGATGCCGGCTTGGCCCGCCGCACTGGATGCCGTCCTGGTCTTCCGAACGCTCGCCCCCCTACTCGAACAGGTCCGCGTCGCGGCCCCCGGGCTCAAACGCCTCACAGGTCCTCGTCGACAGGACATCGCCGATGGCGTGGCCTGGGCGGTGGTCAGGGCCATCACCTCCGTGTCCCTTGGGCGCGCGGTCGCCGGGCCGGACGACGTGATGATCGCCCCCCGGGACGTGAGGGGAAGCCTCGGGGCAGCGTACAAGGAGGTCACCCGATGGTCGGTGCAACAGGCGACCTCGGGGATGCGGATCGAGGCGATCAGGGACTGGCTGAGCCACGACTTCCCCCTCCTCGCGGCCCCCGAGTTCGGGCTCTCGCCCGGCCTCGCGAAGGCTATCCTCGACGCCTGGGGGCATGGGCCGGGGGAAATCGAAGGCCAAGAGGTGCAGCAGCGCAGGCTGCGCCGGTTCGAGAAGGCCCTGGGGGCCTCCGGCCGGGACCCTGGGAACGCCACGCAACTCCTAGCCGAGATCGATGCCAAGGCGCCCGACCACCCGTGGGTCGCGTGGTTCCACAGCCGGACCCGATCCCGCTAGCGAGGACGGCCCACCCGATGAGCCACGGCGTCTCGCCCCACTGCATCGATGCGGAGATCGCCGCGTGGCCCCTCTGGTCCTCCGCTGCCTTCGGGGCGCGCACGACGCACCTCGGTCGGACCAGCCCCGGGGTCCTCGACGCCGGGACCCAGTCGCTCTGGGACGGGCTGGAGGAATACCTCCGGACGCGCTCCGGTTCCTCCCTCGAGGTCCTCCGCCGCTCTCGAGACGCCGTGTGGTTCGGCGGCGAGACCTCGACCGAGGTGGGGCTCCACCGGGTCCTCGCCCACCTTGCGAGGGGAGGCGACGCGGACCGACCCGGGAACGGCCTGGTCTTCTATGGGGGGCGGGTCGGGATCGGGGATTTCCGCGGCCGGGACCCCGCGGAGGCGGCCGAGCGCTGGCGCTGGATCTCCTTCGTCCTGCCCCACGACACCCTGATCGCCGCCTGCGGGGCCTCCGAGGGCCTCTCCCCGACCGCTGATCGCGTGAGCCTCGCCGGCGGGCCCGTGCAGAACCTCCTCCGCGACTCGACCGGCGTCACAGAGGCCCACCTCCACGTGGCGGCCGCGCCCCCCTTCGAGGCCGTCTGGGCGCGCCTGATGGCCCGGATCGGCCACGACGCCCCCCCGAAAGACAAGCTCGAACGCGGGGTCACGACGGACATGCCGTTCGACCAGTCCAGGGCCTTCGTCCGCTACCTAGCCCTGGCCGGCCTGGTCCGCCTCGTCCTCGCACGGTTCCTCCAGGCTGAACGGGCGGGTGCGTGCAGGGACTTCAGCGCCTTCCACAGGTCCGATCTTCGCAGGCTCTGCCAGGACACGGTCCACGCCCGGAGGGTGCGGGGGGCGCTCCGTGCGATCCAGGGTGGTGCAAGATTCCTGACGCTCCCCGAGGTGCAGGCGACGTATCGGCAGATGATCCCTACGACCCCGTCGGCCCGACCCCCGGACACGCGCCGTGACCTCGCCGCCGCCGATCCGCTGGCGGCCGACGGGTTCGGTGGGCGTGGCGTCTTCCCCGAGACGGGTTTCCTCGCGCGGGCGATGGGCTACCTCTACGCCTGCGAGCGAAGGGGAAGCGCAGATGGGGCCTTCGAGGCCGTCTTCTGGCAATACGTCCGCGTGCGTTGCCGGACCTTCCGGTTCCTGACCGAGGTCCCGGGCACGGCCGGCTTCGAGTGGTTCCGGCGGCATTTCTCGAGGGTCGCCGCCTTCAAGATGGGCCTCGACGAGCGGGGACAGGTGTGCGCGGTCCTCGACCTGGAGTCGGCGGGGTGCAACCTCCGCTCCCTGGAGGTCCGGATGACGCCGGAGTCCGAGTGGGACAAGGTCCGGAACCAGATCCGGGCCGTGCCGCGGGCGATGAAGGCCTGGGGCGGCGAGCCAGGTGCCAAAGGGTGTGCCAACCTTCCCGAAGCGGGCGTCGTCTTCCACCTCGTCAAGGACGAGTTCGCGCACGAGAAGCAGCAAGTCTCGTTGCACGCCGACCCCAGGAGTTCCGACTGGCGGTTCGGCCGGTTGGCCCAGGCCTGGAGAGCCCAGGCGAATGCCCTTGCAACGGCAGTGAGGAAGCACCCCGAGCTCCTCGTGTTCGCGCGGGGTGGAGACGTCTGCAACCTGGAGCTCTCCGTCCCGACCTGGGTCGTTGTCCCCTTCTTCGAGGGCCTCCGCGAGGCCTCGCGGGAGGCTTCGCGGATGTTGGACCGCCAGGGGGAACGGATCGATCCCTTCCGGTTCACACTGCACGTGGGCGAGGACTACCGGCGCCTTGTCGAGGGGCTACGACGGATCCACGAGGCCATCGAGTTCGGCCTGATCCGGGAGGGCGATCGGGTCGGCCACGCGATCGCGCTGGGCGTCGATCCCGCGGCCTGGGCCTCCGTGCACGGACAGGGGGTACGTCAACCGCGAGAGGAACGGCTCGACGACCTTCTCTGGGAGCTGGACCGCTATGTGTGCCAGGACGCGAGGGAGCGTGTGGCCGACGCCACAGGTCGCCAGGGGCCGGTCGCCGCCGAAGCCCTTCGGCTCGCCCAGACCATATACGGAGACACGGCCCCCCTGATCACGGACCTCGTGGATGCGAGGAGGGTGCGCCATGACATGGCCTTCCTTCGTCGGATCGGGTTCCCCGGGCCGCCTGCCCGGTGGCTCCATGGCGTGCAGGGCG
The DNA here is from genome assembly GCA_016209495.1 of Planctomycetota bacterium. Classification (GTDB taxonomy): domain Bacteria; phylum Planctomycetota; class JACQVX01; order JACQVX01; family JACQVX01; genus JACQVX01. The sequence continues at coordinate 37,613 of JACQVX010000082.1, forward strand.
GGGTCGTCGGGCGGCGTGCTCAACGGCTCACCCTCCTCTACCTCACGGATCGTGCCGTCTTCGCCCGAGGACAGGAACCGATCGAGATCCGAGTCGAGGACCGGGAGCCGGATATGCTGGCCGCGATGCAACAGCATCTCCGTCGCCGGATGGCGGCGCTGGACGTGACCGTGGAGTGCAACCCATCGAGCAACCTCCTGATCGGCGGCCTGGGGGGGCTCGACGACCACCCGGTGTTCCGCTTCCAACCCGAGCCCGGCGGTCGTCTACCCGAAGGGCCGGTCGTCCCGGTGGCTTTCGGGGATGACAACCCGATCACCTTCAACACCTGCCTCCCGGAGGAGTGCGTCCACCTCTACCACGCCCTCGTCCGGCGCGGTGCGGGTGCGCAGGAGGCGCAAGAATGGCTGGATCGGGTCCAGACGAACGCCTGGCGGGCCCGGTTCACACTCCCGGAGAGTCGCGAAGAGCGGTGGTGGACGCGAGTCAACCCGGAGCGGCGCGACAAGGCGGGACGTAGGGTATAGCGTTCGAACAGGGGTTCGCCGGTCTCAGAGCGAGGCACGCGATGGCTTCGTTCGTGGCGACGCAGGCTTCCCCGACGAGCGCTTCCTCGCGTGTCTGGTTCCACGAGCTCGCCTACCAGGCCAGCTCCTGGAGCCGTGTGCGCCGCATCGTCCTCGTCGTCCTGGAGCGGCCGGGCCAGCTCTTCCTCGACTCGTTCTACCTCGTCACGAACTGGTCGGCCGAACAGATGCCCGCTGTGGACCTCCTCCAGTTCTACCGCGAGAGGGGAACCATGGAGGGTCATCTGGGAGAACTCCAGACCGTGCTTGCCTCCGCCCTCTCGTGCACCTCTCGCCCGAAGTCGCGCGTCCGCGGTCGAGTGCCCAAGCACCGCGAGGTTCCCCGGGACGCCGAGTGGGCGAACGCCGCCCCCTTCCTCCTCTACGCCCTATCCTACAACCTTGCGAACACCGCCCGCCGCATCATGAGCCTGGAGGCCCAGGGCCGAGACGGGCCGCCTGGAGCCTCCGCCGCCTGCGGACGGCGCTCCTCGTCGTCGCCGCGCGCCTGGTCATCTCCGCGCGCCGGGCCACCCTCGTCATGGGCGCGGCGGCGGCGAGCGCCTGGGCCACGTTCTGGCGCGGGCTCCGCCGCCTGCGCCCGATCCTCGACACCGCCTGACCCCGAGACAACTCGAGCGTGGTCCCCGCCCACGGCAGCCGGAGCCGTGGAGGTAAGGGGGCGGTGTACCCGCGATCCGCCGCGGCACCCTCGTGCGCGTCCACCTCGCCGTCCCGCTCGCTCCGGACGTTCGCGAGCCCGGCGATGAATGACGCGGGTTGAGATCGGAGTTCATGGGCGAAACCGCGGTGGTTGAGGGCGATGGACCAACCGTCCGATGTTTCTCGCAGAATTCTTGTCCGATCAGCCTCGCTCATCCCAATAGGGGGTGGAGGGACGCAGTGGGCGCGGTCGTGGCGCCGGTGGCCCTCCAGGAACTGGCCCTGGGCCCGCTCGGGCCGTGGGATGGGAGGAGGTGTTATGGCCAAGGATCGGATCGGCGTCGGCTGGGCGCGCAGCTACGACCAGGGGACGAAGTCCTACATCGCAGGGAGCCTGGACCTGGGGGTCTTGGGGGACCTGCCCTTCGCGGTCTTCGAGAACGAGCGCCGGGACGAGGCGCGCAAGCAGCCGACGCACCGGGTGGTGGTGACGGCCTCGAAGGCGGAGACAGGTGACGAGAAGCAACGCATCTACCTGGGGGCCGGCTGGAGCCGGAAGGCCCGGGAGGGGGACTCCACCTACATCTACCTGAAGCTGGAGCTGAACAAGCTCGGGGCCATCGGCCTGCCGGGGGTGGACTTCTCTGGCATGACCGAGCCCGTCGTCGGCCGGCTGGTTTCGGTGGAACCCGGGGGCGAGAACCAGCCGGAATACGTGCTCTACCGGGCCGTGGCCGACCGTGAGAACACGGAGGCCGTCGCTGTCACCGAGACCGGCACCTTCGAGGCCGAGTAACCTCGAAGAGGGAGACTCCTACCGGGGGCGGGCGCGGCGACCCCTTCATCGCACCTCCAGCCCGCCCCCACTCACCTTCTGCGTCGGAGAACTGCTGTGAAGACACAACATCAACGACTCATCCTCCTGAGCCTGGCCCTCCTGGGGGCCGCCCCGATGGGGGTGGCCTCGGAGGAGCCTTCAAGGGACAGCTTCGCCGCGGCGGTGGCCACGCTGAAGGCCCAGGCCGCGTTGTCCGAGCCCGATCAGCGCCCGGTGTGCCTCTACCTGGGGAGCGCGGAGAACCGCTTCTCTCGGGACGTGCTGGGGCGCCCGGAGGTGAAGGAGGCGCTGGCCTCCTTCATCTACGCGCGGGTCTCGCTCTACGACGAGGTGAGCTACCCCCTGACGGGGGCCACGGTGAGTGGGGAGGACCTGGCGAACCTCCTCGGTGCGCCGGCGGGCTCCATCGTATTCCTGGACGGGCGCGGGGTCGTCATACCCAACCTGACAACGACACGGCTGACCTTGGGGCACGACCCCGCGCTCTTCAGGGACCTCCTGGACTACGTGGCATCGAGGGAATACCGCACGCTCTCCATCCAGGAGCATGCGGTGGTGGCGGGGACGCAGGCCCGCTGGCTCGCCGCGCTGGAGCGCGGAAGGCGGCTCCTGCCGGTGCGGCGGGTGGGGGCCGAGGAGCTTCGGGGGATTCCGAGACCTGCGGGGCGGGCGTTCGTCCTCACGCGTGACCCGGAGGCGCGGGTCTCTCGGGCGCTCCTCGGGGAGATAGAGGGGGCGGTGGTGGTCTCCATGGCCGATCCCGTCCCCGGGGAACCCGCGGGGACGCCGTGGCCGGTCGCCTACCTGAGCGTGGCGGACGGCTTCCTGGAGGTGACTGGGTACGTCCCGGCCCCGCTCCTGGGCGTCTCCGCAGCCGAGGGCTTCATGCCGGCGGACAAGGACCTCCCCATCGGGGAGCTGGACGGCTAGTCATGCGCGAACGACTCACCCCCTGGTTCCTCCGGGCCGCCCTGGCCCTGGCGCTCTTGGCCTTCGCGGGCGACTTCGGGGCCTGGTCGCTCTGCGGCTCGGATGTCTGCACCGCGGCCCTCTGGGAGCGCTACCGCTGGATCTTCGGGGTGGTGCCGGTCTCGGGCCTCGCGGTGGTGGCGCTCTACGCGGTGCACAGTCTGCTCGCGCTGCACCGAGGCGATCCGCAGGTGTACGCGGGCTACGGGAAGGCTGGGGCCTGGCTCTTGGCCGGCTCTGCGGGGGTGGCCCTCTACCACGTCTACCTCCAGGCGGTGGTCCTGGGCGAGGCCTGCGGACTGTGTCTGGGACTGGCCGGCTGCATCGTGGGCGCCTGGGCCATGCGACGGGAGGCGCTCTCGGTGCTGCCGGTGGCCTTCCTTGCGATGAACTTCCTCCACCACCATGGCGCGGCGCCAGGGCGGGCGCGCTGGGAGCCGGGACCCATGGTGATGACCGCCGAGGCCGAGGAGTCCGAGGTGGAGGGGCGCATCGAGCGCTCGCGGACGCTGGGGCTCGCGGATGCGCCGGCGGTGCTGGAGGTCTTCAGTGATCCCACCTGCCCGCACTGTGCGCGCTTCGAGCGCGAGGGGCTCCCGGACCTCGTCCGGCGCTACGTGGAGCCGGGGCGGCTGCGGGTGATCCTGCGGACCTTCACGCCGCCGGGGCGCGAGGAGGGCCGGCGCTCGGCGCCCTTCCTGCATGCGGCGGCGCTCGCCGGCCGCACCACGGAAGTGCGTTCGCGGCTCTTCGACACGCTGGGGGCATGGGAGCCCGAGGGCCTGGGGGAGACGCTCCAGCGGCATCGTGGGGCGATCCTTCAAGTACTGGCCCAAGACGAGGCGCGGGCCCGGGAGCTGGGCCTCACGGCGACGCCCTCCTTCTCTCTCTCGGCGGGCGAGCATCGCAACGTATTTGTGGGGGCACCGCGGCCGGCCGTGTTCCAGGCGGCAGTCGAACGGGCGCTGAGCCTGGGGCCGGCCGCGATGGCTTCCCCACAATCACAGGCACACCAAGGGAGGTGACGGACATGAAGCGTTGGAGCGTGTTCTTCGGGCTGACCCTGGTGGCCGTGCTGGTGCTGCCGGCGGCGGCCTTTGCCCAGGCGGGCGGGGGGGCGCCGGCGGCGGACATCGAGCGGGTGGCCTCGCCCATCCTCGAGACCTTCCTGAACCTCATCTTCTCGTGGGGGTTCAGGCTCGCCGCAGCGGTGGTCTTCCTGGCGGGGGTGGGGCAGTTCCTGCGGCGCCACGAAATAGGCCCGGTGGCCGCCTCCACGGCGGTGGCGGCCATCCTGGCCTTCGCGCCGACGTTCCTGAACGCGGTGTTCAAGTAGGGCCATGGGGAAGCGACGTTGTCTGCGCACGCTGGACGACCCGGTGGAGATCCTGGGCCTGGAGCCGGAGGACTGGCTCGTTCTCATGGTGGTGGGGGCGGTGCTCTTCGTCGCCAACGGCATCGTCGCAGTGGCCTTCGTGGTAGCGGGCTTCCTGGCCCTCAGGGCCATCAAGCGCGGGAAGCCGGCAGGCTACCTCTTCTACCTGGCCTACCGCTCGGGGCTGACGCGCTTGCTGCCGCCCTCAAGGCGGCCGCCGCACCTGCTCGCGCAGCCCTGGCCGTGGCAACGCCCCATGCGAGTGAAGTACTCGGCGGCGCTGCATGCACCCGCGGTGCCCACCTGGTGGGCGAGCGAGTGCCTCATCGTGGAGCCGGAGGAGGAGCGGGCGTGACGAGGCTCTTCTGGGAGGAGCTGGCCCGGTGGGAGGAGCGTATCGTGCTCGCGCGCTCGGTCCTGGCGGTCCTCGTGGCCGTGACCGTGCTGCATGGGGGGATAGCGGTGGCGATCCTCTCTCACCCCCACCCGGTCTACGTCGTGCCGGGGGCCACGGCCCCGGGGGAGGCCAGGCCGTGAGCGGCCCGGTGGAAATGGTGGAGTCGCGCCGCGCTCACCACCGCGGACTCGTCCTCGTGGTGCTGGTCCTCGTGGCGGCGGACGCGGTCTTCGCGCTGGGCTACTACCGCGCGCTCACCACGCCGCCGCCCATCTACTACGTCCCTGGGGCGACCGCGGAGGGCCGAGCGCTCCCGGATGAGCTGCCCGAGGAGTCCATCCGAGACTTCGCGCTCACCTACCTCGTGGCGGCCCACAACTTCACCCCCGAGACCCTCTCGCGGGTCAGGGAGGCGGTGGCCTCGCGCCTCGCCCCCGACTTCGTGGCGCGCAGCCGCCGCATCTACGACGAGCTCCAGGAGCAGGCCCGGACGCTCGACCTCTCGGTTCAGCTTGCGCCCCTCGATCCCCCCGAGGCGAGCGCGGTCCGGCACCTGGGGGATGGCGCCTACGAGGTCCGCGTGCTTGCGCTCTACCGGACCTACATCCGTAGCTCCCTCAGCCAGGAGGGGCGCTACGAGTACCGGGTGGGCGTGCGCCGGGCGAGCCCGTCGGTCGCGAACCCTTACGGGCTCTACGTCTACGACCTGGCCCGGAGCCGCATGGAGGAGACGCCGTGACGCCGAGCATCCTGGTCGCCCTCGTCCTCCTTGCCGCCCCGGCCCGCGAGGTCGTCTGGGACGGTCGTTCGACCATCGCGCTCAAGGTGCCCGTGGCCCGGCCGGGGGCGAGCCTCACCACCGCTGTGGTCTTCCCCGAGGAGGCCCTGGCCGATGTCATCGCCGGTTGGGACAAGGAGGCCCTCACGCTGGAGCGGGCCTACGGCCAGCTCTTCCTGAGGCTGCTCAGGGACGACCACCGGGGGCACCTGGACGTGGTGGGGCAGTCGGGGAGGCTCTACCGGCTCTACCTGGAGCCCGCCGCCCAGGGGGAGCACGACGAGGCCGTCCATATACGGCTCTCCGAGGATGTGGCCGGCGAGCGCCTGCGCGAGGCCTTGGCCCTGACGCCGCTCGGCCTCATCCGCGCCATGCGCCTGGGACGGGTGCCCCAGGGGGTGGAGACGGAGGAGGCGACCGAGGAGCTGCCGCCCCTCCACGACGACGGAACGCTGCGCCTCAAAGTCGAGCGGGTCTACCGTGCGGCGCTCCTCACGGGCTACGTCCTGGTCCTGGAGAACACGGGCGCGACGCCCTATGAGGTGAACGTCCAGAAGCTCACCCTGCCACGGCTCATGCTCGTGGGGGTGGAGAGCCTCCATGTCCCGCCGGGCGAGACCACCCGGCTCTACCTCGTGCAGCACCCGTAGCCATGTCGGGGGCGAGTCGCAAGGGCCTGGCCGCCGCTGCGCGGCGATTCTGGCCGCTCGTGTCGCTTGTGGCCGTGGCGGTCCTCGTCGTGGGCGCCAACGCCTGGATGCTCCACGAGAAGAAGGCGCGTGGGGGCGAGGTGGAATCGACACCGGCTGCGACCCTGCCTGCGGCCCCTCCGGCGGTGGACCTGCCCCAGGGGACGGCGTTGGCCGGGTTCCTCGCGGCCTTCGGGGATCGCATCGAGGCGCTGGAGGAGCGCGCCGCTGCGGACGGCGAGCGCTCCCGGACCACGGAGCTTGCGCTCCGCAGGCAGGGCGAGACCCTGGCCGAGGTGGACCGCACGCTGCGGGAGCTTCGAGGCTCCCTTGATGCCGCCGCGGGGCTTTCCCATGAGGCGAACGAGCGTTCATCGAGCGCCATCGACCAGGTGCGGGACATCCTGCGCGAGGCCGCGGCGCCGGCGGCGATGGCCCCCGCCCTGGATGTGTCCCTCCTCGCCGCTGCGTCCGCCGGCCCCCGGGTGGCGCGGCTCCAGCGTCTGCAGTGGGGGCCGGTGGCGCCGGCCCAGGCGCTCGCGGTCGAGCGAGCGCCCAAGCGCTACCTACAGCTCCCGGCCGGGGCCTTCGCCCGCGCCACGCTCCTCACGGGCGTCTATGCCCCGGTCACGAAGGGCGAGCAGCCGCTCCCCGTCCTCCTACGCCTCAGGGAGGCCTTCCAGGGCCCGAACGCCCGGCGGGTCCCGCTCGCGGATGCCTTCCTCATCGGGAAGGCCGTGGGGGACGCCAACTCCGAGCGGGCCATCGTCGAGCTCGAGCGGCTCTCGGTGGTGTTGCCCGATGGCGAGGTCTTCGAGTCCGAGGTGGTGGGCTACGTGGCCGCCGCCGACGGGCAGCAGGGCCTACCGGGCCGCTACGAGTGGAACGCCGAGCGCCTGGTGCCTGCGCGCATGGCCGCCGGAGGCTTCGCCGGCGCGGCCGAGGCGCTCTCCGAGGGCGAAGCCACCCGGGTCGTCACTCCCGCGGGCGGGGTGGCCGAGGTCGTCACGGGGAATGCCGGACGGCGCGCGGCCCTGCACGGCCTGGCGGCGGGCTTCGAGGAGCTGGGCGCGGTCTTCCAGGAGCGCATCGCCGAAATAGGCCCCGCCATCGTCGTGGAGAACGGCGCCGAGGTCTCCGTGGTGATGCTGCGGGGGACGACCATCGAGGGCTACGAGGTGGAGGAAGGAGGGGGCGATGCCTCTATCTGGCACACGGTGGACTAGCCTCGTCCTCTTCACCCTGGCCGGCTGCGCGGGGACGCACCCGGCAGCGGGGGGGCGCCCGGTGGGCGATGTCTACCGCGAATCGAGCGGGCGGGGCGCCGTGGCCGCGGAAGGGCGCCTCTCGCGGGAGCTTCGCGTGCAGGAGCCCCGCGGAACCGTGCGGCCCTACGTGCCGGTGCTCTCGCACCCGGAGGTCTTCAGCGTCTACGTCGTGCCACACACGACCGAGGGGGGCACGGTCAGCGTGCAGGGGCACTGGGTCCATATCCGATTGCGCGAGGCGCGCTGGTGGCACGAGGGACACGAAGAGGCGCCGAGCTTCGGCCTCGAGCACTTGAATGCGCTCATGCCCTTCCGGCCTGGCCCCGCCCCCGAGGCGCCCGAGTCGCCACCGGCACCCGAGCCGCGCATGGAAGAGATCACCCCGGACGAGGGGGCGCGCTAGTGGTCGGCCTCACCCGGGAGCGCCTGCGGGCCCTCTATAGCGACGGGCCTTCCTTCCCCTACTACCTGCCCTGGCACAGCGTCGATCCCGAGGGCCATGGGGTGGCCCTCGTGGATGGCAGCCTGGGCCTGGTGTGGGAGGTGACCCCGGCCGCCTCTGACACCCTGAGCGAAGAGGCCCTCTCGGCGCTCTCGGACGGGATCGAGGGCCTCTTCGCGCGGTTGCCCGACGGTGCGGTGGTGCAGTTTGTCGCCACCTCCGATCAGGAGCTGGGCGAGGCCCTGGCGCGCTACGAGGCACACACGAAGTGCCGCGAGGGCATGGGCGCCCTCGTCCTGGAGTCGAAGCTCGCCAAGGTGGGCCAGCGGGAGCCCCACTTCACCCACCAGGGCCTGCCCTTCCGCAGCCGGCGGATTCGCACCCTCATGACGCTGCGGCTCTGTCCCGACTGGGGCCGCCCCGGGCTGGGGGATCGCATCGCCTACACCCTGGGACGCGGTAACGTCATCGCCCGTCGCTTCCGCGCGGGCTACGTGCGTGCGCGGCGAAGGATCCTGCAGGTGGGCGTTCAGGTGGAGGAGCTCCTGGGCCAGCTCGGGATCGGCTGCCGGCGGCTCGATGCGGACGCGGTGGTCGACGTCCTCTACCGCGCCCTCAACCCCGCGCGGGCTCGGCGCCTGGCCGCGCCGCGCTACGAGACGCTCACGGCGGACGGGGCGAGTCTGCGGGCGAACCTCGTCTACTCGGAGCCTGCGCTGGGGGCCTCGGGCTTCTCCCTGGAGGGCGTGGAGTCCCGGGTAGTGACGCTGAAGTCGCTCGCCCCCCACACCACGCCCGGCTGTATCACGGGCGAGATCGACTTCGGCGGGGCCTTCTTCTCCCTCATGGACCTCACGAGCGACCTCACCCTCGTCTACAACATCGAGGTCCCACCCCGGGCCACCGTGCGGGACTTCCTCGACGCCCGAAAGTCCCACGCCTGGCGCGCCATGGGCGGTCAGCTCCACGACGTCTCCGTCGAGAACCGCGCCCTGAAGGAGGAGGTGGACGAGGCCATCCTCGCCACCAAGGTCCAGAACCAGCGCCTGCTCTTCGCCCGGCTGCACCTGGTCGTCAGCGGCCGCGAGCCAGACGAGCTGGACTCGCGAAGCGACCGGGTCCTGGGGGCCCTGGGGCGCCTCGGTTTCGAGGGCATGGTGGAGGACGCCTATGGGGCGAGCCTCTGGCTCTCGACCCTCCCCCTGGCCTTCGACCCAGCCAACGACCGCTCGCTGAAGCGCGCCCGGCGCGTCCTCTCGCCCAACCTGGCCGACATGCTGCCGCTCTATGGCACGTGGCGTGGCACGCCCACCCCCGACCTCCTCTTCCTGAACCGACGCGGCGAGCCCGCCACGTTCAGCTTCTTCGACAGCGATAGCGCCCCCCACGGGATCCTGGCGGGGCGCACCGGCGCCGGAAAGAGCTTCTGGGTGAACCAGATGCTCCTCTCGGTGATGCGCCTCGGTAGCCACGTCTTCATCTTCGACAAGGGGAACTCCTACCGGCGGCTCTGCGGCCTCCTGGGCGGCCAGTACGTGGTCGCGAGCCCCGATCACCCGAGGACCATCAACCCCTTCGCGGGGCGCTTCTCCCGGGAGAGGCTGCGATTCCTCGTCTCGCTCCTGGCCGAGATGGCCCAGGGGACGCGCCCCGACGAGGTCATCACGAAGCGGGAGAAGGCCCAGCTTGCGCGGGCCATCACGGCGGCCTACCGCGCCAAGGAGCGGTGGGTGCGCTACCGCCCCTCGGCGGGGCCCCCGGTAGGGGCGGTGGAATGCCGGAGGCGAGTGCGCCTGGAGCTCCCGCTCGGCCGGACGGACTGGCCCGCCGCCAAGGGCCTCTCTCGCGTGGCCGCCCTGCGGCTGCCCGGGCGCTGGACGGAGCAGCTCTCGGGAGGGACGGACGCCGTCGATGCCATTCACGCCTGGGTGGAGTCCACCGTCGAAGCGATCCGCCGCGTGGGACTCGTCCCGGATCACCGCCATGACCCCTATCGCTTCGAGGGCGAGGGGGCGCCGGAGGACCCCCTGCGGGAGGTCTATGTCCCGGGGACGATCCGCGTCCTCTACGAGCGCGAAGAGGACCTGGGGCGCCTCGCGGGGCAAGGGCTCGCCGCCGACCCCGTGGAGGGAGAGCGCGTCCTGGAGGTCGGAACCGACGACGAGCTCGGCGCGCTTCTGGCCTCGGAGCCTCGCCTCGTAGGGGAAGCCAACGACGAGGCTCTGGCCCTCGTGGCCGAGGAGGTCACGCTCCGGGATGTGGTCCGCGTCCTGGGCGAGGAATCGGATCTGGCAGCCCGGATGTCCGCCTTCTGGGGCGAGGGCCCCTACGCCGGTTTCTTCGATGGGCCCAACGAGGTGGACTTCAGCCACCCCCTGACCGTCTTCGAGATGGCGGAGATAGGCTCTGACCGGGACCTCGCCACGGTCATGCTGCTCGTGCTCATGCACCGAATCACCGACTTCGTCCAGGACGAGGCCCTACGCGGCAAGCAGAAGTATCTCCTCCTGGACGAGGCCTGGACCTTCCTCAAGAGCGAGAACACCGCCGGTTTCCTGGAGAACGCCTACCGGACGTTCAGGAAGTTCGGGACCTGCGTGCTCATGATCACCCAGCAGGCGAGCGACTTCACCGCCACGCCGGCCGGCGTGGCCATCCGCGCCAACGCCCCCAACCGGGTCCTCCTGGAGCAGGCCCCCGACGTGGTGGGTCTCATGGCCCGCGACCTGGACCTGGACGAGAAGCACACCCGGGTGCTCAAGGGCGTGCGCACGGTGAAGGGCAAGTACTCCGAGGCCCTGGTCATCTCCTCGGGGGGCTCCGGCGTGCTCCGGGTCGTGCCGGACCCGGTGAGCTACTGGCTCTCGACGACGGATGCGGCCGATGTGGCCTATCTGAACCGTCTGCAGCACGAGCGAGGCGAACTCCTCTCGGCGCTGCGGGAGGCGGCGGGGCGTTACCCCGGAGGCTTGCGAGGGGAGGAGGTCAAGGTATGAGTCCCCTGCAAGAACCCCCATTTTCGCCAGAATCAGGGATGCCTGGTCCGCCCGATGCCTCAGAAGTAGGGTTTCTGCGCATCCTGCGACGGGCAGGATCCGGCTCGGGACATTCTACGGGGGAGTCAAGGTATGAAGCGATGGACGCTCACGGCGCTTCTCGTCCTGGCAGGCTGTTCGGGCCTGGGCGAACGAGACCGCGCCTGGGTGCGCGACGAGGTGAGGCGCTCCGTGCGTTCGGCCCTGGCCGAGCGCGAGCGGCCCTCGGCCTACGAGTGGGTGGAGCCCCAGTTCCAGATGGTGCACGAACCCGCCCACATCGAAGGGGGCGCCTTCCACCCCGCCCAGGAGCGGTCGGTGATCATCGAAGCGGGGGAGTGGCGCGCGGCCCCCCAACGCAAGAAGCGCGAGATACGTCGTGAACGCTAGCGCGCTCTCCTGGGCGCTCGCCGGTGTCGCGCTCTCGGGCGCTCTCCTCGTGGAGAGGCCCGTGGTGGATCACGGCCACGCGGGCACACCCACGGTCAGCGTCGACCTCGACGCCATCGAGGCCACCCATGAACGCGCGCGAGCGGCCTTCGAGGCGCCAGAGGTCGCTCCGCCTCTCGCCGAGCCAACGGACGCCCAGGCCATCCTCTCGCTCTCCTTCCGGACCGCGCTGTCGCGGGCGAGCGGTCCCGAGACCGTGCGGCGCCTGAGCGCGAGCGCCGAACGCCGCTTCCTCCCCGCCGGGACCGAGCTCTTCTTCTACGCGGCCGACGCCCCCGAGGACCTTGTGGCCCTCGCGGCCCTCCCGCCCCACGTGGAGGCCTATTGCATCCGATACACGAGCCTCCGGCAGGTCTTCGATGGGGCCAGGGGCCGCCGCGTGCAACCCCTGGCCGATGACCACCTCCCGCGAGCCCTGGGTGTCGCGGCCTACCCCGCGCGTGTGGTGGTCCTCTTCGATGGAGCGCTGGAGATCCATGAAGGGCTTTGAATGGCTCGGGCTCTCGATAGCCCTCCTCGTGGGCGGCTCGCCCCCCCTGGGCTCGCACAACGAGGCGACCATCGTCGCCGCCACTGACTGGTCCACGGTGCTTCGCACCTGGCGCTTCAAGGGGGTCTGCGTCTGCGGGGGACCCATCCCGGAGGTCGGACCGCGCACGGAGAACGCCTTCCCCACGGGGGTGGTGGAGGCCGTGAAGCAGCCTGGGGCGAGCTACCTGGCCACTGCGGCCACCGCGGCCACGAACGTGGCCACCGAGGCCGCTACGGCCCTGGCGGGCCTCACCCTGGGGGCGGGGGAGCTCTCGAGCAGTCATTCAGGCCGCGGGCTCGGCGAGACCGGGACCCAGTTCCTGGAGACCCATGTCTATTCCTACCCCGCCGTCTCGCTCGCCGCGGCGCTGGGGACCGTGCCCGGCCTCTGCGGGCCCTACGCGGGGGTGGCGGACGTCATGGTGCCCCACTACTACTCGGAGCTCGACGCCCTGGCCTGGCGGACAGGGACCGGGGACCTCTTCGACTTCGCTGGCGCGCTCTCCTACTACGCGGGCACGCTCGGGGCCTGCTCCGCCTCGGTCGTCCCGGGGGTGGGGTCGCTCTCGGGCCTGTTCTGCGCCGGGACCTGGGGACCCCTCTACCCGCGCCGGGGCTTCGTCACAGGGCATAGCGAGGTGGTGGCGGCCCACCTCCTGGCCGGGCGGGCCTTGCAGGTGGCCATGGTCCCCACGGGACGCATCGTGACCTGGCCCTACGCCTACCCCGCCCTCCAGGGCCACTACTGGCAGATGGTCGAACCCTCCTGGCGGCCTGGCTACCAGATTGGTCAGGGCATCGCCACGACGGAGGCCGCCACGACCTCGGCGCGCGGCGGCTACCTCTTCGTCCACTTCCCCATCCTGGAGTGCTGCCTCCCCTGCTACCCCAGCCGGCCCGTGGGACCGCGCGCCGTGGCGAGTCCCCTGTGATGCGCCAGGTCGCCCTCTCTGCCCTCGTCCTGGGCGTGGCCGTCCTCGCCCGGGCGCAAGACGCCTGGGACGCGCCCGCGCTCACCCCCAAGGAAGTGCGCTCCGCCCGGCTCACCCTCTTCCTCTCCCTCGATGCCCCCGAGGCCGATCGGGCGCTACGGGCCGGTCGGGCCTTCGAGCGAACGCACCCCGAGGTCGTCTTCGACCCCGTGCTCCTCGTGGACCTGGACCGGCTCTCCTCGGTCGGGAAGGACCCCGAGCTCGTCCGGCGCATGCAGGCCCTCTCGGCCAGCGGCGAGGGCTTCGCCATGGTGGGGACCGTGCCTGCGGCCCGCCGCTTCGGAATAGCCGAGGTGCCCGCCTTCGTGCTGGAGGTGGGCGGGAGGGCGCACCGGATCACCGGGGTCCCGGACCTGGAGGACTTCTACAGGAGGTGCATCCGATGAAGCTCACGGCCCTCGCCGTCATGCTCCTGACCGCGCCCGGCTGGTTCGACGACCCGGTGGACTTCTGGGATAGGAGGGCCCCTGTCCTGGCCCCTCAGGCACCAAGCCCAGCGCCGCGCCCTGCCGCCGTGGAGCAGCCCGCCGTCGAGGAGTCCATCTGGGCCGAGCCCACGCGACTCCCCGACGGACGCTGGGTCATCTACCTCCCCCCCGCGCCGGTCCTCGCCCACCTCACGAACCCCACCCGGGAAAGCGCCCGGGCCTACCTTGCCTGGCAACGCGAGCGCACCGAGACCATCGCGCGGGCCGCGGCGCTGGTACAGGAAGTCGCCGAGGAGGACGAGGTGCGGCCCACGCCCCAGCCCCTCACCCCGGGCCAGGCCCCGCGCTACCAGCTCCTCTACTTCTTCCGGCCCGACTGCCCACACTGCGAGCGCCAGGGGCCCCTCCTCGGCGAGTGGGCCGCAAGGCACAAGGACGTCGCCCTCTCCGCCCTCGACCCCGCGAGCGAGCAAGGGCGCGCGTTCGGCGTCACCGTGACTCCCACGCTCGTCCTCCTCGACACCGAGACCCATGAGGCCACCCGCCACGACGGCTACGCCGAGGCGGCCACGCTGGAGGCCATGCTGGAGACGCTTCGATGAGGTGGGCCCTCCTGGCCGTCTTCTTCCTCGCGCTTCCGGCCTGGGCCGACGAGTACGAAGAGGCCCTGGACGACGCCTCCCGCGGCTACCCCGCGGTGCAGGGCGACGACTCGGGCTACCTCTACCGGGCCGGCTACCGCTTCCACCCCGTCCAGACCGCCCGCCTCGGCCCCCGGCAGAACCTGCTCGATATCCGCGCGAAGCTCTCCCCCCCCGGGGCCGGCTGCGGGGCCTTCGACTTCCTCACGAACTACCGCTACCTCTTCAACCAGCACGCCGCCGAGAACTACCTGAAGAGCATCACGACGAACGTCGTGGCCGCCGCGCCCCTGGTGGTGGCCTGCTACGCCAGCCCCACGCTCTGCGACGCCTTCAAGCACTTCAAGACCATGGCCAACCTCTCCATCGACACCGCCTACGCTCGCTGCGACGCCGTGCAGGACGCGGTCCTCGACTGGGGCTCGAACCTCTACAACAAACAGAAGGCCGAGTGCCTGGACGAGAAGGGCGCCCAGGGCGTGCCCCTGGAGGAGGCCCTGCGCGCGTGTTCCGGCGTCCACGAGATCGCCAACCTCTCGGGCCGAAAGCAAGGCGAGGTGAACCTCATCGACGACGCCTTCGACTACATGAAGGACCCCGACCCCGCCCACCGGACGCTCGCCCGACACGTCTTCGGGGACCTCACAGTGCGAGCGGACGGCCAGGTCTTCTCCACCCGGGCGAAGGGGGGGATTCGCATCATCTACAACACCACCCTCGACGAGAAGGTGGACCGCTGGCAGCGACTGCTCTCGCGGGTGAAGGCCGGCCGGCCCGTGGACCCCACCGACCTGCGCGACCTCTCCACGCCCGCGCTCCCCATCACCGAGGAGGTGGTCCAGTCGGTGGCGAGCCTCGCCCCTTCCAAGCAGGCGGTGGCCGTCTCCTCCATCGCGAGCGCCACCGCCATGGCCGAGGTCCAATCGCGGGTCCACCAATTGGACGAGAAGCTCGCCGGGGTCCAGACCGACGCCGCCAGGACGAACCCCGACCTCGTCGAGCAGCTTCGCACCGAGCGCACCCGGGTGGCCGAGCAGCTCGAGAACATGCTCCGCGAGGAGCGCCAGAGCGCCCAGCTCGCCCAGACCGTCCTCTCGGTCCTGCGCGAGGCCGAGGGCGATAGCGTGCGCACCCTCTCCACCCTGCGAGGGAGCGCCGGCAGCCTCAAGCGCAGCCGCCATGGCGCGGGCCAACGAGGGAGCTACGGCGGACTCACCATCTACCGGCCCTGAGCCCCATGAACGGGATCTTCCTCCACGACTCGCTCTTCCAGTGGGTGGGCGCCTTCCTCATGGCGCTCCTCGCCGACACCCTGAGGTCGGCGGGGGTCTATCACCTCATGGTGACGGTGGGATTCCTGGTGATGGTCCACCGGGGGCTCAAGCGCCAGGACTACTGGCCCCTCGCGGGCTACGTGGCCGGCTGCGTCGTGATCCACACCCTCTTTGTTTGGACCCGGACGAGCCTCAGGCCTAGCGAGGTCCACGTCGTCGCCATCCAGGAGGGATTCGACAGCGAGGAGTCGGGGATCGAGGGCGCGCTCCCCGCCGAGCTCCGGCGACCGGTGGACATCCCCACGGGCTTCCTTGCCGTCAACCAGGCCATCGACGGGGTGGTCGTCGGAATGACGTCCAGGGTCAACCACGACTTCTTCCTCGTCCCCTTCGAGTTCACACGGTTCCACGCGCACATGCAGGCGGCCGAGGTCACCGACCCCGAGGTCTCCGCCTTCGTGCACGACTTCGTGGACAAGTGCTACGAGCCCGCCCTCGTGCGCGTCCACCACCAGACCTACGGCCTTGCGGCCACGGACCTGGAGGCCATGGCCTGGCCTGGCGATGCCAACCTGCGCAGGGTCTACCCCGGATTGGCCTACAAGCCGAGCGAGGTCCTAGTCCCGGACCTCGTCGCTCGCGGTCTGGACACCTGCGACGAGGCCTGGCTCGCGGTCGAGAGCCGCCTGGAGGACTACGTGCGCTCCGACCCGGTCCACGCCGCGGAGCTCGCCCGCCTCGCCGGCGGGCGTAGCGGCCTGACGGACATCTTCGGAGGGACTGCGAGCGAGCGCGAGGCGGCCTACATCGAGCGGCTCGTGCGGGAGACCTTCACCGAACGAGCGGACGAGGTCATGGACACGGGCGATCAGCCCAGCCTCTTCGCCAACCCCAACGGCAACACCTCGACCTCGGACTCGATACGCGGCGCCCTTATGGCGGCCCTGGGGAGCGTGGGCTATGTCTTCGGCGCCGCCACCATGCTGGGCGTCGCCGCCAACGTGAGCGCCATGGGCCCCTACGTCCAGGGCCTCACTTTGATGATGGTCTACGCCCTTTTCCCCTTCGCCCTCCTCTTCGCCCTCTGGCCCGGGAACGCCTGGGTCCTTGCCAAGTACTTCGGCGTCGTCCTCTGGGTGAAGAGCTGGACCCTGGGCTGGGCCATCCTCTCGAACTTCGACACCTACCAGGCCACCCTGGGCACCATGGACGAGGCCATGAGCGGCCTCTTCGGCTGGACTCTGTACCCCGTGGCCATCTGCATCGCCTACGTCGCGGTGCCGGTCCTCTGCGGCCTGGTCCTCTCCTGGGGGACCTCCGCCCTGGGCACCCTGGCCGCCGGCGGTCTCCACGCCTCCCGCGCCGGCACCGGCGCCCAGGCGACCGTCACCCGGATGGCCAGCGCATGAGCTTCACGACGGACGTCCAAAACCCGGCCTCTTTTCTCCTCTCTGCAGCAGGTTCACCGGGTCCTGTCGCATCTCTCGCTCTTGGCAACGGACCGCTCCACCTCCGGTGGGGATTGCCTATGCGCCCCCCCACCGGTCCGGAGGGGGGGCCACACCCCCTTCTCCAGAAAGGAAGGAGCACACGATGTCCACTACCTTGAAGATCACCCCCGAGGTCGCCGAGGCCTTCGGGGCCGGCATCCCCACCCTCGTGGAGACGCCGGAGGTACCGTCCTCGGAGCCGTCGCCGACGGAGCCGTCGCCGACGGAGCCGTCGCGGCCCACCCGGAAGGGCAGCTTCCCCCCCAAGACCTGGGGGGCCCTGATGCACTACTACCGGGACCTGGGCCAGTCCGAGGAGGAGGCCCGTGCCTCCGTGGCGGCGCTCGACCGCGACGAGGGCTACACCCTCGCCCACCGTCGCCGCCGGCAGTTCGGGGCCGTCATGGCCATCGAGCGCGCCCTCGGCCAGCCCGAGGACGAGGCGAAGGCGCGGTTCAACGCCATGGACGTCGA
>JACQVX010000086.1 GCA_016209495.1 Planctomycetota bacterium
CTGGCCGACCGGGTGGCGGCCTCCGGGTGCCTGGTGAGCGAGTTCCCCATGGATGCCCCGCCGAGGGCCGAGCACTTCCCACGGCGCAATCGGGTGGTGAGCGGGCTTTCCATGGGCGTGGTGGTGGTGGAGGCCGCCCGGCGCTCCGGTTCCCTCATCACGGCCCGATGGGCAGCGGAGCAGGGGAGGGAGGTCTTCGCCGTCCCGGGGCCCGCCGACTCGGCTCTCTCCGAGGGCTGTCACGAACTTCTCCGTGACGGGGCGACCCTGGTCCTGGGGGCCCTGGAGGTGGTGGAGGCCCTGGCGCCAGCCATGGGGCTGGCGCCCGCGGTTCCATGTTCCGGGGGGGCCGGGACCCCCCCGGATTCCCCCCGCCGCGCGGAGATCGAGCAGGGGCGGCGGGAGGGGCCCGAGGGGAGGGTGTGGGAGTCGTTGGGCTCCTGCCCGCTCACGGTGGACGAGGTGGTGGAGGCGACAGGGCTTGCCCCGGCGGTGGTGCAGTCCGCCCTCGCCCGGCTGGACCTGAGCCGTGTGGCCTGGCGCGGGCCCGGGGGGACCTGGACTCGCGCGTGGACCGCAAGGCCCGGGGGAGCGACCCGACTGGCGTCTGGATGAACGTGGCAGCCACGCCCACGCCCACGCCCACGCCCACGCCCACGCCCACGCCCACGCCCACGCCCACGAACACATCAGCGGCCTCTTCCGATGTCCCACGCCCACGCCCGCGGATCGCTACCATTGGCTGGCCCTGGGGTCTTCGCACGGCACCGTGGTATGCTCGCGCCCCATGCGCGGCCTGGTAGTGGTGCTCTGTGCGGCCTTGCTCGGAGCCGCGGCGGGGGGGGTGGTCACCCAACGGTGGGTGGGGCCGCGGATCGGGGGACTGGAGATCCGCCTCTCGGTAGTGGAGGCCCGCGTGGACGGCCTGGAGGCCCGCGTGGCGGGGGCCGAGGACGGCCGGCCGGAGGGGTTGGGGCCGGGGCCAGAGTTCGGTCCGGGCGAACTGGAAGCCGCGCTGGAGCTGACCCGGGCGGACGAGGCCCTGGCCCAGGCGCGGGCCTTCCGCGGTCGCGCCCTGGTGGAGCCCGAGGAGGCCACGCGCGACGCCCTGGAGGGCCAGGCCCGGGGGCTGGCCCGGGAGGCGGCGGCCACCCTGGCCAGACTCCTGGTCGGAGCCCTGGAGGGCGAGGCGCGGGAGGCCCTGACCCGGCGCCTGCGGGAGGCCCGCGACCTGGAGCGCGGCTCGCCGTAGGGACGACCCTGCCCCGGAGGCCTCAGGGGTCCGAGTAGGCCCTGGACCAGTCTGCCAGGAAGGCTGCGAAGTCGGGTTCGTCGGCGAGCGTCGTGCGAGCTTGTCGCGCGGCATCCCGCACGTCCTCGAGCCCGCGTCTTCCCCACGCGGTCTTCCAGTCCGTGGGCCCCCGCCTGCCGCCGCAGGGTGCGATCCTCGTGGGGCCCGAGTCGGGACGAGAGGGTCTTCGTGACCCGTACATCGATCCCGGCCTGGCGTCCGAAGGTCTCGATGAACACCTGGTCGCGCTGCAGCTCGTTCTCGCACAGGGCCAGGACAAGCCGGTGTTCCACTAGCGGCCCACGAAGACCTCGGCCACCATCTCCTGGAAGTCCCCCCCGGCCTCCAGCTCGTGGCCTTCCCACTGCGTCACCACGACGTCTCCCGTGCGGCCCCTCCAGAGTCCCAACACGCCGACGCGATCGGGGTCAGCCAGGGTGGCCTTCCGGACCAGCGCCGGGCTGTGGGTCGCGAGGAGCACGATCTCCGGTCCGGCGCGCCGCCCCTCCCGCTCCGGGGCCAGCCGTTCGACCCAGTCCGTGAGGCGCGAGAGGTGCAGGCCGTTCTCGGGTTCGTCGAAGCCCAGGATCGCGGGGGCGCTGGCTCACCGGAATTCCACGGTGCAGGTCGAGTCCGGCGGTTGCTCCCCATGTCGGCTGAGGACCCCATCGGGCCAGCCCCTGCCAGCCAGGTGCGAGATGAGGGCCAGGGCCTCGAGGACGCTGCGCTTGCCAGAGCCGTCGGGTCCCGGGAGGAAGGTCATGGGCCAGAGTCCCAGCTCGGTGTGGAAGCCCTTCCAGCCCTCGAGCCGGAGTGTGCCATGGGAGGCCATGGCGCGACCGCTATCCCACTACTTTGATGGAGTCGACGCGGAAGGCCGGGAGGCGATAGGCCCCGTAGACGTTCTGCACGTCGCTGGAGAGGGCGGTGAGTTCGGCGAGGACCTCGTAGATGTTCCCCGCCACGGAGACGTCCTTCACGCGGCCCGCCACCTCACCCTTCTCGATGAGGAAGCCCACCCCCACCGGGTTGGAGAAGGCCCCCGCCAGGGTGTTGCTCTGGCCCACCCCGATGAGGGAGTCCACCAGGAGCCCGTAGTCGACCGCGCGGACCATCTCCGCCTGGGTGGGGCCGCCCGGCAGGACCAGCAGGTTGCTTGGGGAAGGGGAGGGCTGGGCGCCGAGCCCGGCCCGGGTCCCGTTGCCGGTGGGTTCCTGGCCGGTCTCGGCCGCGGTCTCCAGGGAGTGGTAGAAGGAGCGCACGACCCCACGGTCCACCAGCACCGTGCGGCGGGTGGGCAGCCCCTCGTCGTCGTACGGGCCGGAGCCCACCGCCCCGTCCAGGGTGCCGTCGTCCACCACCGTGAGCTTCTCGTCGAAGACCTTCTCGCCCAGGCGGCCCGCCAGGGGCGAGGTCCCATGGGCCACCTGCTTCCCGTTCAAGGCCGTCGCCAGGGGGCCCACCATCACCATGGCGGCGCCGGGGCTGAAGATCACCGGCATGCGGCCGGGTGCGAGGCTGGCGTCCCGGCGGGCCCGGCGCAGCTTCTCCAGGAGGCGATCCACCAGCTCCTCGTGGCCCTCGAGGCCCACGGAGGCGTGGCTCTCCACGTCCAGGAGCATGTCGTCCCGGGAGGGTCGGTTGAACTCCACCCAGAGGGAGAAGGAGGTGGCGGCGCCCTCGTAGGCGTGGCCCCCGGTGTTGGCGTAGCGCACCCGCCCCAGGGTCCGGGCCAGGCCGCAGTCGAAGACGTAGTCGGGGCACTCGCGGCCCAGCCGATCCAGCAGGAAGCGGCCCAGGCCGACGAGGGTGCTGGTATTCAGGGCCTCCAGGTGCCGGTCCCAGAGGCCCTCCACCGGGGTGGGGGGGGACGGCGGGGCGAAGCCCCTGGGCGAGGGTTCGCCGAGCCGCAGGGAGGCCTCCAGGTTGGCCAAGAGCCTGGCCTCGGGCGCGGGGCCGTAGGCCACGGCGAAGCCCAGACGACCGTCCTTCCGGGCCCGCAGCGCCACCCCGCTGGTCTCGGAGGCCTTGACCTCCTTCAGCTCGCCGGAGCGGAAGCTGAGGGAGGTGGAGCGGGACTCGGAGGCGTAGGCCTCGCCCTCCGGCGCCACCTTCGAGGTGCGGTCCAGCCATTCGCCCGGACGCTCCATCACTTGCCCCCGACCACCACGTCCTCGATGCGCAGGTGTGGAGAGCCCATCCCCACCGGGAGGCCCGGACCCTGGCCCTTGCCACAGCGGCCGGCGCAGTCCCACCGGAAGTCGTCGCCCACCGCCACCACCTTCCCCAGGGTCTCGAAGACGTTCCCCGCCAGGACCACGTCCCGTACGGGTTCGGCGACCCGCCCGTCGCGGATCATGTAGGCGTAGGCGCTGGAGAAGGAGAAGTTCCCGAGGCAGGTCTGGCCTCCGCGGCTCTTGAGGGCATAGACCCCCAGGGGGATGTCCGCGACCATGTCTTCGAAGGACGTGTCGCCGTTCTCCACGAAGGTATTTCGCATCCGCACGATGGGGGGGTAGCGGTAGTCCTCCGCCCGGGCGTTGCCGGTGGGCCGCTCGTCCATGCGCGCCGCGGACTCGCGGGAGTGGAGGCGCCCCACCAGGACCCCCTCCCGCACGAGCTGGGTGCGCTGCATGGCCACCCCCTCGTCGTCGTAGCTGTGGGTCCCGCAGAGGGCGCCTCCGGGGGCCTCCACACCGCTGTCGGCGATGTTCAGGATGGGACGGCCGAAGCGGCGGCCCAGGGTCATCATCTTCTGGGCCTCGGGGTTCTCCGAGATGAAGTCGCTCTCGGACAGGTGGCCGAAGGCCTCGTGGACGAAGACCCCCGCGAGGTTCTGGTTCACCACCACGGGGTAGACGCCGCCCACGACCGGACTGGCCTCCAGCATCGCGAGGGCCCGACGGGCCGCGGCCTCCGCCAGGGCCTCTCGGCCGCGCACCGCCTCGAAGCCCCGGTTGGCCACGGTGTCGGACTCGGAGGCGGGCTGCACGTCCCCGTCCACGACGGCGTAGGCGGTGCAGTAGATGTCCACCAGGGGGCGCTCCTCCACCACCCAGGTCCCCAGGGAGTTGCCGTAATATATGGTCTGGAAGCGGTCCTGGTAGAGGGCGAGGGTGGAGCGGATCCCATCGCCGGCCGCGAGCATGAGGTCGTTGTAGTCGCGGAGGACCTCGCGCTTGGCCCCCAGGTCCATGCCTCGGAAGTCCTCCTCCAGCCGCGCCCGGTCCTCCTGCACCACCGGCGGGACCTCGGCGAGCTCCACCGGCCGTCCGCCCACGGCGCGGGCGCAGTCCAGGGCCTCCTCCACGCGGCGGGGCAGATCGTCCAGGTCGTTGAAGACCGAGGTCCCCCAGCCGCCGCCCGGCGCCAGCGAGCGGACGATCCCCCCGGTGTCCACGGTGGCCTGTATCGTCTCAAGTTTGCGGCCGCGATAGACGATCCTGGAGATGGACGTCTCTTCGACGCGCACCTCCGTGTAGCGCGCCTTGCTCTTCCGAATCGCCTCTTCGATGCGCTGACGCACGGCGGCTCCGCGGGTGGATCGGGATGGGAGGGGCCATGATAATGGGGCCGGTGGCCAAGTCAATGAAGGCGGTGCGTGGGGTCCTCCTGGGGGCGGTACTCCTGGCGCCGTGCGTGGGCTGCGTCCTGGCCAGGTCGCGCTACGGCGCCACGCACGACCCGCTGGCCCTGCGCTCGGCCCGGCTGCGGGAGATCAACCGGGGCTACGCCGGCTCGCCCTTGAGCTACTACCCCACCGCCGCCGGGAACATGGCCGGGGCAGCCCTCACCGGGGTGGCCGCCGCCCCGATCCTGGTGGCCACGCCGTTCAACGCCGGGGCCACCGAGGACCTCTATGCCGAGGCCGCGGCCATGGGGGCCTACGCCGGCGGCGCCCTGCTGGGGAGCCCCTTCTACCTCCTGGCGAGGGGGGTGCGGGCGGTCCGGGAGTAACCGCGGGCGCGCCCGCGCCCCCCGTGGCGCCCCGTCCATATTCCACACGTCTGCTCCAAATCCACCACCGCGACCACACCACGGCGGGCGTCATCGGCACGGATGCGTCGGGCATGGGATTCGGATCCTCACCCCCCCTGGACCCCAGGAAGGGAGGGAGATAGCAGGGGGCAGGCGAAGCACCTCGGACATCCGTGGCGCAGGAGGACACCGCGGGAGGACCCCCCTCCTCTGCGGTGGGCGTGGGGGGCCGGCATCCGCCGGCCCTCCACGCCTCTGTCCGTGGGCGCGGGGGAGAGGCCTCGATGCCATGGTCCAACCCATGGATCTACTGCTCGTGGAGGACAACGAGGACGACGTCTTCATGGTCCGGGAGGCCTTCCGAGAGGAGGGCCTGGACGTCCCCATGCGCGTGGCCCGGGATGGAGAAGAGGCCCTCGCCTTGCTGCGGGGCGAGGGGGTCTGGGGGGGCCAGCGGCTGCCGGGTCTGGTCCTCATGGACATCCAGATGCCTCGCAAGGACGGCTTCAAGCTCCTGGAGGCGATCCGGGCCGACGAGCGGCTGCGCCACCTGCCGGTGGTGGTGCTCTCCACGAGCCAGCGCGAGGAGGACGTGACCAGGTCCTATCGCTGCGGGGCCTCGTCCTACATTGCCAAGCCCGCCAGCCTCGCGGAACTGCGCCAGATAGTGCGAAGGTTCTCCGTCTACTGGGTCCTCGCGGCCCGGATCCCCGAGGGGGAAAACCATGCGTGAGGACGAAGACAGGGTGAAGGTCCTCCTGGTGGAAGACAACCCGGACGACGCGCTCATCCTCCGGCAGATGCTGGAGGTCGCATCGCCTGGACGCTACGCGCTGCGCTTGGCGGAGAACCTCTCGAACGGCATTCGCGCCCTATGGGAGGAAGGGGCGGACGTGGTCCTCCTGGATCTTTGCCTACCGGACTCGGGAGGCCTGGATACCCTGGAACGCATGCGTCGGGCGGTGTCTGACGCGCCGGTGGTGGTCCTTACCGGGGCCGAAGACGACGGGCTGGGACCCGAGGCCGTTCGGCGAGGGGCCCAGGACTTCTTGCGCAAAGACTCCCTGGAGGGCCCCCTCCTGGTGCATGCGGTGGAGTTCGCCCGGGAA
This sequence comes from Planctomycetota bacterium, assembly GCA_016209495.1. Taxonomy (GTDB): domain Bacteria; phylum Planctomycetota; class JACQVX01; order JACQVX01; family JACQVX01; genus JACQVX01. The sequence goes on from JACQVX010000086.1 coordinate 6,379, forward strand.
CGCCACCGCATGACGGGACGCATGGCGGCCGTGCTGGAGGAGCTTCGGTCGCGCGAGGAGGACCTGTGGAGGCTGAGCCGGAACAGCGCCGACGCCATCCTCGTCCTGGACCCCAACCAGAACGTCCTGTTCGGCAATCCAGCCGCGGAGGAACTCTTCGGCCGGCGGTTCGAGTCCGCGGAGGAGGAGGTCGTGGATGTCCCCTGTGGCGGGGTCGAGGCCACGGAGATGCGGGTGTCCCGTCCGGACGGGACCGAGCGGACCGCCGAGGTCCGGGTGGTGGAGATAGACTGGCAGGGTCGCGCGGCGCGGCTGGCCACCATCCGCGATGTCACCGATCGTCGCAAGGCCGAGGCCCGGGTGCGCGAGAGCGAGGAACGGGTGCAGAGCCTCCGCGAGGATTACTTCCGGATCGCCACCCATGACTTCCTCGCCCCGCTGGCGACGGTGCAGGGGGTGGTGGAGTTGATCCAGGGGCTGGACCCGGGCGACCACCGCGAGGTCATGGACGGCTACCTCCAGTTGATCCTCGAACAGGTCCGGCACCTCCATGGCCTGGCGCGAGACTTCATGGACGTGGAGAGCCTTGCCGACGGAGGGCCCCGGCTGCACCGGGAGGCCCTACCACCCGCCGGCGCTGTGCGGGAGGCTCTGAGGGACTACGGCACGGTGGCCGCCTCTGCCGGAGTCTCCGTGACCGAGGCCGTGGAGGAGGGCCTCCCTCCCCTGTGGGCGGACCGGGAGCGGGTCCACCAGGTCCTCTCGAACCTCGTGAGCAACGCCCTGCGCCACACGCCTCGCGGGGGCGGCGTGACGCTGCGGGCCGCCCGCCACCCCCAGGGCCTGTGTCTCTCCGTCGAGGACACGGGCGAGGGCATCCCCCTGGAAGAACAGGGCCAGATCTTCGACCGCTACCACCAGGTGCGCTCTCCTGGCCGTCGCCGTCACGGCGGGGCGGGGCTGGGGCTGGCCATCTGCAGGCAGGTCGTCGAGGCCCACGGGGGGAAGATCTGGGTGGAGAGCGTGCCAGGGGAGGGCAGTGCCTTCCGCTTCACGCTCCCGGCGGCGGGGAGGCCGGTGCTTCGGGTCCTGGTGGTGGACGACGACCCGGACGTCCTGGAGCTGCTCCGGCGCTTCTTCGTGGGGCTGGGCGACTGCGAGGCCGACATCCACGCGGCGCGGACAGGGCCCGAGGCCGTGTCCATCCTGTCGTACCGCGAGGTGGACCTAGTCCTCTGCGACTGTCGCCTTCCAGGGCTCGACGGCTTCGAGCTGCTCCACATGGTCAAGTCGACCCACCCCTCGCTGCCCGTGTGGATGATGACGGCCTACGGGGACCTCTACCCGGCGGGGGCCATGCTGGGGATGGGTGCGGACCGCTATCTGGCGAAGCCCTTCCGCTTCCCCGAACTGCAGCAGCTCGTGGCGGGGATGCTCTCGCGGTAGCCATGGGCGGCTCAGCCCCCGCCGAAGTCCGAGGGGTGCAGGCCGAACTTCCCCATACGGTAGCGTATCTGGTTTCGGCGGATCCCCAGCAGGGCCGCCGCGCGCGTCTGGTTGCCCCGCGAGCAGGTGAGGGCCTGGGCGAGCAGGTCCCGCTCGTGTGCCGCCAGGTCGATGCCCGCCCGGGGCAGGACGTAGCGCCCCGCGTCCTTGTCGCCGGGCATTCCCTCGCCGCTGAAGAGCTCCGTCTCCTCGACCCACTCGCCCCGGCCGAGAATCATCCCCCTCTCGATGCGATTGCGCAGCTCCCGCACGTTGCCGGGCCAGGGGTATGCGCGGGCCGCCGCCAGGGCCCCGGGGGAGAGCCCCCGGACGGAGCGCCGCATGTCGCCGTTGAAGCGGTCGATGAAGTACGAGGCCAGGAGCGGGATGTCGTTGGCCCGCTCGCGGAGCGCGGGCAGCCGGATGGGGACCACGTTGAGGCGGTAGTAGAGGTCTTCGCGGAATCGGCCGGCCTCCACCTCGGCCGCCAGGTCCCGATGGGTGGCGGCGACGATGCGGACGTCCACGCGGAGTTCCGGGCCCCCGCCCACCCGGCGGAATCTCCTGTCCTCCAGGACGCGCAGCAGGCGGGCCTGGAGCGCCACGGGCATGTCCCCCACCTCGTCCAGGAAGACCGTCCCCCCGTCCGCCATCTCGAAGAGCCCCGGCTTCTGCTCCATGGCCCCGGTGAAGGCGCCCTTCTCGTGGCCGAAGATCTCGCCTTCCAGGAGGGTGTCCGGGATGGCCGTGCAGGTGAGAGTCACCAGGGGGCCGTCGGCCCGGGGCCCGCGAAGGTGGATGGCCTTCGCCACCAGGTCCTTCCCGGTCCCGCTCTCGCCCTGGACCAGCACCGTGGTGGTCGGACGCATGGCCACGCGTTCGATGAGGTCCAGGACTGCCCGCATTCCAGGGGTGGTCCCGAGGAGGCCGTCGATGCCGTAGTGGCGGGACTGCTCGGCCCGGAGGCGCCGGACCTGGCGCCGCAGTCGCGTCGTCTCGAGGGCCTTGGCCACCACGGACCGCAGGGACTCCAGGTCCAGGGGCTTCACCAGGTAGTCCTGGGCCCCGAGTTTCAGTGCGTTCACCGCGTCCCCCACGCTTCCATGGGCGGTCATCATGATGACCGGGACCTCCGCCGTGCGGCCCCCAATGCCCCGCAACAGCGCCATGCCTTCGCCGTCCGGGAGGCGCATGTCCAGGAGGACCAGGTCGACATGCCCCTCTTCCAGGAACCGCCTGGCCCCGGCCAGGTCTTCCGCGTCGAGGACCTCGTAGCCTTCGTGTCCGAGCCGGTCCCCAAGGCTCCGGCGCAGGAACCGGGAGTCGTCGACGACCAGGATGCGCTCCGCCACCATCACGCCCCCCTCGTGATTCTACGGGGCGGGGGGCAACCCGCAATCCATGGGCGCGAGGGGTAGCGGGGCCAGGGCCCCCGGGGGTCTTGCCAGGGTGCGGGGTTCGAGAGAAGCCGTGCGTCCTCTGCTCGTCGCGGGGGGCTACTTCGTCGCGGCGCGGCTCTCCCTCCTGGTGGCCTTCGAGGGGTCCAACGCCTCTCCGGTCTGGCCTCCGTCCGGGCTGGCCCTTGCGGCCACGCTCCTCTGGGGGCGCGGGGTCGTGCCGGGGGTCTGGCTCGGCGCCTTCCTGGCGAACGCCACCGCATTCCTGGCGGCCGAGGCGGCCGGCCCAGGGCGGGTCCTGGTCGTCTCGGCGGTCGTAGGCGTGGGGAACGCCCTGGAGGCGGACGTGGCGGCCCGGCTCGTCGGGGCGTGGACCGGCGGACACGACCCGCTTCGCCACCCCGGCGACGTCGGTCGATTCCTACTCGCGGTGACCGCGGCCTGCGCCGTCTCGGCGAGCGTGGGGCCGACGGCGATCACGGCCGCGGGCCTCGCCTCGTGGGGGCTCTACGGGACGGTCTGGTTCACCTGGTGGCTCGGCGCCCTGGCAGGCATCCTGGTCGTCGCCCCCGCCGCCCTCGCCCTCCCGGCGCTCCGGCGTCTGGAGTGGACGGCCCCCCGGCGCGTCGAGGCGGTAGCCTGGGCCGTCGTCGTGCTGGTGGTCGCCTGGGCGATCTTCGGGGAACGGCCCTCGGCGGTGGGGTCCCCGCGTCCCATCGCCTACCTGCTCTTCCCCCTGGTGGTGGCCCTGGCCTTCCGCCTGGATCGCTGCGGGGTGGCCCTCGCCGTCGTGGCGACCTCCGCCGCGGCGGTATGCGGGACGGTTCAGGGCCTGGGACCGTTCTACCGCGGGGACCTGAACACCTCGCTGCTCCTGGTCCAGACCTTTCTGGCGTCTACGTCCGCGACCAGCCTGCTGGTAGCGTCGGCCCGCGTGGAGAATGGGACGCTGCGCGAGTCCGAGCGACGCAAGGACGTCATCCTGTGCTCGGCCCTGGACGCCGTCGTCACCATCGACGGGGAGGGCCGCATCGTCGAGTTCACCCCCTCGGCCGAGCGGCTCTTCGGGTACGCCCGGGAGGAGGTCCTGGGCCAGACCATGGCCGAGACCCTCATCCCCGCTGGCCTCCGTGCGGCCCATCGGGCGGGCATCGCCCACTACCTGGACACGGGCCAGGGGCGGATCCTGGGCCGGCGGGTGAGGATGCCCGCCCTGCGTCGGGGCGGGGAGGAGTTCCTGGCCGAGGTCTGCGTCACCACGGGCGAAGACAGCCGCGGGCATCCCCTGTTCATCGGCTTCGTCCGGGACCTGAGCGAGGCCGGGAGGCTCGAGGCCGAGATCGAGGCCAGGAACCACGACCTGGAGACGATGCTCCACGTCATCTCCCACGACCTCAAGGAGCCGCTTCGGGGCATCGAGGCATTCTCGGTCATGCTGACCGAGCGCCACGCCGCCCGGCTGGACGCCGACGGGGTGGACCTCCTGGGCCGGATCCGCAGGGCCGCCGCCCGGATGCGGCAGCTCCTGGACGACCTCCTCACCATCGCCCGCGCGCGTAGCTTCCAGGTCCCGCGGTCGGAGGTGGACGCCGCGGCGGTGGTGACGGACGTCCTGGCCCGGCTGGAACAGCAGATCCGCGAGCTGGGGGCGGAGGTCCAGGTCGCCGAGAAACTGCCGCGGATTCGGGCGGATCGGACCTGGGCCACCGAGGCCGTCTACAACCTGGTCACCAACGCCCTGAAGTTCGGCTCCAATGGATCGAGGCCTACCCAGGTGTCCATCGGGCCCTACGTCCGCGCCCCGGGCGAGCCGGAGGGGGTGGGGCTCGTCGTCGCGGACCGTGGTCCTGGCGTGGCGGAGGGGCAGTCGGAACGGATCTTCGAGCTGTTCCGGCGCGCCACGGGTCGCGAGGTCGAGGGGACCGGCGTGGGGCTCTCCATCGTTCGCGCCGTGGCCGAGCGCCATGGGGGCCGGGCGTGGGTCCGGCCGCGCGAGGGCGGCGGCTCGGAGTTCGTCATGACCTTTGGCCGCCCGCCCACGCGGCTCGATCCATCGTAGCCGTTCAGGGGACGTGCGGCGCAGGCAGACGTGCGTGGTGGGGGGGGGTGAGTCGAGGGGCGCCCGCGGCCACTGCCATGCCTGTGAACGTGGAGGTGCAGGTGTGGGTGTCCGTTCCGGTGGAGCGTGGAAGTCCACGGCCACGCCCACGCCCACGCCCACGCTCACAAGCGGCGACGCCGCCGAGCTCCCGGGCCTGGCCGGGGTGAGCCTCCCGGTGACCGCCTCCGCGGCGCCCTACTGCCCCCGACCCGCGGCGGGTGCCCTCGTCGGGGACGGGCGCGTGTCACGGGCGGCTGTTGCGGTCGAACACGGCCCGCGCGGCGGCCTTCAGGATGGAGTTGGCGTTCGAGTTCCCCTCCCTGTCCAGCGGGAACACCCGGTCCGTCTTGCGCAGGTTCCTGGCCAGGAGGAGCTGGGGGTTTCCGGCGTCGGTGAGGGCGCGAGGGAGCGTCCCGTTGAAGACGCCCTGCGCGGCCTGCTCCACGAGCTGACGCAACCTCGGCAGCGATTCGAAATGCGAGCGACAGTCCACCAGCCTGTTGCGCAGGTCGTCGAGGCAGGTCTGGGTCGTCCGGGTCGCATCGTCCCAGTCGGTCGCGAGCAGCAGCTTCCGGTCGAGGACCTGCTTGGCCCCCTGGAGGTAGAGCAGACGTTCCTGGTCGTATTGCGCGCCCGGGAAGGTGGACTCGCCGCGCGCCAGGTTCTCGATGTACTGCCCCAGGCAGCCATCGATGGTGTCCTCGTGCTTGGGCTCGGACTTGGGGAGCTTCACCTGGAAGACGTTCTGGATGGCCTGGGTCATCAGGGTCCTGTTGGCCGCGTCATCCGGGCCCGGGAACCGGTTCATGGCGTTGAGCAGTTCGCGATGGAACTGGTTCAGGACCTCGTCGATGTCCGCGTAGGTCTCGACGGCCTCGATGTCGGATCGGGCGATGGAGGTCTCGCCCGTCCGGGTCAGGACCCAGACCTCGTCGAGAGTCTCTCGCGTGATGCGGCCCTCCAACACGTCGCCGGACTTGAGCCTGATCAGGTCGGCGCGGGTGTAGCCAGGGGCCAGCAAGATCGAGATGGACAGTACGCTACAAGCCAGGCGATCCATTCCTACACCTCCCATGGCCTCGTGAGCGGAGCGACAGGGGTACCCTCCCATCCGGGTCGCCGCAAGACAACAAGGCGTCGCAAAACAATGACTGCTACATTCGCCCAGGCGTGCCTCAGCGCGACCCGGCGGCGGCGTCGAGCTTCGCCAGGTAGCGGCCCGGGTCCTTCTTGAAGTCCTTCTCGCAACCGGGGCAGCAGAACTTCACCGTGCGGCCCTCCCACTGGATGACGTGGGGTTCGCCCATGGCGTCCAGGGGCTCGCCGCTCACCACGCAGGTGGTGAGGGGGTACGCATCTCCGGCGGGCGCGGCCGCCGGGGCGGCGCCGCCGTGCTCATGGCTGGCATGGTCGTGGCCGGCGGTGCAGCCCAGGATGGCCGCCAGGGCGGCGGACGCGATCGCGATGAGACTCCAGGGCTTCGATATGGTTCACCTCCTCCTCAGGTATTGTATATAGACGACCAGGGCATCCAAGTCGTCTTCCTCGATCGACTTCCCGTAGGCTGGCATCTGCAGGGCCTGCCGGCGCATGAAGTAGCGCGCGACGGGATTCGCCTCCAGGCGCGGGATGCGCCCGTCCAGGATCCAGGCCCGGAGCTCGCCCTCATCGAGCACCAGTTCGCCGTGGTCTGGCCCGTCCCAGGCCGGGATGTAGCCCTTGAAGGACCCGGGATTGGACGCCCCCCCGCGCCCGCCAGGGCCGTGGCAGCCGAAGCAGCCTAGGCGGCTGGCGGCCAGGTAGCCGGCGCGCGCCGCCTCCGGCAGGGCCTCGACGGCCTGGCCCACCGCCGCCACGTAGGCCACCAGGTCCCCCAGCTCCGCCTCGTCCAGGCGCCCCTCGTAGGGCGGCATGGCGAGCGGCGGCGCGGGCTGCGCCGCGCCCTCCACGGCGCGCGCGGGCGGGACGTCGCCTTCCCAGCGGCGCCGGGGGAGGCCGTAGAGGATCCACTCGCGGATCTCCCCCTCCCCCCCGGCGTGCAGCCCCCCCTCCCAGGCGGGAATCTCCAGGTCCGCCGAGCCCGGGTTGGCCACGCCCCCGCGGCCCCCGGGGCCGTGGCAGCCCAGGCAGCCGAGCCGCCATGCCAGCCGCTCGCCGCGCATGACCGCCGTCTCCCGGGGTCGGCGCAGCCACGCGAGGCCGCCCAGGGCCGCGAGGGCCAGGGCCGTCCCCAGCGAGACGGCGAGGCGCAGGCTGCGCCGGGTCACGCGGCGGCCTCCGGGGCCGTGACGAAGTGCCCCCTGCGCCAGGAGAGCCGCCAGTAGAGCTCCTTCAGGGCCGAGTAGAGGACCGGCGTCACGAAGAGGGTGATGATCTCTATGGTCATGCCCCCCACGATGGGCAGCGCCATGGGCGTCATCACGTCGGCCCCGCGGCCGTGGGAGGTGAGGACGGGCATGAGGGCCAGCACGGTGGTGGCCGTGGTCATGAGACACGGCCGGACGCGCAGCCGTCCCCCCAGGACCACGTTCGCCCGGATGTCCGCCACGCCGCGCACCGGCGTCCGGGCGAAGACCTGGTTCAGGTAGGTGGTGATGACCACCGCGTCGTCGGTGGCGATGCCGAAGAGCGCGATGAAGCCCACCCACACCGCCACGCTCAGGTTGTACTCGCGGAGCTTGAAGAGGTCCCGGACCGGCTCGCCGAAGACCTCGAAGTCCAGGAACCAGGGCTGGGCCGCCAGCCAGAGCAGCACGAAGCCGCCGCCCCAGCAGACGGCTATCTGCACGAAGACCAGGAGCGAGACGGGGACGGAACGGAACTGGAAGTAGAGGATGAGGAAGATGAGGACGAGGGCCAGCGGCAGCACCACCGAGAGCCGCCGCTGGAAGTTCACCTGGTTCTCGTAGGAGCCCGCGAAACGGTAGTGCACCCCGGCCGGGAGGACGAGGTCGCCGCGCCCCAAGAGGGCCTGGAGGTAGCGCCGGGCCTCCTCCACCACGTCCACCTCGGCGCGCCCGGGAAGCCGGTCGAAGAGGACGTAGGAGACGAGGAACCCGTCCTCGCTCTTGATCTCCTGGGGTCCGGCCACGTAGTCGATGCGCGCGAGCTGGGACAGGGGCACCTGGCCCTCGCCGCTGCCGCTGACGAGGACCCGGCCCAGGGCGTCCAGGGAGTCGCGCAGCTCGCGGGCATAGCGCAACCGGATGGGGTAGCGCTCCCGGCCCTCGACGGTGGTGGTGGCCCGCAGCCCGCCGATGGCGATCTCGATGACGTCCTGGACCTCGCGGATGCTCACCCCGTAGCGGGCGGCCTGGGACCGGTCGATGTCGATCTCCAGGTAGGGCTTCCCGATGACCCGGTCCGGGACCACCGCCTCGGCGGCCACGCCGGGGACCTCCCGGAGCCGTTGCGCGATGGCGTAGCCCGCGGCCTCCACGTCCTGGAGGCTACGGCCCAGGACCTTCACCCCCATGGGGGCGCGCATCCCGGTCTGGAGCATCACGAGCCGGGCGGCGATGGGCTGGAGCCGCGGGGCCGAGGTGCTCCCCGGGACCTGCGCCGCGGAGACGATCTCCGCCCAGATGTCGTCGGCGGTGCGGACGTGCGGCCTCCAGAGCCGCGCCCGTTCGCCGGTCTCGGGGTCCGGCGGACCGTACTCCGGCTTGTAGGTCACCACCGTCTCCACCATGGAGACCGGGGCCGGGTCCAGGGGGGTCTCGGCGCGTCCGATCTTCCCCACCACCGTGTCCACCTCCGGGATGGCCCGGATGGCCAGGTCCTGCTTCTGGACCATGTCCAGGGCCTCGCCGATGGAGGCGTGGGGCATGGTGCTGGGCATGTAGAGGTAGGCGCCCTCGTCCAGGGGAGGCATGAACTCGCGGCCGATCCCCGGGAAGGTGTGGACCGCCCAGACCCAGGGGCCCAGCCCCACCACCCGCGTTCGCTCGACGCCGGCGCGCTCCAGGGCCGCCGGGATGAACTCGAAGGTCCGGGCGAACCCGAGCCAGACCACCAGGCCCCAGACCACCAGGGCCGCCGGGCAGCACAGGAAGGCGGCCTTGTGGGCCAGGCACCAGCGGAGGATCCTCGGGTAGAGGTCGATGACCACGACGCGCACCGCGCACCAGGCCAGGTTGAATCCGAAGACGAAGACCAGGTTCCGCGCCAGGCCGCGGTCCAGGCCCAGGGGCATCCAGTGGCGCGTGAGGAGGAAGAGCACGGCGCAGCCCGCGAGCACGCTCGCCGCCACGGGCATCCGCCGGACGAGCGCGGCCGGGAGCCGGGGCTCGACCGCCAGGTAGAGCCCCACGAGCACCAGGGCCGCGCCGCCCCAGGCCGAGACCCAGAGGGCCGCCGCCAGGCCCAGGGCGGGGAGGGCCCACCGCGCGGCGCGCCTCAGGCGCGGACCGGACCAGCCGCGCTGGAAGAGGAGGTGGGCGAAGGCGGGCAGGACCGTGAGGGCCACGAGGACGCTCGCCACCAGGGCGAAGGTCTTGGTGTAGGCCAGGGGCTTGAAGAGCTTGCCCTCGGGGCCCGTCAGGGCGAAGACGGGCAGGAAGGAGACGACGGTGGTGGCGATGGCCGTCACGACCGCGCCCCCCACCTCGCTGGCGGCCCGGTAGATGACCTCCAGCGGGTCCTCCTCCGGCCGCGCCTGGCCGAAGTGCCGGACGATGTTCTCGCAGAGGATGATTCCCATGTCCACCATGGTGCCGATGGCGATAGCCACTCCCCCCAGGCTCATGATGTTCGAGTCCACCCGGAAGAGCTTCATGAGGATGAAGGACAGGAGGACGGCGACGGGGAGGTTGGCGCAGATGAGGAGGTTCGAGCGGAAGTGGTAGAGGAGGAGGAAGACGACGAACATCGTGATCAGGCTCTCCTCCACGAGGGCGTCCTTGAGGGTGCCCAGGGTCTCGTGGATGAGCTGGGTCCGGTCGTAGAACGGGACGATCCGCACCCGGGAGGTGCGGCCGTCCGGGAGGCGCCGGGTCGGCAGGGCGGTCGCCAGCTCCTCGATGCGCCGCTTCACCTCGCGTATGGCCGCCAGGGGGTTCTCGCCGAAGCGCACCACCACCACTCCGCCCACGGCCTCGGCCCCCTCCTTGTCCAGGAGCCCGCGGCGCAGGGCCGGCCCCAGGACCACCCGGGCCACGTGGCGCACGAGGATGGGGACGTGGGCCGTCTCGCGGATCACCACGTCCTCCACGTCCCGGACGCTGCGGACGAATCCCCGGCCCCGGATGACGTACTCGACTCCGTTGTGCTCCAGGGTCTCGGCCCCCACATCGATGTTGGCCGACTGGAGTGCCGCGAAGACCTCGTGGAGGCGCACCCCGTGGGCCCGCATGGCGTCCGGGTCCACGTCCACCTGGTACTCCTTGACGTGGCCGCCCACGGAGGCCACCTCGGCCACCCCCGGGGCGGAGAGCAGGGCGTAGCGCACGGTCCAGTCCTGGATGGAGCGCAGCTCCTGCAGGTCGAAGCCCTCGCCCTCGAGGGTGTACCAGTAGACCTGGCCCAGGGCCGTGGCGTCGGGCCCCAGGGCCGGGACCACGCCCTCCGGGAGCCGCTGGGCGGCCACGTTCAACCGCTCCAGGACCCGCGAGCGGGCCCAGTAGTAGTCCACGTCGTCGCGGAAGATCACGAAGACGGTGGAGAAGCCGAACATGGAGAAGGAGCGGATGGACCTCACCCCCGGCACGCCCTGGAGCGAGGTCGTGAGGGGATAGGTGACCTGGTCCTCCACGTCCTGGGGGGAGCGGCCGGGCCAGTCGGTGTAGACGATCTGCTGGTTCTCGCCCACGTCCGGTATGGCGTCCACGGGGATGGGGTCGGAGGGGAACCCCGGGAGGCCGTGGTCGAAGGGCATGACGTAGAGGCCCCCGCCCACCACCAGGCCGAGGATGAGGACGACCACCAGCTTGTTCTCCAGGCAGTAGCGGATGACCCGGTCGGTCATGCGGGCTACTCGTCCCCGCCCGGCGGGATCCGCTCCAGGACCTCGCCGCAGCGCAGCATGGCGGCGCCGAGGTAGGGGTTCTCCACCTCCCCCTCCGCCTGGAGCCAGGAGGCCCCGCGGCCCTCGAAGGCCATGGGGCAGCGCACCCAGACGAGGGCGGGGCCGTGGCCTGCGCCGCCTCCCCCGAGCGTGGCGTGCAGGGCCTCGGAGAAGGGGGCGAGGGCCGCCCGGAGAGGTTGCAGGCCCTCCGCCGCGTCCAGGGTCCGGGCCGCGGCCACGAGGTCGGCCGGGAGGCCGGTGACCGACGCGGGGTCCGCGACGGCCTCGCCCAGGCGCCGGGCCGCGCCGAGCGCCGTCTCGGCGTCGTCGGTGGCCAGGGCCCGCTCGACCTCCAGATAGGCGGCGAGCACGGCCCCGAGGGC
>JACQVX010000093.1 GCA_016209495.1 Planctomycetota bacterium
GGGTGGGCCTGTGCCAGTGGGGGGCCGCCGGGCGCGCCGCGCGGGGCATGGGCTGGCGCGCGATCCTCGGCTCCTACTACCCCGGGGCGCGCATCCTGCGCCTCGAGGAGTTGGCACCACCGTGAGTGGGGAAGGCGTCTCCACGCGTCCCGCCCTACTGGCCCTGGCGGGGGCGGCGGCGGCCCTGGCCATGGCGCTGGCGCTGGGGATCGGCGCCTGGTTCTGGCTCTCGGCCCGACGGCAGGCCCGCGAGGAGCGGGAGGCGGCGGCCCGGGAGGCGGACCTGGCGGCGACCCTCTCCGGGCAGGTGGCGGGGCTGGAGCTGGAGGACCGCCGGGCGATCCTCGATGCCCGTGGCCGCATGGAAGAGGACGACGTGAAGGCCCTGGCCTACGTCCTCGTCCTTCGCGGCCGCCTCCGGGCGGCCCTGGACGCGGCCCGCCGCCTCCACGACGCCGCCGCCTGGGAGGCCAGCGCCACGGTGCGCGAGGTGGAAGAGGCCCTGGCGGACCTGGACGAGGGGCGACTCTCCGCGCGCGAGCGCCTCGCGGCGAGCGACGCCGCCGGCTTCGGCCAGGCGGCGCGGGCCATGGTCTGCCGGGCCGTCCGGGCCGGGGCGCTCCTGGAGCGGACCCTGGCCCACCCGGAGGCCTGGGAGGACGCGGTGGCCGAGGACGAGCGGCGGCCCTGGCTCTACGCCACCGAGGACCTGCGGGTGGCGGGCCTGGACACCCAGGGGGTCCCCCTGGTGGGCCCGCGCCCGGACGCTCGCCCCCTCTGGCCGGCCGGGACGTCCCTCTCGAAGCCGGCCGGGGCCCTGGACGTCCTGCCGGGCGTCCCTCCAGCGGACCCGCGCGGGGAGTGAACCGACTCCCCTTCCACCTCACGGCGACCGACCCCTCGGGCGCCCGCGCGGGGCGGCTCGTCACGCCCCACGGCGAGGTGGAGACCCCCTGCTTCATGCCCGTGGGGACCCAGGGGGCGGTGAAGGCCCTCACCCCGCGGGACCTGGAGTCCGTCGGGGCGCGCCTCGTCCTGGCCAACACCTACCACCTGCACCTGCGCCCGGGGGAGGAGGTGGTGCGCGCCCTGGGCGGGCTGCACCGCTTCACCGGCTGGGCGGGCCCCATGCTCACGGACAGCGGGGGATTCCAGGCCTACAGCCTGGCCGGCCGCTCGCGGGTGGACGACGCCGGGGTGAGCTTCCGGTCCCACGTGGACGGCCGTGCGCTCCACCTCGGGCCCGAGGACGCCGTGCGGATCCAGGAGGCCCTGGGGGCCGACATCGCCATGTGCCTGGACCACTGCCCGGCCTGGCCCTGCGGGCGCGGGCCCGCGGAGGAGGCCCTGGAGCGCACCCTGGCGTGGGCCGGCCGCTCCCGCGCGGCGCACCGGCGCGAGGACCAGGCCCTCTTCGGGATCGTCCAGGGCTCGGTCTTCGCCGACCTCCGGGCCCGGGGGGCCGCGGACCTGGCGTCCCTGGACCTGGACGGCTACGCCCTGGGCGGTCTCTCGGTGGGCGAGCCCCCGGCGCTCCGGTGGGAGGTCCTCGCGGCGGCGGCCCCGAGCCTCCCGGCGGGCCGTCCGCGCTACCTCATGGGTCTGGGCCCCCCCGCCGACCTCCTGGAGGGCATCGCCCTCGGGCTGGACCTCTTCGACTGCGTCGTCGCCACCCGCAACGCGCGCCACGCGGGGCTCTTCACGGCCGACGGGCCCCTCCACCTCCAGAACGCGCGCCACCGGGAGGACCCGCGCCCGGTGGAGGAGGGCTGCGACTGCTACACCTGCGGCCGCTTCTCCCGGGCCTACCTGCGCCACCTCTTCGCGGCGGGAGAGATGACGGCCGCGACCCTGGCCACCATCCACAACCTGCGCCACTTCCTCCGGCTCATGGAAGAGGCCCGGCACGCCATCCGCGCCGGGCGCTTCGAGGACTTCCGCCGCGGGCGCCTGGCGCGATTGCGGGCTTGAAGGGGGCGCGGGAGTCACTATGATCGCGCCCTTCCGCGCGACGGAGGGCGGAGTCCATGCAGGCCGAGGGCACCACCACCGCCCAGGGCGCACCGGCGAGCCCCGAGGGAACCCGGCCGCCGCCCCAGGGGCAGTTCTCCGAGATGCTCCTCATGTTCGGCCTCATGTTCGTGGTGCTCTACCTCCTGGTCCTGCGGCCGCAGCAGCGGCGGGAGAAGGAGCGCCAGGCCATGCTCAAGGACCTGAAGAAGAACGACCGGGTGCTCACCTCCGGGGGCCTCTACGGCGTGGTCATGAACCTCTCGGACGAGGTGGTCACCCTGAAAGTGGACGAGAACCACAACGTGCGCATGCGGTTCGCCCGGAGCGCCATCGCCAGCGTCGTCGGAGAGGGCGAGAACGGCGCGGCGGTAGACGACGGCAAGAAGGAAGCCTAGGTGTACACCAACCACGGACTCCGGTTCCTTTTCATCTCGGCCATCATGGCCTTCGCCGTCCTCTTGCCCGGACTCCAGTGCACGCCCCGGAAGCCGGGCGACGAGGGCTACGAGGCGGGGCGCCCGAGCATGGCGGTGGGCCTCGTCCCGTTCTGGGAGCGCATCAACTACGGCATGGACCTCGCCGGCGGGGCGGAGCTCAAGTACCGCCTCCCGGGCATCGAGGGGGAGCAGCTCGATATCGCCATCGACGTGATCCGCAAGCGCCTCGACATCTTCGGCCTCAAGGAGATCGTGCTGCGCAAGGCGGGGCGCTCCCACTTCCTCATCCAGCTCCCCGGGGTGGGGAGCGAGGAGGTCGACCGGATCCAGAAGGTCCTGGCCCGGAGCGGGCGCCTCGACTTCAAGCTCCTGGTGGGCGAGGACGAGATGGCCGAGGCGGAGCAGACCCGGTGGATCGAGGACATCCGCCGCCAGAAGGAGGCGCGGACCTGGACCGAGGACCAGGACTACGACGTGGGCGACTTCGTGGAGCGGGACCGCGAGACCCGGGAGGAGCGGAGCCGCCGTACCGTCCTCCTGGACAACCGCCTCACGGTCCCGGGGGCCTACCTGGGCCGGGTCTTCCCGGACCGGGACGACAATGGCCTGCCGGCCGTGGGCTTCCAGTTCAAGGAGGGGGCGGGGTCCAAGCTCTTCGGCCAGCTCACCGGGGACAATGTGGGCCGGAGGTTGGCCATCGTCCTGGACGGGGAGATGGCCAGCGCCCCCACCATCCAGGGCCCCATCTTCGGCCGCGGGCAGATCACCGGGGACTTCACCCAGGAGGAGGTGCGGGACCTCCTGGTGGTCCTCCAGGGGGGGAGCCTCCCGGCCCGGCCCGAGCTGGAGAGCCGCGTGGCGGTGGGCCCCGGCCTGGGGCGCGCCTCCATCCAGAGCGGCCGGTGGGCCATGGCGGTGGGCTTCGCCCTGGTCCTGGGCTTCATGCTGGTCTACTACCTGGAGGCCGGCATCGCCGCCTGCCTGGCTCTCGCGGGGAACGTCCTCCTGGTGGTGAGCGCCATGGTCGTCTTCCAGGCGACGCTCACCCTGCCCGGCATCGCCGGGGTCGTCCTCACCGTGGGCATGTCCGTGGACGCGAACATCATCATCTTCGAGCGCATCCGCGAGGAACTGCAGAATGGGAAGACCATCCGGCAGGCCCTCACGAACGGCTTCGACCGGGCCTTCTGGACCATCTTCGACTCGAATATCACGACGCTCCTCACGGGGGTGATCCTCTATTACGTGGGGACCGGGCCCATCAAGGGCTTCGCCGTCACCCTCTCCCTCGGGATCCTGACCTCCATGTTCACGGCCATCTATTGCACCAGGGCCTTGCTGGCCCTCGCGGTGGCCCGGGGCTGGCTCTCCACGCTGCGCACCCCGCTCGCCTTCCAGGTCCCGTCCATCGAATTCGTGCGGCTGCAGCGGGTCTTCGTCCCCATCTCCGCCGCGGCCACCCTGGGGGGGCTGGCCCTCTTCCTCGGGCGCGGGCCGGAGAAGTACGGCATCGACTTCACCGGCGGGGCCCTGCTCCAGGTGGGGCTCAGACGCCCCCTGACCCGCCAGGAGGTGGCGAGCCGCCTCGCGGCCCACAAGGACGAGTACGCGAGCGTGGAGGTCCAGGAGGTCGGGCTGCTCCGCGCCGGACGCGGGGAGGACGAGGGGGGCACGGACTACCAGATCCGGTGCCGGGCCCGCGTGGTGCCGGAGAAGTTCCCGCCCCACGAGGCCGGCACGGCGGTCGAGGGGCGCTCGCCGCTGGTCTTCCGCGCCCACCTGGTGGTCCCGGAGGGCGAGGAACCGGACCTGGCGTCCCTGAAGGCGGTCCTGGGGGCCGTCCCCCCAGAGGAGCGGGCTTCCTACGGCCTCTCCGAGGACGAGGGCCGCGCCGTCTTCGACGCGGTCACGGCCCAGGTCGGCGAGGCACAGGGCTCCTTCCGGCTCCTCACCCTCGGCTCGGGGCCCCTGCCGGCGGAGGCCCACGAGCGGGCCGCCGCCACCTACCGGGGCTTCCTGGCGCTCACGCCGGCGGTGCGGCTGGCGGACCTCCTCACCATCTTCAAGGAGGACGTCACCCTGGTCCTGGGCGACGACCTGGCCCCGGGGGGGCTCCTGGGCCACGAGGTGGTCCGCTCCGGGGGGACCGATGGGGGGGCCGCGGGCGAGGTCCGGATCCGCTTCCGGGCGAACCTCCGCGCCGCCTCGGGTGGAGAGCTGGACGCCGCCGCGGTGACCGAGGCCCTGCGCTCGACCCCGGAGGCGGTACGCCGCGCCTTCGCCGACGACGTGGTCCGCCCGGCCTTCGCCGAGTCCACCGTGGAGCTGGCGGCGGCCAGCGAGGCCCTGGGGGTCTACCGGGAGGCGGCGGTGACCACCGGCGTCCTGCCGCTCGGCGACCTCCAGGCCGAGGAGGCGGCCCAGGCCCTGGAGGCCGCCCTCGAGGGCTCGGACCGGGTGCGGGTCGCGGAGGCGGTGGCCCGGGACGACGAGATAGGACAGGCGGTGGCCACCGACCTCCTGGCCAAGGGCATCCTGGCCATGGTCTGCTCCCTGGTGGCCATCATCGTCTACCTCACCTTCCGCTTCGAGTACAACTTCGGCCTGGGGGCTGTGGTGGCCCTGGTCCACGACGTGTGCATCGCGGCCGGGGCCCTGGTCGCGGCGGACCTGGCGGGCTTCGACCTGAAGATCGACCTGCCCACGGTGGCGGCCTTCCTCACGATCATCGGCTACTCCCTGAATGACACCATCGTGATCTTCGACCGGATCCGCGAGAACACCGGGCTCTACCGGCGCATGGACTACGCCGAGATGGTGAACCTCTCCATCAACCAGTCCCTCTCCAGGACCTTCTATACCTCGTGCACCACGCTGCTGGTCCTCTTCGCCCTTATGGGCTGCGGGGTGAAGGTGGTCCAGGAGTTCGCCTACGCCATGATCGTGGGCGTGGTGGTGGGGACGTATTCGTCCAGCTTCGTGGCCTGCCCCGTGCTCCTCTGGCTACGGGAGCGCGACCGGCGGCGGGAGGAGCGCCTCAGGGGCGCGACGCCGTCGGGGACGGTGGCGGCGCAGGCGTAGCGGGGGCCTCGGCCCCCTCGCCGTTCGGCGCGACCGGCGGCCCGACCAGCTCCTCGCCCGGGGGCACCACCCCGAGGGCGCGCAAGGCCCGCTCGATGGCGTAGGGGTCCGAGGCGAGGCCCGCGGCCTCGGCCGAGAGCCGCATGCAATCCGCCTCCAGCCGCGCCGCCTCCAGGTCCAGCCGCGCCTCCAGGGCGGCCAGCTCGCGCCCCCGGCGCTCGGCCCCCCGGTGTACGCACTCGAACCACGCCCCGGCCGCGACGAGGGCCAGGGACGGGATGAGCCACCGCCCCAGGAAGCGGGCCATCAGGCGGGCCCCGGGCCGTAGAGGGCCGTGCGCCCCAGGGACTCCTCGATGCGCAGCAGCCGGTTGTATTTCGCCACCCGGTCCGTGCGGCACATGGAGCCGGTCTTGATCTGGCCGGAGCCCCAGGCCACGGCCAGGTCCGCGATGGTCGTGTCCTCGGTCTCGCCGCTGCGATGCGAGATGATCGTCCGCCAGCCGTGGCGGTGGGCCAGCTCCACCGCCGCCAGGGTCTCGGTCAGGGTCCCCACCTGGTTCGGCTTGATCAGGATGGCGTTGGAGCACCCCTCCCGGATGCCGCGTGACAGGCGCCCCACCTGGGTCACGTAGAGGTCGTCTCCCACGAGCTGGACCCGGTCTCCCAGGGCCCCCTGGAGCCGCGCCCAGCCCTCCCAGTCGTCCTCCGCCAGGCCGTCCTCGATGGACCGCACCGGGTAGCGAGCCACCAGGGACTCGTACCACGCGACCATCCCGGCGGCGTCCAGCTCCCGGCCGCCCACGGAGTAGCGCCCCTCCTTGTGGAACCCGCTCGCCGCCGCGTCCAGGGCCAGGGTCAGGTCCTTCCCCGCCCGGTAACCCGCAGCCGCCACCGCCTCCAGGATCACCTCGATGGCCTCCTCGTTGGAGCCGAGGTCCGGGGCGAAGCCCCCCTCGTCCCCTATGCCCGTGGAGAGGCCGCGCCCCCGCAGGACCTTCTTCAGGGCGTGGAAGACCTCGGAGCCCATGCGCGCCGCCTCCGAGAACGTGCCGGCCCCCACGGGGCAGATCATGAACTCCTGCACATCCACGTTGTTGTCGGCGTGGGCCCCCCCGTTCAGGATGTTCATCATGGGGACAGGGAGCCTCCGGGCCCCGGCGCCTCCGAGGTAGCGGAACAGGGGCAGGCCGGTGCGCTCCGCCGCCGCCTTGGCCACTGCCAGGGAGACCCCCAGGATCGCGTTGGCCCCGAGCTCGCCCTTGTGGGCGGTCCCGTCCAGCTCCACGAGGCGCTGGTCCACGAGGGCCTGCTCCGCCGATGGCATGCCCCGCAGGGCGGGCCCGATGCGCTCGTTGACGTTCCGCACCGCCCGCTGGACGCCCTTGCCCCCGTGGGCCGCGTCGCCGTCCCTGAGCTCCAGGGCCTCGTGGCTGCCCGTGGACGCCCCCGAGGGGACCGTGGCCCGGCCCATGGCCCCGGAGGCCAGCCGCACGTCCACCTCCACCGTGGGGTTTCCCCGGGAGTCGTAGACCGCGCGCGCACGCACCTCGGCGATGGGCATGGGGGCTGGCCCTCCTACCCTCCTATCGGCCGCGCGGGGTGTCGCGGTTGACCACCGCCTGGCGGTCCGGGGCTGCACCGATCTCGCGCCGCCAGGGCCCAGGCTCGCGCCCCCCAAGGGGGCGCCAGGCCCACGGGCCTCCGGCACGCCCGTGGGTTGACTCTCCAGGCAGGGGCCGGTAGACTCCCGGCCCACCCCCACCGGAGGTGAAGCATGGTCCTGGACGTCCGTGGTCCGATACACCGGCTCCGCCGCTGGGCCCGCGGCGGGGTGGGGAAGGTCCGCCGCTACTACCTCAGCCACTTCGACCACGAGTACATGGAACGCATGAAGGCCATGCGCGAGGGGGACTGCCACCGCTGCGGCTACTGCTGCCGGATCTTCTTCCAGTGCCCCCACCTGGACGGCGAGAACCACTGCACCATCTACGACCGGCGCTACCTCCAGTGCCGCACCTTCCCCATCGACCACCGCGACCTGAGCGAGCTCGCGGGCATCTGCGGCTACCAGTTCAACCCTAGCGCCGCGGCCCTGGTGCGGCGCCAGATGGCGGAGGGGGTCCACCCGCCCCGCGAGGCCTGAAGGCCTTGCGCCTCCGCAGGGCCGCCGGCCACGCGGCGGGGGCCGCCCGCCGCAGGTTCCGAAGGCTCTCCGGCGTGGCCCGCCTGGCCGTCCTCCCGAACCTGGTCACCCTGGGGAACCTGATCTGCGGCTTCGCCGCCCTGACGCGAGCCGCCAAGGGGGACTTCGCCGGCGCCGGGTGGTTCATCCTCCTGGGGATGGTCTTCGACACCCTGGACGGACAGATCGCCCGGCTCGCCCGGGCGACCAGCGACTTCGGGGGGCAGCTCGACTCCTTCTGCGACGCCGTCACCTTCGGGGTGGCCCCGGCCATGGTGGTCGCCCTCTCCAACCAGGGGGAGGCCGGTAGCCCGCTGCTCTGGCCGCGCATGGTGTGGTTCTTCAGCCTCACCTACGCCGTGTGCGCCGTGCTCCGGCTGGTGCGCTTCAACCTGGAGAACAGCCGCGGGGACGAGGCGCACCACACCTTCCGCGGGATTCCCTCCCCGGGGGCGGCCGGGGCGGTGGCCTCCACGGTCATCCTCGCGGGGTGGCTCTCCAGCGACCCCAACGTGGCGGGTCTCGTCCCGGCCTCGACCCTGGAGCTGGCCTCGGCCGCGCTGGGGCGCAGCCTCCCCTTCATGGCCCTGGCCCTGGGATGCCTCATGGTCTCCCGGCGGGTGCGCTACGTCCATGTCCCCAACCGCTACTTCCGGGGGAGGCGCCGCTTCGACACCATCGCCGACCTGGTGGTGCTGGCCCTGCTGGTGGCGGTGATCCCCCACCTGACCCTCTTCCTGGGCTTCGCCGGCTATGCCCTGAGCGGACCCGTCCTGGCCCTGCGCGGGGCCCTGGGGGGCGCGACCGCCCCGGTGGCCGCCTCCGCCACGCCGGCGGACCCGGCGGGCCCGGCGGGCCCGGCGGGCCCGGAGGTCCTCCCCCCGGGGCGGCCGTCATGACCCGCGCCTGCCTGGGCCTGGGCTCGAACCAGGGCGACCGGGAGGCGGCCAAAGCGCAGGCCCTGGAGGCCCAGGACCACTCCCCCGGGTGCCGCGTGGTGGCCCGGTCGAGCCTCATCGCCACCGCCCCGGTGGGGGGGCCCCCCCAGGGAGAGTACCTGAACGCGGCGGCGGTGGTGGAGACGGACCTGGACCCGCGGGGCCTCCTGGGGCGCATGCTGGCCATCGAGAGGGACCTGGGACGGGTGCGGACGCGACCCTGGGGACCGCGGGTCATCGACCTGGACCTGCTCCTCTACGGGGACCGGGTGGTGGACGAGCCGGACCTCCAGGTCCCCCACCCCCGCATGCACGAGCGGGGCTTCGTCCTCGTCCCGCTGGCCCAGGTGGCCCCGGAGGCCGTGCACCCCCTGCTCGGCCGGACGGTCGGCGCCCTCGCGGCGGCCCTCGAGGCCCGCTCCCCATGACCGCCACGGCCGGCGGCATCGCCGAGATGCGGCGGCTCGCCCGCGAGTGGCGCGCCGAGGCGCGCGGCGTGGGCCTCGTCCCCACGATGGGCGCCCTGCACGACGGGCACATGAGCCTGGTCCAGGCCGCCCGGGACCAGTCCGACCGGGTGGTGGTCTCCATCTTCGTCAACCCCATCCAGTTCGGCCCGGGGGAGGACTACGACCGATATCCTCGGACCCTGGAGGCGGACCTGGAGAGGTGCCAGGCCGCGGGGGTGGACGTGGTCTTCCTCGCCACGGCCGCCGAGATGTATCCCCCCGGGTACCACACCCACGTGGTGGTGGAGGACCTCACCACGGGGTTGTGCGGGGCCTTCCGCCCGGGCCACTTCCGCGGGGTCGCCACCGTGGTGGCCAAGCTCCTCCACATCGTGGCCCCACAGCGGGCCTACTTCGGCGAGAAGGATTACCAGCAGCTCCAGGTGGTGCGCCACCTGGTGGCGGACCTGAACATGGACACGGAGGTGGTGGCCTGCCCCACCGTGCGGGAGTCCGACGGGCTGGCCCTCTCCAGCCGGAACGCCCTGCTCACCCCCGAGGCCCGCCCGCGCGCCCCGTGTCTCTACCGGGCCCTGTGCAGGGCCCGGGACCTGCTCCGATCCGGCGAGCGCTCCGCCACCGCCCTCCAGAGCGAGATGCGGGAGTCCCTGGAGCGGGTGTCCGGCGTCGGCGTGGACTACGTCGCCGTGGTGGACTCGCGGACCCTGGAACGCCTGGACCTCGTGGAGGGGGAGGCCGTGGCCCTCGGGGCCATACGCCTCGCGGGGGTGCGCCTCATCGACAACCTCCGGATCTCCGTCTGAGCCGGATCGAACGCCTTCCCGACGGGGTGGTGCGGGTCCTCTGTCCCGCGAAGCTGAACCTCTACCTGGAGGTCCTGGGGAGGCGGCCCGACGGCTATCACGCCGTCCTGACCCTGATGCAGACCGTGGACCTCCAGGACGAGCTGACGCTCCGGCGCGGCCACGCCGGGGTGCGGCTGGAGTGCGACTCGCCCGGGGTGGGCGCCGGGGATGCCAATCTCGTGGCCCGGGCGGCCCGCGCATGGCTGGGACTCCAGGCGGCGCCGGAGGGCGTGGACGCGGTGCTCCGCAAGCGCATCCCCCCCGGGGCCGGGCTGGGGGGCGGGTCCAGCGACGCGGCGGGGACCCTGGCGGGGCTCCAGGCGCTCTTCGAGCGCCCGGACGACCCCGAGGGCCTGGACCGGATCGCCCGGGGCCTGGGTTCCGACGTGCCCTTCTTCCTCCGGGCCGACACGGCCCTGTGCCGTGGCCGGGGGGACGAGGTGGAACCACTGTCCCAGGAGGGCCGTCTCCACTACGTCCTGGCCATGCCGCGGGGTCCCCTCCCCACGGCGGCGGTCTACGCGGAGCTCCGGGCCGAGGAGGCGCTGCGCGGTTTGACAGCCCCGGGGCCATCCCTTAGCATCCTGCGCGAGGCGGTATGCCGCTCGGATGCGCGGGGGGTGGCGTCCGGGCTGCACAACCGGCTCCTGGCACCGGCCCTGCGCCTCGCGCCGGCCCTGGGCGAGGACCTGGAGGCCTTCGCGAGGCTGGGGTGCGCCGGGGTGTCCATGAGCGGCAGCGGCTCCTGCCTCTTCGGGGTGTGCCGGGGCGACGGCGAGGCCATGGAGGTGGAGGCCAGGGCACGCGCCTTCTGGGGAGATCGGGTCTGGCGTGTCGCGGGACCTGCAGGGGGCCCGGCCCCCTCGCGGAGGAACCAGCCTTGGACATCACCGACATCCGGGTGAAGCTGATGGAGGACCGGGCTTCCAAGCTCCAGGCCTTCTGTTCCATCACCATCAACAACGGTTTCGTCGTCCGCGACATCCGGGTCATCGAGGGCACCCGCGGGTCCTTCATCGCGATGCCCAGCCGCAAGCTCACGGACCGCTGTCCGCGCTGCGGCTTCAAGAACCACCTCCGCGCCGAGTTCTGCAACGACTGCGGGAACCGCCTCCCGCCGGACCGGGCGGAGAGGGACTCGAACGGCCGGGCCCGTCTCCATGCGGACGTGGCCCACCCCATCCACTCGGCCTGCCGCGAGCAGGTGCAGTCGGCCATCCTGGAGGCCTTCCGGCGGGAGCAGGACCTGTCGCGGCAAGAGGGATACGTACCGCGGGAGATCTACGAGGAGGACGAGCTGCCCCCGGAGCTGCTGGACGACCGGGACCGGGATTCGTCCGCGAGGGCGCCGGAGGGTGGGGGCGCCTCCCCGGACCCCTCCGGGCCCTCGGGAGGACCTGAGCGCGCGGGACCTGCCCGCGATGGCGCTCGGGGGCGCGGACGGGCGCGCGGGGGCCGCGGGCGCTCCGGTGGCCGTGGCCGCGAGGACGGCCCGCCGCGGGCGGCCCGGCCTCCCTGGACGGCCCCGCGGGAGGGCCCCGCGCCCCGCCCCGCGCCCATCGAGGCCCCTCGCAGCCCCGTGCCGCCTCGAGGGAACGTCGCCCCCGCGGCCCCTCCCCCCCCGCCCCA
>JACQVX010000090.1 GCA_016209495.1 Planctomycetota bacterium
CGCACCTCCCAGCGCCTGTCCAGGTCCGGCCGGGCCGGGAATCGCAGCTCCACCGTGTGGAAGATGGTCATGGTGAGGGGGTCGTCGTAGGAGGACTTGGAGTCCTCCCAGGCGCTCAGGGCGTGGCTGACCACCGCCACGTGGTCGGAGCCCCCGCTCGGTGGCGCCTGGACCTCGTCGCAGTCCAGGCCCAGCCTGCGCAGCCATGCGAGGTCCGTGGGGTCCCCCGGGAGGGGTGTGCCGCTCTCGGCCATCTTCACCTCGAGGTCCACGAAGGCCATGAGGAACCCGGCCATGCCCATGTATCCGTCGGCGGCCATGCGCTCGCCGGCGGGACGCTGGTCGTGGAAGAGGGCGAGCCGCAGGGACCGGCCGCCCGCGTGGGCGCGCCGCAGGGCCCCGGACCAGGGGCCCGTGGGGTGCGCGGCCAGGAAGGCCCGGGCGTGGGCGGCGTCGGGCAGCGCCTCCACGGCCCGCGCGGCCTGCTCGCGACCCGCGAGACACTCCGCGCGGTAGGCCCCCTCCGCCCACGCTGCCAGGTAGGCCTCGATCCCCTCCAGGCTTGGCGCGGCGCAGATGGCGTCATAGGCGGCGGTGTCCGCGTCCACCGGGGCGGGGGCCGAGGCCGAGGGCGCGGGCGCGGGCGTGGGCGCGGGCGTGGGCGTGGGCGCGGGCGCGGGCGTGGGCGCGGGCGCGGGCGTGGGCGCGGGCGCCGCTGTCGCCGCCTTGGGGTTGACCAGGGTCCCCACGATGCGGTTCGTGGCCGTGAAGGTGGCTCGGGCCACCCGCTGGACGTCCTCGGCGCTCACCGTCTCGATGCGGCCCAGGGCGCGGAAGACCTCCCTCCAGTCGCCATACAGGACCTGGGCCATGGCGAGCTGCTGCGCCAGGCCGCTGGAGGCCTTGAGTCCGCGGACGAACCCCGCCCGGACCCGGGTCTTGACCCCCTCCATCTCCTCCTCCGGGACAAGCTCCCCCTTGAGCCGCTCCAGCTCCGCGAGGAGGGCCGCCTCCACCTCCGGGCAGCCATGGCCCACGGCAGGGACGCCGATGAGGCAGAAGAGGTTGGGATACTGGGCCCCCGGCATCCCGGTGAAGGCGGAGGCGGAGAGGGCGATCTGCTGCTCCTTGACCAGGGCCCGGTAGAGCCTGGCGGAGCGGCCTCCGGAAAGGACCTCCGCGATGACGTCGTAGACCGGGTCGTCCGGGCCATGGACCCCGGCCCGGTGATAGGCCAGCCCCAGAAGGGGCTGCGCCTCCGACTCCACCGTGACCCGCTTCTCTCCCGACTGGGGGGGCTCCACGGTGGTGACCGGGGGAGGGGGCGGCTTCCGCTCCCAGGGGGAGAAGTAGCGCTCGGCCAGGGCCACCACCTCCTCGGTCTTCACGTCGCCCACGATGGCCACGGTGGTGTTGTTCGGGACGTAGTAGGTGCCGTAGAAGGCCCTGGCCTGGTCCCGGGTGAGGTTCTCCAGGTCCGACCGGTGGCCTATAGTGGGCTGGCCGTACGGGTGGGCCTTGAAGGCCGCCGCCAGGAACTCCTCGATGAGTCGGCCCGTGGGCTGGCTCTCGGTGCGCATGCGGCGCTCCTCCATGACCACGTCCTTCTCCTTGTAGAACTCGCGCAGGACGGGATGGATGAACCGGTCGCTCTCCATGAGGAACCATAGCTCGAGCTTGTTCGAGGGGAAGGAGACGTGGTAGACGGTGTAGTCGGCACTGGTCCCCGCGTTGAGGTCCGTGGCCCCGTTGCGCTCGTAGACCACGGAGAACTCGTTGTTCACCACGTGGCGGCCCGCCTCCTCCTGGGCCGCCTGGAAGGCCGACTCCAGCTCCGCGAGCCGTGCCGCGTCCGTCGCCTCGCCCCGCAGACGCTCCGCGCGAACGGCCAGGAAGGCCTCGTCCAGCCTTTCCAGGGCGGCGGCCTCCGCCTCCGCGTCGGTGGTGCCCACCTCCGTCGAACCCTTGAAGGCCATGTGCTCGAAGACGTGGGCCACGCCCGTGATCCCGACGTGCTCGTTCACCGAGCCCACGTGGACCACGGTCGAGAAGGAGACCACCGGGGCCTCGTGGCGCTCCAGGATCAGGAAGCGGAGGCCACTCTCCAGGACATGCTCGTGGACCTGGGCCTCGAGGCCAGTCAGGCCGCCGGACGGCGTCTCCTGGGCCGGGGCCCTCGATGCGACCGGGGCGAGGACGGCGATGGACACCGCTAGGTTCAGCAGGTGGCGGCTCAGGCGCATGGCGGGATAGCCTCCGGTGGCAAAGGGGGCGAGGATTCTACGGTCTGTGGAGAATCCGGGCAAGGTGGAGCGGCCCACCACAGGCGCGGGAGCGGCGGCCGGGCGGTCAAGGTTGTGGAGCGACGCGGCTTGCGGACCGGGCCCCCCCGGCACCCGGATTTCACCGTGGAGACGCCAGGAGGGCTCCAATGCCTCGCTCCCTGTCCTTCGAGAAGGCCGTCCTGTCCTGCGCCGTCCTGGCCCTGGCCCTTGCCCCCGGCTGCGGGCGGCGTTCCTCCGGGAGCAAGGCCGTAGGGGCCCCCGGGGCCGCTACCGTCGCCGCGAGTTCCACGTCCCAGGGGCCCGGGGCTCCGGCCGGGATCTCGCCCACGGTCCCGTTCACGGGTGTCCCCGGCGTCCCGGGCGGTCCCGGCGCTGTGGGGACGACGTCCGCCGCCCAGGCCCGGCTGCTCAGCGCCGAACTGGTGGACGTGGACATGGACGGCAAGGCGGCGGCGGGGGACGGGCTCAGCCTGCGCCTCGACCGCCCGGTCCAGGCTGGGGCGCTGCAGGTGGTGCTTCCGGTGGCCCGGGACAGCCTGGGCGCCTCGCCGCGCTATCGCGTGGCCGGTGGGGGAGACGTGCTGGTGGTGACCCTGGGGCCCGGGGCCTCGCTCCTGGCGGACGGGCCTTACGCCCCCGGCGCCCTGGGGAGGGGCTCTCCCAGCGGTGTGGCGGTGGTCCCGGCCGGCGCCCCCGCCAGCGCCCCGGCGAGCGCGATCGACCTCCGCGATACCCCCACGGCCCTGCTGGGGGTCTACATCGACCAGAACAGGAACCTCCGCCAGGATGCGGGCGACCTGTTCTATGCCGTCCTGGACCGGCGCGTGTCCGCCTCGGGCGCCCCCGCCGCGGCCTTCCGGCTTGCGGTCCCGGGGGACAGCTTCGGAGCGGGCGCCGTCATCCTGGCGTCCAGCGGCCATCGCTACGTGGGGGTGGTCCTGGGGGCCTCCCCTCGCCTCACCCTGGGTGGGGGCATGGACGTGACCCCGAATGCGGCGGGGCTGGTGGACTCCGCCGGCCTGTTCGCGCAGCCCAACGTGGATGTGCCCATAGTCCCCGTGGCGACGAGCCTGGGGAACGGACCCGGGGGACTGGCCCCCATCCCGGTGCCGGGCTCCGGGGTGCCGCACCCTGGGACGACCACCCACACACCCCCGCCCACGAACACGCCCACGCCCACGCCCACGAACACGCCCACGCCCACGCCCACGAACACGCCCACGCACACGCCCACCACCACGACCACGCCCCCCGGCGGGGGGGCGCCGGGCGGAGTCCTTCCGAACCATCCAGGCACCCTGATGAACTTCCCGTGGGTCCTGGGCGGGACCGGACCTTCCCTGGCCTCCCAGCCGCCGGACGCCTTCGTCTCGAGCTTCCCCGCCACCGTGCGGGTGAACGAGCGCTTCCTCATCGAGTGGAAGGTCATCTTCGCCTTCGACGTCACCCATGCGAACGTGCACCTGGACACCCAGCCCCACACGCAGGCCGAGTGGGAGAAGGGCATCAGCCGCTTCCAGGGCCACGTCCAGACCGGAACCGAAGGGGACTACTCCAACGGCTTCATCGCCCCCGCCGTCCCCGCCACGTTCTACTTCGTGGTCCACGTGGAGGCCGACGGGGACACCATCTATACCGAGCAGAAGTCCTTCACGGTGACCCGTTGATCGAAGGCCTTGCGCCCGAACGCATCACCGTCCCCGACGTCACGGGGATCTACGTCCGCTTCTTCTGCGAGCATTGCGAGGCGCCGGTGGTGGCGCCCCTGGCCAGGACCGGGGAGGACGGGCGTTGCCCAGCCTGCCGCGCGGCCATCACCGTCGCGCCCATCTTCGCCTTGAGGGGGGTGCGCCGCTAGGTCGTATCGGCGTACATGGACAGGCCGCCGGGTGCGCCGGCGGCCTGGTCCGGATCCCTGAGGGACGTGTCCGGCTAGCTGGAGGGCCTGCGTAGCCGGTCGCTGATCCTGGAGGCCAGGTCGCCCAGCGACCAGCGGCTCGTGCCCTCGAGCAGCTCCGATACGTGGCGGATCTCCCGCTTCTCCTTGAAAAGCCGCGATTGCTGGAGGAGGGCCGTATCCGCCTGCGCCCGCCGGTGCGGGAACTTGACCAGCCAGTCCCGGATGTAACGCATGCTGTCGTTGCGGACCGAGGTGAACTGCTGGACCTGTAGCACGGAGGCCACCTGGCTGGGCTTCAAGTAGCCCTTCTCGACCATGATTTCGCCCAGACGGGCAGGGGTGCCCAACCGATCCCGCATCCGGTCCTGGAGCTTGACGCAGCCCGCAACGCCCTCGGGGGTGATGAACCCGCAGCGCACCGCCACGTCACCGAACCGGACCTGCTGAAGGGCCTCCATGGACAGCCCCCTCCTCTCGTTCCCAAGAAGGGGCGGCACAAATCCTCTGCCGAGTCCCAACAGTATATGGTTGAGGGGCAGTATCCCCGTACCCTGTCTCCATCCGTAGACAGGGTGTCTCCAGATCGTCCGGCAACCGGGCGAAGGTGGGGGCCCGGGAGCGGCCTTGATCACCCTTCCACGTGGAGTAGAATCCGCCTGCCGTCCTTGGTAATGGACGCTCTCAGGGGGCCCTGTCTTGCCGACCGTTCGTTTCAAGAAGCAGTTCCTTCACGTGGAGGCCGCGGACGGGGCCAACCTGCGGGACGTGGCGTCGGAGAACGGGGTGGAGGTCTACCAGTACCTCTCCCGCGTGTTCAACTGCCATGGACATGGGTTCTGCGGGACCTGCCTGGTGCGTGTGGAAGGGGAGGTGGCCCCCAGGACCCGGCGCGAGGACTCCAAGCTGCGGGGCATGGGGCTGAAGGAGCCGGACCTGCGGCTCGCTTGCCAGTGCCGGGTCGTGGGGGACGTGACGGTCACCACCGCCCCTCGCGCCGTCCAGGGATGGATGGAGCACGCGGACTACGCCCACATGAAAGTGGTCTGAGTCCGCGCCCCGAGGGGCCCGGTGCACATCCCCGACGGCCTGCTCGCCCCCGAGGTGTGGCTCCCCCTGGCCGGCGTCGCGGCCGCCGGTTGCGCCCTCGCGGCCCGGCGGACCGCCTCCACCCTGGACGACCGGCGCGTCCCCCTCATGGGGGTGCTGGGGGCCTTCGTCTTTGCCGCCCAGATGGTGAATTTCCCGGTGGGACCGGGCACCTCGGGCCATCTGGCCGGGGGCGTCCTCCTGGCGGCGTTGCTCGGACCAGCGGCCGCGGCCCTGGTGATGGCCTGCGTCCTCGTGCTGCAATGCCTCCTGTTCGCCGACGGCGGTTTGACGGCCCTGGGGGCCAACGTGGTGAACCTGGCCCTCCTGGCGGTCTACGGGGGCCACCTCCTGCGCCGGGTGCTTCTCCGGGTGCTCCCGGAGTCGGCGGCCACGTTCCTCGCCGCCTGGGCCTCCGTGGTGACGGCGGCCGCCGCGGTGGCGCTGGAGGCGGCCGCCTCGGGCCACCGCCTGGAGGCCTGGCTGCCGCTCATGGTGGGGGTCCACGCGGTGGTGGGGCTGGGGGAGGGGGCCATCACCGTGGCCGCCCTGAGGGCCGTCCGCGTGGCGAGGCCGGACCTGGCAGGGCGCCCCGCTTGAGCCCGCGCAAGGGGACGGCATTCCTGATTGCCCTGTCGGTGGCGGTCGTAGTGGCCGCCTGGTGGGCCTCGGCGCACCCGGATGGCCTGGAGTGGGTCATGGGTCGGACGGGTGCCCAGGACGGCGAGCACGCCATCGGCGCCCCGCTGGCGGACTACCGCCTCCCCTGGCTGGGAGAAGGCTTCCTCTCGCACGCGGCAGCGGCGCTGGCGGGCCTGGCCGCGGTCCTGGCGCTGGGGCTGGCCCTGGGGAGGGTGCTGCGCTGGACCCGCTCGCGCTAGACGAGCTGGCGGCGCGCGGCGGGCCCGTGCACCGTCTGGACGCCCGGGGGAAGGCCCTGGCGGTCCTCGCCTACGCCTCGGTGGTGGCGACCCTCCCGGTGGGCGAGCCCGCGCCCTTCCTGGTCCTGGCCGCCTGGCCCGTGGGGTTGCTGGCAGCCGCCCGGGTGCCCCCGCGGGTCCTCCTGGGCGCCCTCGTCGCCGCCTCGCCCTTCGTCCTCCTGGCGGCGGTTTTCCTCCCCTTCTCCCACGCCGGGGGGCGGCTGCTCTGGAGCGGGCCCTGGGGCGTGGAGGTCACGAGCGCGGGCGTGCGTGCGGCCGTGGCCGTCGTCGCTCGCTCCTCCCTCTGCCTGGCCGCGACCCTGGCCCTGGTGGCGACGACGCGGTTCGGGGACCTGGTGGCGGCCCTGGAACGCCTGGGCCTGCCCGCCGTCCTGGGGCTCACCCTGGGCTTCGTCCACCGTTTTCTCTTCGTCTGCCTGGACCTCGTGCGCCGCGTCCTCTGCGCCCGCGCCGCCCGCTCGCCCAGGCTGGGGCCCGGCGCCGCCCTGCGGTCCGCTGGCGGCATGGTGGCGAGCCTCTTCGTCCGGAGCTACGAGCGATCCGAGCGGGTCCACGCGGCCATGATGGCCCGCGGCTTCACCGGGAGGGTGCGCCCCATGGCGCGCCCGCGGTGGAGGACCGCGGACCTGGGTTTCCTGGCGTTCACCGCGGCCCTCCTGGCGGCGGCGTGCGTCCTCGAGGGGCGCGCCTGAGCGCGGTGGCCGCGCCTCTCGCCCTGCGTGCCCTGGGCCTCTGCCACGTCTACCCGGACGGGACCGAGGGCCTCGCGGGCCTGGACCTGGAGGTGGAGGCGGGGGAGTCCGTTGGCCTGGTGGGGCCCAACGGCGCCGGGAAGAGCACCCTCCTCCTGCACCTCAACGGGACCCTGCGTCCCACCGGGGGGCGCCTGGAGGTCCTGGGTCTGGAGCCCGGCCGCGCCTCGCTTCCCGAGTTGCGCCGGCGGGTGGGGCTCATCTTCCAGGACCCGGACGACCAGCTCTTCATGCCCACGGTCCTCGACGACGTGGCCTTCGGACCCCTGAACCAGGGGCTCCCAGGGGAGGAGGTGGCCCGCCGGGTCCGCGAGGCCCTGGACCGGGTGGGCTGCGCGGGCTACGAGGGGCGCGCCCCGTACCGCCTCTCGGGCGGCGAGAAACGGGCGGTCTCCATCGCCGGGGTCCTGGCCTGCGCGCCCGAGCTGCTCGCCCTGGACGAGCCCTCCAGCCACCTGGACCCCCGGGGCCGGCGGCGGCTCATCCGGATCCTCCAGGGCCTGGAGGTGACACGGGTCGTGGCCAGCCACGACCTGGAGCTGGTCCTGGAGGTCTGCTCCCGCTCGGTCCTGCTGGACGGGGGTCGCGTCGTGGCCCAGGGCCCGACCCGCGCGCTCCTGGCGGATCGGGGCCTCCTGGAGGCCCACGGCCTCGAGGTCCCCCACTCCCTCACCCCCCACTCGGAGCCGCACCACCCGGACGGGGCGCACGAATAGTCCCCTGGCCGAAACCGGACCCCGGGGGTAGGGTTATTCCGGTCATGCGAGCGGCGCTCTACCTCAACCTGGTCGTGGCCCTCGCGGCGGCCCTGGCCGGTGCCCAGGACGACGGGACCACGACGGCGGACACCTCGCCCCTGGCGGGGCGCATCGACGAGCTCCTCGCGGCCGCCTTCCCCGAGGGGGCGGTCCCCGAGCCGCCCTGCGACGACGCCACCTTCCTGCGCCGCGCGCACCTGGACGCGACGGGGGTCATCCCCTCCGGCGAGGCGGTGGAGGCCTTCCTGCGGGACCGCGCGCCGGACCGGCGCGCGCGTGTGGTGGACGAGCTCCTGGCCTCGCCGCTGCACGCCGCCTTCCAGGCCATGCGCTGGACCCGGATGCTGGTGGGCTACGACGCGCGGCTGCCGGTGCTGCGCAGGGACGCCCTCCTGGAGTGGTTGCGCGGGCGCTTCGAGGAGAACCGACCCTACGACGAGGTGGTCCGCGACCTCATCACCGCCACCGGGACGAACACGGAGAACGGGGCGGTCAACTTCCTCCTGCGTTACGCCCAGTCCCGGCGCGAGGCGGCAGGGGCCATGGCCCGCGCCTTCCTCGGGCTCAGGATCCACTGCGCCCAGTGCCACGACCACCCCTACGAGAAGTGGAGGCAGGCGGACTACGACGGGATGCTGGCCTTCTTCGCCCGGGTGGGGGTCCGGCGGGTGGGGGAGGGCGAGGACATGCGCCCGGTGGTGGAGGTCTTCGAGCGACCTCGTGGCCAGCTCACGGTGGGGGGGGAGGAGGACCCGGGCCGCGAGCGCGCGGTGGTGTTCCCCCGCTACCTCACCGGGGAGGGGGTGGAGACCGGGCCAGGGCCCCATCACGAGGACCGCCGCGCCCTGTTCGCGCGGCTCACCACGGACCCCGCCAACCCCTGGTTCGCCAGGGCCACGGTGAACCGGGTCTGGGCCCACTACATGGGGCGAGGACTGGTGGAGCCCGTGGACGACATGGGGGAGTCCAGCGTCCCCAGCCACCCGGCGCTCCTGGAAGCGCTGGCGGTGGACCTGGCGGCCCACCGATACGACCTGCGGCGGCTGGAGCGGGGCATCCTCCTCTCGGCCGCATACCAGCGAGCCACCGCCTCCGAGGGGCCCAACGCGGAGGACCGGGATCGCTATCTCCGGCGCTACGTCACGCCCCTGGGGCCCGAGCAGCTCTTCTACTCCGTCCTGGCCGCCACGGGCCTGGAGGACGTCTTCCGGGCCCGCCGGCCGAAGCGAATCGAGCAGATGAAGAACGGCTACCTGGCCCGGCTGGTGGTGACCTTCGGCGACGACATGATGGACGAGATCCTCCAGTTCGAGGGGACGGTGCCCCAGGCCCTGGAGATGCTGAACGGGACCCTGGTGAACGAGGGGGCTCGGGTGCGGCCCGAGAGCACCCTGGGGAGGCTCCTCCAGGAAGGGGGGCGAAAGGACATGGACCTGGCGGCGCAGCGCGTCTACCTGGCGGCCCTGGGCCGGCTCCCCACGGAGGCGGAGCGTAGACGCTCGGTCCTCTTCGTGCGCGAGGCCGCCTCGCCCCGAGAGGGCTTCGAGGACCTGCTCTGGGCCCTGCTGAACTCCTCGGAGTTCATCTTCAACCACTGATGCCTCGCCCTGCCTGCACGGACCGGCGTGGTTTCCTGCGGCTCTCCCTGGGCGGGCTCGCGTCCGCCCTCGCGTGGCCGGCCCTGGGGGGCGCGCGGCGCGAGGAGGGGGGCAAGGCGGACCGCTTCATCCTCATCTTCCTGGCGGGCGGCCCCAGCCACATCGACACCTTCGACCCCAAACCCGGCGCGGCCACGGGGGGGCCCTTCAAGGCCATCCGCACCGCGGTCGAGGGGCTGAGCCTGGGGGAACACCTCCCCCGCCTGGCGGAGGGGGCCCGCCGCTACGCGATGATCCGGTCCATGACGAGCCGGGAGGGGAACCACGACAGGGCCCGCTACCTCCTGCACACGGGCTACGCCCCGCTCTCCTCGGTCCAGCACCCGTCCATGGCCTCCCTCGCCGCCCGGGACCGGCGTGCGCCCTCGGGACCCTCGGCGGACCTGCCGCCGGTCATCAGCATCAACGGGGCGGCGCCCGGGGCCGCCTTCCTGGGCTCGGGCCTGGACCCCTTCCTGGTGCAGAGCGCGCTGAAGCCCATCGACAACCTCGGGATGCCCGGCGGCGTGGACCGGGCCCGCTACGCCCGGCGGCTGAAGCTCCTCGAGGCCCTGGAGGACGACTACTCGACGCGCGGGGGCGGGCCCGAGGGGGCGGCCCACCGGGACGTGGTGGCCCGGGCGGTGCGCTTCATGAACGCGGAGGCCCTGGGGGCCTTCGACCTGGCGGGGGAGCCGGAGGCGGTGAGGGCGGCCTACGGGACGGAAGAGTTCGGCGCCGGCTGCCTCATGGCCCGACGACTGGTGGAGGCGGGGGTCCCCTGCGTGGAGGTGGTCCTGGGCGGCTGGGACACCCACCAGGACAACTTCACCCGGACGGCGGCCCTCTCCGGCCAGCTCGACGCGGGGCTCTCGGCCCTCCTGGCGGACCTGGCGTCCCGGGAGCTGCTGGGCCGGACCCTGGTGGTCTGCCTGGGCGAGTTCGGCCGCAGCCCCGCCATCAACGCCAGCGAGGGCCGTGACCACCACCCCGCCGCCTGGAGCGCCCTCCTGGCCGGCGGCCCGGTGCGCGGGGGGACGGTCGTGGGTGCCACCGACCCCGAGGGGGCGGCGGTGGTGGAACGGCCGGTGACGGTCCCGGACCTCATGGCCACGGTGGCTGTGGCCCTGGGCCTGGACCCGGCCGGGGAGAACTGGTCCCCCTCGGGCCGGCCTTTCAAGGTCTCCGATGGCGGGACGCCCGTGGCGGAGGTGGTGGGGGTCTAGGCAACCGAGAGACGCGCGCGAACGACCGGATGGGGGAGACGCCCACGCCCACGCCCACGCCCACGGTCACGCCCACGCCCACGGTCACGCCCACGCCCACGCCCACGGTCACGCCCACGCCCACGCCCACGCCCGCGGCCCCGTCGGCGGTCACCTCCGCGGCCACGTGGGATCGGGGGACTCCTTCCGTGAGTCGTCCTAGTCCACGAACGGAGGCATGGGGCAGCCGATCGCGTTCG
Source organism: Planctomycetota bacterium (assembly GCA_016209495.1). Classification (GTDB taxonomy): domain Bacteria; phylum Planctomycetota; class JACQVX01; order JACQVX01; family JACQVX01; genus JACQVX01. The sequence continues at coordinate 10,825 of JACQVX010000090.1, forward strand.
AGACGGCGCGGAGGACCTCTGCCTCCGCGGGTGTGACGGTGTCGTCCGCCATCGCGCAGTGGGCCACCGCGTCGACGACGCGCCTCTTCACCGGGGGGGCCGCGAGGTCGATGCGCCCCAGGGCCTGGTCGAGGGCCCGAAGGGTGCAGGCCTCACGCGGCGCCAGCGCGAGGCCTCCGGTCCCCCCCGCGACCCGCGCGGCGCCGGCCTGGAAGGCGCGTTCGACAGCGGCCTCCTCGCGCTGCCCGTGGCGCGCGAGGGCGGAGAGGAGGAGCGCCAGGTCCCCGCGGAGGGGCGTCAGGCCGTGGAAGCGAACGCCGCCGGGCCTCCCGGCGACGACGTGGCGCTGGAGCAGCTTGCCCACGGCGAACTCGAAGAGGCTCACCCTGTGGTCGGCCTGGACCAGGGCGTCCACCGCAGCGGAGAACCGGCGGGCCTGTGCCGGCGAGAGGAGGCGCAGGGCGGGGACGGTCTGTGCGACGACGGGGAGCCGAAGGGGGCGGGCGAGCCCCGCCAAGGCCACGCCGAGCCGCCGGGTCTCCCGCAGGACGGCCGGCTCCACCGTTCGTTCGAGGGCCTGCCACTGTCGGAGCCGCGGTTCCTCACCCTCGTGGAGGAGGAGGCCGAAGACCACCGCCTGGGCCCCGAAGGGGTCCCGGGCCGCCTCCACGACCGAGGGCGGGATCGAGGCGAGCGCCGCCCGGGTGCGGCGAATCCGCTCCGGGGTGAGGGTACCGACCCGCGCGGCGACATGGGCGGGCCGAGGGACGGCGGGTCCCGCGGGGGCCGCGTCTCGCGCGATGGGCGTCAGGCCGAGCTCGATGGCCACCGCCTCGTCCGAGTCGCCCGCGTCCGGAGGGACCTCCTCGATGCGCCCGTCGAAGGAGGGGTCGATCCGTCGGATGCGGTCCGCGATGGGGGGGTGGGTCGCGAGGACCTGGAGGAAGGCCTGGCCGATCCCCTCGCCGAAGAGCATGTGGCTCACCTCCTCCGCGCCGGGGCTCTCGAGACGCGACCCCTCGGCGAGACCGCCGATCTTGCGGAGGGCCCCCGCAATGCCGCCCGGGTTGCGCGTGAACTGGACGGCGCTCGCGTCCGCCAGGAACTCCCGCTGGCGGGATATGGCGGCCTTGATGAGCCGCGCGAAGAAGTACCCCACGTAGCCCACGACGAGGAGGCCCAGGCCGACGATGAGGCTGGCGCCGCCCGACCCCTTCCGGCCCCCGCGGCCCCGTCCCATGCCCCGGAGGATGGCCCGGCCCGCGAGGCCCAGGAGGAGGATCCCGTGGAGGAGGCCGATGAGGCGCAGGTTCAGCCGCATGTCGCCGTTCAGGGCGTGGCTGAACTCGTGGGCGATCACGCCCTGGAGTTCGTCGCGGGTGAGCCTCCGGAGAGCGCCGTCGGTCACCGCGACCACCGCGTGGTCGGTCGAGGTGCCCGCCGCGAAGGCGTTGATGGCCGTCTCCCGCGGCAGCCGGTAGACCGTGGGCACCGGCACGCCGGAGGCGATGGCCATCTCCTCGACCACGTGGAGCAGCCGGCGCTCCCTCGGGTCCTGGGTCCCGGCAGACACCGGCTCGCCGCCCAGCCCCTCGGCGATGGCCCTTCCGCCCGAGCCCAGCGCGAGGAGCTTGTAGATGGTCCCGGCGGCGATCACCAGGAGGGTCCCGAGCGCGACGCCGCCGAAGAGGGCGGGGTCCCCGCGGGGCGACCGGTCGACCGCCAGGGCGAAGACCAGGCATACGGCCAGGACGGTGAGCACCACCGCCAGGGAAAGGTAGACGACGAGGAGGCCGGTCTTCCTCCGCGCGCGCTCCTGGTGGTCGAAGAAGTCCATGGGCGGCGAACGGGCCACGAGTCCCGCGGGGCAGCTCGCCGGCGGCTAGCTGAAGGACACCCGCGGCGCCTCTCGGTCGGACGGCTTCTCGATCTCCCAGAGCTCGGCCTCCTTGAAGCCCCAGGAGCCGGAGAAGAGCACCGCCGGGAAGGTCTCGCGCCTCGTGTTGTAGTTCATCACCGCGTCGTTGTAGGCCTGCCGGGCGAAGGAGATCTTGTTCTCCGTGGAGGTCAGCTCCTCGGCGAGCTGCATCATGTTCTGGTTCGCCTTCAGCTCGGGGTACTGCTCGCTCACGACCATGAGCCGGCCCAGGGCACCGGTGAGGCCGGCCTCCGCCCCTTGCAGGGCCCGCAGGGCCTCGGGGTCGCCGGGGACGGCCGCCGCGCGCTGACTCGCGGTGAAGGCGGTGTTGCGCGCGGCGATCACCGCCTCCAGGGTCTCGCGCTCGTGCTTGAGGTAGCCCTTGGCCGTCTCCACCAGGTTGGGGATGAGGTCGTAGCGCCGCTTGAGCTGCACGTCGATCTGGGAGTAGGCGTTCTTGAAGCGGTTGCGGGCGCCGACGAGACCGTTGTAGAGGCCGACGATGATGAGGACCAGGACGACGGCCCCCCCGACGATGAGGCCGATGGTGATGGGGGCCATGACTACCCTCCTCGCGGTTCGCCCGCGCGGGCGCGGCGCCACTCCAGCAGACCCTTGACGAGCAGGGGCCAGACCAGGGTGGCGTCGGAATAGACCTCGGCGAAACGTCCGCCCTCTTCCGGGGGGACGAACTTGCCCCAGGAGACGCCCTCGGAATAGGTGCAGCCCGAGAGCCCGCCCCAGTAGGGCGGGTCCGGGCAGATGCGAACGGCGTATCGGAACCTCGGGACGGGCAGATCCACCCCTACCCGGTGGACGACGAGGTCCGCGAAGGGGGCCACCTGCTGGGCCCAGTTGCGCGGCACGCCGCCCCCCACGGTGAAGATGCCCAGGCGCCTCCGGCCCACCACCAGCCGGGCGTAGGCGCAGAGGTCCAGGTAGGGGTTGAAGGGGGGCTGGACGTCGAAGCAGGCCTTCCCCTCCCCCAGCCGGCCCGCGCGCCTCTCGCGCCCCATCCACCAGGTGGCCAGGTCGAGCCCCACCTCGCTGTCGGTGAAGGCGGGGATGAAGACCGGCACCCCCTTGCGCCACGCGCTGCGCAGGACCCCGGGCCCCTCGTCCTGGTCCTCGAGGATGCGCCCCACCTCTCGGCACAGGTCCACGCTGCACAGGGGGAGGCCGGGCCGCTCGGCGTGCATGCCCTCCAGGGCCTTCGAGACCACGGCCGCTACGCTGTCCAGGTTCCGCTCCATCTCCAGGGTGTCGAAGACCCGGTTGTAGCCCTTCGCGAAGAGGGCCGCGTCGTCCGTGCCCGGCTCGTGGCGGTAGTGCACCTGGCCGATGGCCTCGGTGAGCCCGTGGGCCATGAGGGCCCCGGTGGAGATCACGCAATGGATCAGGCCCTCGTCGATCATGCTGCAGATGACCCGGCCCATCTTGGCGATGGTCATGGCGCCGCTGAATGTGGCCACCACGAGGCAGTCCGGGTCCGAGCTCATGGCCTTGAGGACCTCGAAGGCCTCGCCCAGGTTGCGCCCCCCGAAGGCCGTGCGGCCCATGCCCTCCAGGAGGCCGGCGAAGCCCTGGACCCGGTCCAGGTCCAGGGGCTCCAGGGGGACGAGGCCGTCCTCCCTCCCGTCGTGGAGGCGGCGAGCGGGGTAGGGCGCCCCATCCGCCATGGCTACACCCCCTCCAGGAGCACCGGCTCGATACGCGACATCGCCCATTCCAGCTCGCGGCGGGTGATGATCAGGGGCGGGGCGAAGCGGATGACCTGGTGGTGGGTCTCCTTGCAGAGCAGGCCCTTCTCCATGAGACGCTCGCAGTAGGGCCGGGCCGTGCCGCTGGACACCCGGATCTCCACCCCGATGAAGAGGCCCAGGCCGCGCACCTCCTTCACGTGGGGGCTGGGGATGGCCGCCAGGCGCTTCAGGAACCAGGCCCCCTGCCGCGCCGAGTTCTGGACCATGCGCCCCTTCACCAGGGCCTCGACGGCGGCCTCGCCCACGGCGCAGGCCAGGGGGTTGCCCCCGAAGGTGCTCCCGTGGTCGCCGGGGGTGAAGACCCCCATGACCTCGTCGGAGGCCAGGACGCCGGAGACCGGGAGGACGCCGCCCCCCAGGGCCTTCCCCACGACGAGGACGTCCGGACGTACCCCCTCGTGCTCGCAGGCGAAGAGCCGCCCGGTGCGGCCGAACCCCGTCTGGATCTCGTCGGCCACGAGCAGGGCCCCCGCCTCGTCGCACAGGGCCCGGAGGCCGCGGAGGAAGCCCCGGGGCGGGATGACGATCCCCGCCTCCCCCTGCACCGGCTCCACCAGCACCGCCACGGTCCTCGGCCCCACGGCCCGGCGCGCCGCCTCCAGGTCGCCGTAAGGGACGAGGCGGAAGCCCGGGGTGAAGGGGCCGAAGCCGTCGCGGTACTGGGCCTCGGAGGAGAAGCCGACGATGGTGGTGGTGCGGCCGTGGAAGTTGTTCTCGAAGACGACGACCTCGGCCTCGCCCTCCGGGACGCCCCGGCGCTTGTAGCCCCACTTGCGGGCGCACTTGATGGCCGTCTCCACCGCCTCCGCCCCGGTGTTCATGAGGAGGACCCGGTCCATCCGCGAGAGCCTGCACAGGGTCCGGCAGAAGGGGCCGAGGCGGTCGTTGTGGAAGGCCCGGGAGGTGAGTGTGACGCGCCCCGCCTGCGCCCGCAGGGCCCTGATGATCGCCGGGTGGCGGTGGCCCTGGTTCAGGGCGCTGTAGGCGGAGAGCATGTCCAGGTAGCGCCGGCCGTCCGCGTCCCAGACCCAGCAGCCCCGGGCTCGCGCGACGACCACGGGGAGGGGGTGGTAGTTGTGCGCGGCGTGGCGCTCGGCCAGCTCGATGGAACGACGGGTGGCGGTCGCCATGGGGCGGTCTCCTCGGGCGGCGGAGCGGCATCATGCCCATTGCCGCGCCGAGGTCAACACGAGAGGACGTGACAGCACCTCCCCTTTGCCATAGGCTGTGGCGCCGTGGAATACCGGCGGCGCTTCCCTCACCTATTCCGCCTGGGGCTCGCGCGGCGGGGGTCTCCGTGGGACTCGGGGTCGTGCGCCTGACGGCGGCCGAGCTTCGCCGCGTCCTCGCCGGCTCCGGCTTCCAGCCCGTGGCGCCCGGGGGCGACCTGGTGGGTCGGGCGGAGGTGGACGGCTACCGTATCGAGGCCGTGTGGGTCGCTCGGCACGGGCGGGTGGACGCCGAGGAGGGCCTGGAGCTCCGGGTCTTTGCCCCGGGGAGCCCGGGGCCCACCAACCGGCTCAGCCTGGGCGAGGCCATCGAGGACGCGGCGGCGGCGGACCCGGCCGTGGCACGCTCCACGGACCCGCTGCGCCGCGCCCGGCGCGCCCTCGGCGCCTTCCTGGAGGCCCACCGGGAGGGCTTCGACCCAGGCGACCCCTCGCGGCTGGAGCGGCAGATCGCCCTGGTGTGCCACCTGCGCGAGGCCCAGGGCCCTCGCAGCCTGCGCGAGATCCGCCGCGCCCTGCGCTCCCACTACGGCGGTCTGGACCCGGAGAGCGCCCGCCGGCGGTTCAGCCGGGACCTGGAGGCCCTGGAGGCGGCGGGTGTCCAGGTCGTGCGCGGCCGGGATGCGGCGGGGGAGCCCGGGGGCGAGACGACGGTGGCGACCTACGGCCTGCCCCGGCCCCCAGGGGACCTCTCGCTCCGCCTGGACCGGGGCGACATCGAGGTCCTGTCCCTGCTGCACCGCATGGGGGGGAGGCTCCGGGGCGGGCCCTTGTCGCGTCCCCTCCGGCTGGCCCTCCTCAAGGTGGCCTACGCCGTCCACCGGGACCTGGCCGCGGCCCTGGACCGTTCGGGGATCGCCTTCGACGCCGGTCCCGAGGGCCGGCCCGAGCGGCCCCTGGCGGCCACGGAAGGGGCTGCCCTCGAGGCCTTCGTGGGCGCCACCGCGGCGAGGAGGCGCCTGGTATTCGGCTACACCACCCTGGACGGCCGGCGCGCCCGGCGCACCGTGGAGCCCTACGGGGTCTACCACGCCCACGGCGCCTGGTACGGCGTGGGGAGGTCCGCCGGCGGCGCGGGCGGGCCCCGGACCTTCAAGCTCTGCCGGGTCCAGGGGCCTGTCGAGGTCTGCCCCGAGGGCGGCTACGACATCCCCGATGGCTTCCGCGTGGCCGAGCTGGCGAGGCGCCGCCCCTGGGACCTGGACGGGGCGCCGCGGCTGGACGCGCGGCTGGAGGTGGCGGCCACGTATCTCCCGGACTGCCGGGACCTGTTCGACGAGGTCGGCGGGGGGGGGGAATGGGTGGGCGCCCTGGTGCGCCGGGGCGACGCGAGGGCGCTGGCGAGGTGGGTCCTGGAGAACCACGGTCGGGTCCGCCTCCTGGGGCCCGAGGCGGCGCTCGACCGGTGGAGGGCTGAGCTGGAGGCCCTCCGGGCGATCTACGCCAGGCCGGCGATGCTGGCGACCCTGGAGCCCGCCGGCCCGGGGTGGACCGACGAGGCCGCGGAGGGACCCCCTGCGGCCCTCGAGCCGCGGGACCCCTGGAGGCAGACGGAGGCGGCGCGGCTGGACCTGGTCCTCTCGGCCCTGGCGGCCCTCACGGTTTCGCCGCGAGAGGAGGTGGAGGGCGTCGCGGTGCGCCGGCTGGACCTGGGCGCACTGGCTCAAGGCCTCGGGCTTGACCCGAAGACGTTGCGCGCGGACATGGAGGTGGCCTGCCTGGCCCTGGCCGCCGGCGGCGGGAGGATGGCCCGCTCACTGGACATCCTGGGCCACCACCTGGTTCTGGGCCTGCCGGGGGGCGAGGCCTCCGGGGCGCCGCCCCGGCTCTCTCCTCCCAGGCTGAGCCTCCTGGAGGCCCTGGCCCTGCAGCACCACCTGGCGACGATCCCGGACCGGGGCGGGCCCTGGCAGGCGGAGGTGGAGCGACTCCGGTCCAGGCTGGGGCGGGCCATGCGCAGGGCGGACCCGGACCTGGCGGAACGGCTGGAGGCCGGCTACGCGGGGTTCCCCACGAGCGCCGCCCCGCCGGAGGTCTACCGGGCCGTGCGGGAGGCTGTGGAGCACCGGCGCGCCCTGTCCATGACCTACTACACAGAGGGCAGGCGGGCCGCGGGGAAATGCGTGGTGGAGCCGCTCGCCCTGCGTTTCGGCGAGGCGCACTGGTACCTCTCCGCCCTGACGCGTCCGGGCGGGCGCCGGCGGGACTACCGCCTGGACCGGGTGCGCGAGGCCGTGGTCCTGGAAGACCCGTGTCGTGCCGACCCTGGCCCCGAGCCCCCGCGGGGGCCCAGGGACTGGGCCCTGGTGCGATTCACGGGGGCCTCGGCGGTGGAGGTCCTGGAGACGATCCCCGGGGCGCGCCCCGAGCAGGGGACCCGGGCGGTCCTGGCCCGCCTGGAGGCCTGGGGCCTGGACTACCTGGTGGGCCGCGTCCTCGTCCACGGCTCGGAGGCGGAGGTCGTCTCGCCGGAACGCGTGCGCCGGCGGGTGCGGGAGGCGGTGGCCGCGCTCGTCGCGGGTCCGGGCGGCGCGTGAGGGCGCCGGGGGCTGGGCGGGGGCCCGCCGCGACCGGAACGCGCGCCACGGGGCGGCCTCCAGGGCGCGGCACCGGCTCCTCGTCTTCGCCCAGGGGGACCGAGGCTCAACGCCGCGGCTTCGAGCTGTAGGACATCCGTAGCTCGACTCCATGCGCGCGGCCGGAGTCGGTGAGCGGCCGGCCGCCGGAGTCGGGGGTCCACGTCCACGGGTAGGCATGGCAGACGCCCGGCGTGGCCGCCCGGTTGTGCTCGGCGAGGCCCGTCTCTACCGCGTGCTTGAAACGGTCCGCCTCGCCTCTGCTCGCGAACCTCACCGGGACACCGCGTGCTTGCCTGTCGCTCTCCACTGCCAGGGCGATCTGGATGGCGACCTCCAGGGCGCTGCCCTCGCGGTCGGTGGAAGCGGTGGGGGCAGGGTCTGGCGGGGGGGAGGGCCGAGGACCGGGCTCGCCCCGCGTGCCCTCATGCGCCTCGCCCCTTGAGCGGCCCGCACCGACCAGCATGGCATCGCCGAGGAAGAGCGCCAGTGTCCACCGCCCGGCGACGGGCCAGCGGTGCACCGATGCCCATGGAGGCGTAGCGGGGATGGCCAGGTCCGGACCCAGCGCGATGCCGCCCCCATGAAAGGACGCCCCGCCGATGGCGGCGGCGAAGGCAGGGGCGCCCCTCGCCTTGCTCCTGTGCGCCTCCTTCCAGCGGTCGATGGTGGCAACCCGGTCGCCCCTGCGCATAGTTTCCATGGCGGCGAGCAGGGCGCCGGCGTTCTCCGATGGATTCGTGACGAGGTCCTTCAGCTCCAACCAGTAGACGGGATCCGTCGATGCGTTGCCGAAGCGCAGGACGAAGTCCGGGTACTTCGCGTCATCTCCGGGCACGGAGATCCCCGGGCCGCGGTCCACGAAGTACCAACCGGGCTGGTTCCAGGGCAGGGAGACGGCCAGCTCGTTCTGCACCCAGTACTCGCAATAGATCTGCTCGCGCGCAAAGACTTCGATCTTCGCCGCCTGGGCCGTGAGGACCGCCGCCGCGGCGTCCAGCCAGGAGCGGAGTCCAGGTGCCATCGTCATGCACCGCCTCCTTCCAGTGAGACGTCGTGCAGCGAGCCGTCCGCGGTGAAGAGGAGCTGCACACGCAGCCGCGCCCCGTCCACGACAACGGCGCGGGCCGCAAGGTCCGCGTATTGGCGAGGCTGCTCGATGTAGGGGCGGAATCGTTCCGGAAGCGGCTCGTCCCTCCGGGGCGAGGGAGAAGCCGCGGGATTGCTGGTGAGGGCGTTGGGGATCGAACCCTCGCGGCTACGAGCGCAGGCCGGTCCGCAGGACCGGCCGAGCGAGTAGGCGACCCGCCGGTGGCGGGTCGCCGTAGCCGCAGGCGGGCATTCTTCGAACCGGACGTGCGACACCTTGGTGAGGGCGCTGGGGATCGAACCCAGGACCAACTGGTTAAAAGCCAGTTGCTCTACCAACTGAGCTACGCCCTCGGGGACGGCGAGGGACTCTAGCACCCGCCAGCTTGACTGGCAAGTCGCCCGGGGGGGCGCCAATCTGGCGCACCCGAGGTCCTGGCCTCGCTGTAAAGTGCTGGGCTGCACGTCCGGGTAGGGCGAGGACCAAGGCATGTGGATTGACCGGGGGGATGCGTTGCACTATCGGAAGGCCATGAAATGGATAGGAGTGTTGAGCCATGACGATAAAGCCTCTGAACGATCGCCTTGTGGTCGTCCGCAGGGAGGCCGAGAAGAAGACCGCCGGCGGCATCTACCTCCCGGACACCGCACAGAAGGATTCGCTGGAGGGCGAGGTGCTTGCCACCGGACCGGGCAAGCTCCTCGATGACGGCCGTCGGGTGTGCGGCGGGCTGAAGAAGGGGGATCGAATCCTCTTCGGGCGCTACGCCGGAACCGAGGTGAAGGTGAATGGGGACGAGTACCTCCTCATGCGGGAGGAGGACGTCCTGGGCGTGCTGAGCTAGCCTCGACCGCGCCCGCGGTGGCGGGCGTTCGGTCGGGTGGAGGCACGGAGGCTGGGAATCCGGTCCCCCTGGTCGTGGCCAGGGGGACCCTAGACGAGAGGCGAGGGAAAATGGCTGCAAAGCGTATCGCATTCAACGCCGACGCCCGCGCGAAGCTGCGCAACGGCGTGGGCAAGCTGGCCCGGGCAGTGAAGATCACCCTGGGACCCCGGGGCCGCAACGTGATCCTGGAGAAGTCGTGGGGCTCTCCCACCATCACGAAGGACGGGGTCACGGTGGCGAAGGAGATCGAGCTGCCGGACACCTACGAGAACATGGGTGCCCAGATGGTCAAGGAAGTGGCCAAGAAGACCAACGACGTGGCCGGCGATGGCACCACCACCGCCACGGTCCTGGCCGAGGCCATCTTCGTCGAGGGCCTCAAGAACATCACCGCCGGCGCCAACCCGGTGGCCCTGAAGCGCGGTATCGAGCAGGCCGTGGAGGCCGCCGTGGCAAACCTCAAGACCCAGAGCCGGAAGATCAAGGGCAAGGAGGATATCGCCCGGGTCGCCTCCATAGCCGCCAACAACGACGAGGAGATCGGCCGGATCATCTCCGAGGCCCTCGACGAGGTGGGCGAGGACGGCGTGGTGACCATCGAGGAGGGCAAGGGTCTCGAGACCAAGGTGGAGTACGTCGAGGGGATGCAGTTCGACAAGGGATACCTCTCGCCCTACTTCGTCACCGATCCCAAGACCATGGAGTGCCGCCTCGAGGACGTCTACATCCTCATCCATGAGAAGAAGATCTCGAGCGTGAAGGACCTGCTCCCGGTGCTGGAGAAGATTGCCCAGGCGGGCAAGCCGCTCATCATCATCGCCGAGGAGGTGGACGGCGACGCCCTCGCCACCCTGGTGGTGAACAAGCTGCGCGGGACCTTCCAGTGCTGCGCGGTGAAGGCCCCCGGCTTCGGCGATCGCCGCAAGGCCATGCTCGAGGACATCGCTGTCCTCACCGGCGGGCGTTTCCTCTCCGAGGACCTGGGGGTGAAGCTCGAGAACGTCGAGCTGAAGGACCTGGGACGCGCGAAGAGGGTGGTGGTCGAGAAGGAGGCCACGACCCTGGTCGAGGGGGCTGGCGCGACCAAGGAGATCGAGGGCCGCATCGAGCAGCTCAAGAAGCAGATCGAGGAGACCACCTCGGACTACGACCGCGAGAAGCTCCAGGAGCGCCTCGCCAAGCTGTCCGGGGGTGTCGCCGAGGTCCAGGTGGGCGCCGCCACGGAGACGGCGATGAAGGAGCGGAAGTTCCGGGTGGAGGATGCCCTGAACGCCACCCGCGCCGCCGTCGCCGAGGGTGTGGTCACTGGCGGTGGGATTGCCCTGCTGCACGCGGCCGACGCGGTCCGGAAGCTGAAGCTCTCTGGCGATGAGCAGGTGGGCGCCGAGATCGTGGCCCGTTCCCTGGAGTCGCCGGTGAAGCAGATCGCCGAGAACGCCGGCTGGGACGGGGCCGTGGTGGTGGAGCGCGTGCGCGCCAACAAGAACGGGTACGGGTTCAACGCCCTCACCGGCGAGTTCACGGACCTGAGCAAGGCGGGCATCATCGACCCCACCAAGGTGGTGCGCTGCGCCCTGGAGAACGCGGCCAGCGTCTCTACCCTGATGCTCACCACCGACGCCCTCGTGGGCGAGATCAAGGAGAAGAAGAAGGCCAAGGCCGGCGTCGGCGGCGGTGGTGCCGGCGGCGACGACTACGGCGACTTCGACGACGAGTACTAGTGGCTCGGGGGGGAACCGAAGACAGTTCCCCCCCGATGTCCCCCCCTCGGCGGGGGGGAGGGGCTCTGATTGCTCGGGGGGGAACCGAAGACAGTTCCCCCCCGATGTCCCCC
>JACQVX010000091.1 GCA_016209495.1 Planctomycetota bacterium
AGTAGGCCTGGGCCGAGAGCCCCGTCTCCTCGTTGATGATCTTCGCCGTGCCCTTGGTGGAGCCCACCGTCCCGTCGCTGCCCAGGCCGTAGAGCTCGGCCCTGAGCGGCTCCGGGGGTTCCGTCGTGAAACCCTCCTCGGGCGGGACGTGCGTCCCGGTCACGTCGTCCACGATCCCCACCGTGAATGGGTTCCGCGGCCGCTCGCGGACGAGCTCCCGGAAGACACCCGCCACCATGGCGGGGGTGAACTCCCGGGAGGCGAGGCCGTAGCGGCCTCCGTGGACCGCCGGCTCCCGGTAGAAGTGCGCTCGGCCCGCCGTGCGAAGCCCCGCCAGGGCCGCCACCACGTCCTGGTAGAGCGGCTCCCCCGGTGCCCCCGGCTCCTTGGTGCGGTCCAGGACGGCGAGGACCTCCGTCGTGGGCGGGAGCACGCGCACGAAGGCCTCGGCGCTGAAGGGGCGGTAGAGGCGGACCTTCAGCAGGCCCACCCCCTGGCCGCGGCCGCAGAGCGCCTCCACCGCCTCCTCGGCCGCCCCCGCCCCGGAGCCCATGAGGACCAGGACCCGCGTGGCCTCCGGGGAGCCCACGTAGTCGTAGAGGCGGTAGCGCCGGCCGGTGCGATTCGCCAGGGCGTCCAGAGTCCCGGCCACGATGCGGGGGAGCGCCGCGTAATAGGGGTTCACCGCCTCCCGGGCCTGGAAGTAGACGTCCGGGTTCTGCGCCGTCCCGCGCAGGACCGGGCGATCCGGGGTCAGGGCGCGCCCCCGGTGGGCGCGGAGGTCCGCCGGGTCCATGAGGGCGCGGACGTCGTCGTCGGAGACCTCGTGGATGCAGTTCACCTCGTGGGAGGTGCGGAAGCCGTCGAAGAAGTGCAGGAAGGGGACCCGCGAGGCCAGGGAGGCGGTGTGGGCCGCCAGGGCCAGGTCCTGGGCCTCCTGCACCGAGCCGGAGCAGAGCATGGCGAAGCCCGTGGCGCGGGCCGCCATGACGTCGCTGTGGTCGCCGAAGATGGACAGGGCGTGGGTCGCCACGGCCCGCGCCGCCACGTGGATCACCGTCGGCGTGAGCTCCCCGGCGATCTTGTACATCTCCGGGATCATGAGGAGCAGGCCCTGGGAGGCGGTGAAGGTGGTGGCGAGGGCGCCGGCCTGGAGGGCCCCGTGCAGGGCGCCGGCGGCCCCGGCCTCGCTCTGCATCTCGATCACCCGAGGGACCGTGCCCCAGACGTTGGCCCTCCCCTCGGCGGCCCAGGCGTCGGCGAACTCGCCCATCGGCGAGGCCGGGGTGATGGGGTAGATGGACGCCACCTCGCTGGCACGGTAGGCCACGCTGGCGCAGGCCTCGTTGCCGTCGAGGCTCACCGTCCCGTGCGACACGCCGCCTCCTCGCCCAGCTCCACCATCCGCCTGGCCAACTGCTCCCGCTCGGAGGCGTCCAGGACGATCTCGACCATGGGGAAGAGGGCCTCCTCTTCGATGTCCATGTGGGCGCGGAGCAGGGTCGAGAGTCCGGCCACCGCGCGGCGCAGGGCCGCCCTTCCGGTGGCCGCCCGGAGCTCGCCCAGGAGTCGGACCTCGTCCACGTGGCCCTGGCGGACCAGCCGCACCGGCCCCGAGTCCTCCCCCAGGTGCAGGGCCAGGGCGGGGAGCATGACCTCGTCCTCGCGGCGGCGGTGGAGGTCAAGCCGGCACGCCAGGTCATGGACCAGCCCGACCAGGTCCGAAAGCTCGTCCCCATCGGCCGCCGCCTCCAGCCGGGCCAAATGGTCGCGGATGAGACGGTGCTCGTCCCGCAGGCCCGCGTAGGCGAGAGCCTCGAAGCCTGCCCGCGGCGACCGGCTACGCATGCTCCACCTCCCTTGGCGCGCTGCCTCCATCCAAGGACGTGCCGGACGGGCTTCCGTCGGTGAGGCGTCCGCCCCCCCAAGCGGCGCGGGAATTGTCGCCTGGAGGTGGAGGATTTCGCTTCAGGGGGCGGGGGGCCGTGGGCGAGGAACGTGGTCGTGGGCGGGGGGTGCGCGCGCTCAGGCGCTCGCCGCCGTCGTCATCACCTCCGCGCAGCGGCCGCAGGCGCCGTCCTCGGGACGCCAGCCCGGGTAGCGCCGGACCAGGGTGGCCGACAGGGCATGGCCGACGCTCGCCCAGTCCCAGGTGACAAAGCCGCAGAGGGGGCAGCGGGTCCCCGGCGCGCCGCCCACGGCCGCCGCGCCCAGCTCGGGTCGCCGCGCCAGGGCCACGAGCTCGGGGTATGTGGGTCGCTTCGCCGCCCAGAGGGAACGGAACGCGGCCTCGCGCAGCGGGGGCTCCAGGGCGGCGTAGCCGCGGTCGAACTCGGCGCGCCAGGCGGCCTCGGGGCGCAGGGACTCCCACCCCGCCGAGCGGGCGCGAGCGTCCACGGAGATGCCCCAGACGAGGCGCAGCCTCTCCCGGACGCGCTCCGTGGCAGGTGTGCCGCCGCCGGCGCCGAGGAGCCCCTGGTCGAAGAGGAAGGCCGGGTCCGCCAGGTCGGCGGCGTGGGCCAGCTCGTGGCGCAGCCAGGCGTCCAGGGGGGCGCCGGGGGCCGCGGGGTCCGCGAGTCGCGCGGCCCGGAGCCGGACCATGACGCGGCCCCGGCCCGCGGCCGGCACCAGCCAGTCGGCCCCCTCCTCCGGGGGGGTGGAGACGTGCCGGAAGACCACGCACCCCGAGGCGGCCTCGAGGACCGGGAAGGCCGCCACCGCCTCCCGCAGGGGCTCGACGAGCCCCAGGTCCTCGAAGAGCGCCGCGTGGGCCTGCTCGAAGCGCCGCTCGCGCCGGGAGGCGTCCGACTCCGAGTAGGCGGCCTCCCGCAGGCGGTGGTAGCGCCGGGCCGCGGTCAGGTCCCCGGCGGCCTCCCGCCGGCGGACCTCCAGGTAGACCGCCTCCTCCACCAGCCTGCGGTCCACCTCCAGGGGCAGCGTCACGGGTCCTCTGGCCCCTCGGGCGCAGGGGCGCCGCCACGGGCGGGACAGCCACCACAGCTCATGGGGGCGACCTCCCAGGCGCCCTCCAG
>JACQVX010000092.1 GCA_016209495.1 Planctomycetota bacterium
CTCCTCCTCGCTCCTAGCCTCGCGCCGCCTCGCTCGGCCTCGGTGTTTCACGCAGTGATTGTCTTACGACTCCTACCGGCCGAGCCGCCGGAGGTGGGCCGGCTGGAGGAGCCACCGGAGCAGCCCGCGCCCGGCCCTGGCCGCGGCCTCGAACTCCACCAGGGCCACCGCCCCCTTCTTCAGGTCCACGAAGGCGTCGGCCTCGCCCGTCAGGAGCCGGGCCAGGAGGGCCCCCAGGTCGGGTTCGTGGCCCACGAGGGCGGCCGTAGCCTGGGCGTCCAGCGTCGCGAGGCGGGCCAGGACCCCCTCGGGGTCGCCGCCGGGTCGCAGGGCATCGAGCTTCTCCCGCTTGGCGAAGGGGAAGCACTCCTGGAGGACCGCGGCCGTCTCCACCGAGCGCCTCAGCGGGCTGGAGATGACGACGTCCAGGCGGGTCGTGAGCCGGGCCAGCCCCCGGGCGATGCGCCGCATCCGGTCCCGGCCCTCGCCCGTCAGCGGTCGTAGCTCGTCGGCCTTGCCCTTCCTGGACCACTCGGTGCTGTTCGCCGCCGGGGCGTGCCGGACGATCAGGACCTGCATGGCGTCACGACGCCGCGGGCGCGCTCGCCGGCGCGTGCGCGGGTGCGGGTGCGGGTGCGGGCGCTGGCGCGGGTGCGGGTGCTGGCGCGCCCGCGGCGACGGCGGGGGCCGCCGGGGGCGCGGCCGGGGCGGCCGTGCGCCGCTCCAGGGGCGTGCCCTGGTAGTCCGCCCCGGCGAGTTGCTCGAAGAGGGCCTGGGAGCGCAGCGGTTCCGCGTCGGGGCGGCGCGCCACACGGTCGTAGGAACCATCCGGACGCAGCTCCCAGGCGCGGGTGTTGTCGGCGAGGCTCTTGGCGAGGATGGTGTCCACCACGAAACGCTGCAGGTCCGGGTCCTTGATGGGGAAGGCGATCTCGTAACGCGTGTAGAAGTTCCGCGGCATCCAGTCCGCGCTGGAGAGGTAGACCTTCTGGCGCTTGCCGGAGCCGAAGCAGTATACCCGGCTGTGCTCCAGGAAGCGGTCCACGACGCTCACCACCCGGATGTTCTCGCTCATGCCCCCGATGCCCGCCCGGAGGCAGCAGATGCCCCTCACCAGGAGGTCTATGCGCACCCCGGCGCGGGAGGCCTCGTAGAGGGCCTCGATGACGTCCGGGTCCACCAGGGAGTTCATCTTCGCGACGATGCGCCCGGTCCCGTGGGCCTTCTGCTGGCGGACCTCCTCGCGGATCAGGCGCAGGAAGCGGTCCTGGAGGTGGCCCGGGGCGACCAGGAGGTTGTCGAAACCCGTGGGCTCCCGCCGCTGGGCGATGGCCGAGAAGTAGGCCCCCGTCTCCCGCCCGATGGCGGGGTCCGAGGTCAAGAGCCCCAGGTCCGTGTACTGCAGGGCGGTGCCCGGGTGGTAGTTCCCGGTGCCGAGGTGCACGTAGGTCTTCTCCTTGCCGCCCTCGACCCGGACGATGCGCGTCACCTTGCTGTGGACCTTGAATCCCCCCATGGGTTGGACGATGCGGACCCCGGCCTCGCGCAGCTCCCGCGCCCACTGCACGTTGGCGGCCTCGTCGAAGCGGGCCTTGATCTCCACGTAGACCGTCACCTTCTTCTTGTGGCCCGCGGCCTCCTTGAGGGCGGCGATGATGGGCGAGGCCCGGCTGGTGCGATAGAGGGTGTGGTTGATCTCCGACACGGCGGGGTCCGCCGCCGCCCGCTGCAGGAAGTCCACGACGATGTCGAAGGAGTCGTAGGGGTGGTGGAGCAGGACGTCGCGGCGGCCCACCACCTCGAAGGGGTCCTTCTTGCGCAGGAGCTTCGGGACCTGGGGCCGGACCGGCGGGTAGCGCATCTCCGGAGGGGCTGGGGCCTCGAAGACCCGGCGCAGGGCGGGCAGGTCGATGGGGAGGTCGAACCGGTAGAGGGCCGCGGGGTCCAGCCCGAGCTGGGCCGCGAGGAAGAGGGCCCCCTCGGAATAGGAGGCCGCGTCCACCTCGAGGCGGATCACCCGGGACTCACCGCGCCGACGGCGCAGGCCCCGGAGGACCTGCTCCTCCAGGTCCTGTTCCTCGTCCGGCCTGTAGCCCATGTCGGCGTCGCGGATGATCTTGAAGGGGAAGGCCTCGATGGCCTCGCGGCCCGGGAAGAGGATGGCAGCCCTCGAGGCCACCCAGCGGTCCGCCAGTCCCCACGCTGCCCTGGAGTCGCCGGCCGGGAGGTCCACCAGGCGGTTCTCCCGCTCGCCCAGGTCCACGACGGCGTAGTGGCGCGGGAAGCGCACGAAGACGTAGATCTTCCCGCTCTGGAGCGGAGGCGGGGCCTCGTCGGAGCGGCGCAGGACGGCCCGTGCCCCCTCCAGCCTCGACCGGATCTCCTGGTCGTGGGGGCCGCCCGGGGGGAAGTCGGTCACGACGCGCATGCCCCGCTGGGCCAGGGCGCCCAGGATCTCCGGGAAGCAACGCGCCTGGCGGGTCTTCTGCCGCAAGGCGTGCTCGCGGAGGAGGGCCAGGAGCTGGCGGGCGGTGAGGCCGTCGGGGAAGCGGAAGCGGGGGGTGCGGGCAGCCACCCGGGCGATCTCCGCCACGCGGACCATGAAGAACTCGTCCAGGTTCGAGCTGGCGATGGACGCGAACCGGAGCCGCTCCAGGGCCGGCACCGCCGGGTCCGCGGCCTCGCTCAGGACCCGGTCGTTGAAGCTGAGCCAGGACAGGTCCCGGTTGAAGAGGCGCTCGACGATAGGCGCCAGGCTGCCCGACGCGGCCTCCTTCCCCTGGGAGGCCAGGAAGGCGGAGAGCGGCGTCCACTCGATGTCGGCCGTAGGGTCCATGGGAGTCCGGCCGCCCGTGAGAGTCCGGGCTGGCCCCGCGTCCGGGACGTTCAGGGGAGGTGCAGGCCGTCCTTCCAGCCCTCGGACTTCCGGACCTGGTCGCGCACCGCCTTGGCCACGGTCTGGAGGACCTTGATGCGGGCACAGAGCTTGTCGTCGGCCTCCACCAGCGTCCAGGGGGCATCCTCCGTCGAGGTCTCCACCACCATGTCCGCCACGGCCGCGTCGTACTGGGGCCGCTTCTCGCGGTTCCTCCAGTCCTCCTGGGTGATCTTGTAGCGCTTGTGGGGGACCTCCTCGCGCTCCTTGAAGCGCTTGAGCTGCTCGTCGGCGCTGACGTGCAGCCAGAACTTCACCACCACCGCCCCAGAACCGGTGAGCTGCCTCTCGAACTCGCGGATCTCCGCGTAGGCCCGCTTCCAGTCGGCGGCCTTGCAGAAGCCCTCGACCCGCTCCACGAGGACGCGGCCGTACCAGGAGCGGTCGAAGATGGCCCAGTGTCCCGCCTTGGGCACGTGCCGCCAGAACCGCCAGAGGTAGTGCTTCTGCTTCTCCTCCCCCTCGGGGGCCGCCACCGGGATCACGCTGTAGCCCCGGGGGTCCAGGGCGCTGGCCAGCCGGCGGATGGCGCCCCCCTTGCCCCCGGCGTCGGAGCCCTCGAAGACGATGACCACCGGGACGCGCCGAACGTAGCAGAGGTGCTGGAGGACGCGGACCTCGTCCGTGTGGTTGTCCAGGGCCTCCTCGTAGACCCCCCGGTCCATGCGCCGGGTCAGGTCGAGGGCAGCCAGGGGGTCCGGGGCCTTGGTCACCCGGGCCACCCCGTCGCCCGAGGGCTTGAGCGCCTCGGGGGGCCTTTCAGACTTCTCGGGCCTCTTCTGGACGCCGCGACGGAAGGCCGCCACGACCTCCTCGGCGACGCGCAGCCGCCGGTGCCTGCGGTCCGTGGCCTCGACGACGACCCAGGGGGCGTGCCGTTCGTGGGTCGCCGCGAGCATCTCCTCGGCCCGCTCGAGCCGCCCCTCGTAGTCCTCGTTCTCCGCCCAGGCGTCCTTGCCCACCCGGAAGGAGAACGCCGGGTCCTTCTCCCAGCGCCGGAAGCGTCTCTTCTGTTCCTTGCGGCCGACGTGGAGCCAGAACTTCAGGATCAAGACGCCGTCGTCGGCCAGCATCCGCTCGAACTGGCGCACGGCCTCGATGCCCGCCTCCCAGGCCTTCGTCTTCAGGCTCCCGTCGCGGCGGCCCCTCAGCAGCCAGTGGTAGTAGCAGTGCGTGAAGACGGCCACCTGGCCGCGGGAGGGGACGTGGAGCCAGTAGCGCCAGAAGAAGGGGCGGTAGCTCTCCTCCTCCTTGGGCTCCACGAAGGTCTGGACCCGGGTGCCCCGCGGGTCAAGGCGCTCCAGCAGGCGCGCCACGCAGTCCCCTTTGCCCGCCCCCTCCCAGCCCTCGAAGACCAGGAGGACCGGGATGCGGGCCTCGTAGATCTGGCGGTGCAGCCGCTGGAGCTCGAGCATGAGGGGGTCCATGCGTTCCTTGTACGGCTCGTGTCCCAGGGCCTTGTCCAGGTCGACATTCGCAAGCAAAGGTTTTGTATCCGTGGTCATGCCGGGATTATAGTCCTCCGGGCCCGCGAAGCAAAAAGCGCCCGGCTCAGGGTGGCACGCGCCGCGCGGCCGGCGTGTATCATCGGGCCGTGGACCCCTCCGACGACGACCGGCTCGCGGACCTGGCCATCCGCCGCCGCTTCGCCACGCGGGCCCAGGTGGAGCCCCTCCTGCGGGGCCTCCGTCCCGGGGAGCGGGGAGGCCTGGGAAGGCTCCTGGTGGCGCGCGGCCACCTCACGGGGACCCAGCTCGAGATCCTCGAGTCCCTGCTCCGCCGCCCCCAGGGCGTGGCACCTTCGCACCAGGGGCTCGCCCAGAGGGAGGACGAGGAATTCGCCCGGATGGTCCTGGAGCGGGGCGCGGTCACCCCGGGGCAGGTGGACCGGGCCCTCGCGGAGCGGGCCGCCCGGTGGAAGCGGGGCGAGCCCGCGCGCCTGGGGACGGTCCTCCTCGCCCAGGGCGTCATGGACCACCCGGGTCTCCTGAGGCTCCTGGAGGCCCAGCGGCGGGGCGTCCTCATCTGCCCCGGCTGCCTCGCCCGCTTCGAGGTCCAGGGCATGGACGAGGACGCGGCCTTCGAGTGCGGGCGCTGCCACGCGCGGCTCTCCATCCCGCGCCGCCTCTACGACGTGCCGCCCCCGGAGGGGCCCGCGCCGCACGCCCGGGCCGCGGAGGCCCCCGCCCGCCCGGCCCGCCTGGGGGGCTACGAGCTGGTGGAGCGGATCGCCCACGGGCCTATGGGCGAGGTCTACCGGGCAGAGAACCAGGCCACGGGCGAGACGGTGGCCGTGAAGGTCCTGGGTGCACGCCTCGCGGCCATCCCGCACCTGGCCGACCGGCTGGTGCGCACGGCCAACGCCTGGAGCGGGGTGGTCCACCCGAACGTGGTGCGCGTCCTGCGCGCCGCGCGGGACGGGGATCGGGTCTACGTCCTCCTGGAGTATGCCCCTGGGGAGACGGCCGGGGGGGGGCTGCGCCGCGCGGGGCGGCTCCCGCCGACCTCCTGCGCGGCCATCGGACGCGGGGCCGCCCTGGGGCTCGCGGCGGCCCACGCGGCGGGCCTCGTCCACCGGGACGTGAAGCCGGACAACATCCTGCTGGACCCCGATCGGGGCGCGCGGGTCTTCGACTTCGGCGTGGCCTACCGCCAGGGGCGCCTCGGGACCCCGCTCTACATGCCGCCGGAGCAATGGAGGGACGACGACGTGGATGGCCGCGCGGACGTCTACGCCCTGGGCATGACCCTCCACGTCCTCCTGGCGGGCTCCCCGCCCTTCCGGGCGGCGCGGGCCTCCGACATGCGCTGGCACCACGAGAACACGGAGGTGCGGTTGCCGCTGGACCTGGTGCGGGAGGTCCCCGGGAGCCTTGCCTCCCTGGTGGAGCGGATGCTGCTCAAACGGACCGAGGAGCGCCCTTCGGCCGAGGAGGTGGCCCGGGCCCTGGTGCCGCGGTGAGGCGGTGGGCCCACCTCACGGAAGGAGTCCGCCGATTCCAGGTGGCGTGGGCGTGGGCGTGGGCGTAGGCATGGGCGTCTCGTTCCCCCGCACTTTCCCCTACGCCTGCACGTTCCCCCGCACGTCCGTGGATTCGCGGATGGCCCCCTCCAGGGCCTCGCAGATGACCTCCACGTCCTCGTCGGCCAGGGCCGGGTGCAGGGGGAGGCTGAGCTCCCGCAGGGCGTAGGCCTCCGTGCGGGGCAGGGGGACCTCCGGACCGTGCAGCGGGGAGAAGTGGACCGCCGTCTCGATCCCCTCCTCGCGCAGCCGCGAGCGCACCCGGCCCCGGTGGGCCCACGGGGGGAGGAGGACGGGCCGCAGGTGATAGGCCGGAAGGCCGCGGGGCTCCGGAAAGGGGAGCTCGATCCCGCCCGGTCGGGCGAGGCGCTCGCGATAGAGGGCGTCGATCCGGGCGCGGCGCTCGTTGAACCCGGCGAGCCTCCTCGACTGCACCCGGCCGATGGCCGCGTGGACCTCGCTCAGCCGGTAGTTGAAGCCCGCGCCCACCGGCGGCGACGCCTCGAGGCGCCCGGTGGCGCGGTCCCAGGCGGTGGAGGTCGCGCCGTGGGAGCGGAGGCGGCGTGCGCGTTCTGCCGCGGCCTCGCCGCGCATCACCACGGCGCCCCCCTCGCCGCAGGTGAGGTTCTTGTTGGCGTAGAAGGAGAGGCAGCCCGCCTCCCCCAGGGTCCCCAGGGCCGCGCCGTCCAGGCGGGCCCCCGGGGCGTGGGCCGCGTCCTCCACCAGGGCCAGTCCCCGCGGGCGTGTCGCGGCCACGAGCTCCGCCATGGGGCAGGGGTAGCCCGCGTAGTGGACGGCGATGACGGCGCGGGTGCGCCGGGTGGCGAGGCGTCCCACCTCGGCGGGGTCCAGGGTGGGGTCCAGGGGGGAGGCGATCTCGGCGTGGACCGGCGTGGCCCCCGCCTGGCGCACCGCGTCGGAGGTGGCCCGGAAGGTGAGCGAGGGGAGGATGACCTCGTCCCCGGGGCCCACCCCGAGGGCCGCCAGGGCCAGGTGCAGGGCCGCGGTCCCGCTGGAGACCGCCACGACCCGCGGGGGTGGGACGCCCAGGATGGAGGCCAGGTCGGCCTCGAAGGCCTCCACCTCGGGACCCTGGCTCAGCCAGCCGGAGGCCACCACCCGCCTCGCCGCCTCCGCCTCCTCCTCGCCCAGGACGGGCCGGCCCACGGGGTAGCGCACGGGCGGACGCTCAGGGTCCACGGAGGAACTCCCTCGTGCCGGCCAGGACGAACTGGGCGCCCATGCCCGCGAGCAGGAGCCCCATGACGCGGGTGAGGACCTTCAGTCCGATCTGCCCGATGAGGCGGACGAGGCGCGAGGAATTGGCGAGGATGAGCCACGAGAGGAGCGAGGTGAGGACGATGGCCCCCGCGACGATGGCTAGGTGGACCCAGCTCCGCGCCTCGGTGGACATGAGGGTCACGGTGGAGATGGCCCCTGGACCCGCCAGGAGGGGGATCGCGAGGGGGGTGACGGCCACGTCGGCCTTCTCGATGCCCTCCTGCCGCTCCTCGGGCGACGGCGTCTTGGGGTTCTCCCGGGCCCGCATCATGTCGAAGGCGAGGACCAGGAGCAGCAGTCCGCCGGCCGCGCGGAAGGCGCTCGTCGTGATGCCGAAGAACTCGAAGATGCGGTGGCCCAGGCACGCGAAGACCAGGAGCACGCCCCCGGCCACCAGGGAGGCGAGCCGGGCCATCCGGCGACGGGACACGTCCGTGTCCGCCGGGGTGATGGCGAGGAAGACCGGGGCCGCCGCGAAGGGGTCCACGATGGAGAAGATGGTCGCGAAGGCCGTGACGGCGAAGGTCGCCAGCTCGTGTCTCAAACCCGGTACTCGCCCGGCGCCTGGCGTTCCGGGTGGGCCGCGAACCACGCGATGGTCCTCTCCAGGCCCTCGTCCAGGCCGACCCGGGGGGACCAGCCGGTCCACTCGCGGACCCTCCGGTTGTCCGAGCAGAGGCGCTCCACCTCGCTCGCCGCCGGGCGCAGGCGCCGGTCCTCGCCGACCACCTGGATCGGGCGTCCGAGCCGCGCCAGGACGCGCCGGGCCAGGTCCCCCACGGAGACCTCGACGCCCGTGCCCAGGTTCAGGACCTGGCCCACGGCCCGGTCCGCGGCCCCTACCGCCAGGAAGCCGGCGCAGGTGTCGGTGACGTAGCAGAGGTCCCGGGTGGTGTCGAGCCTCCCCAGGCGGACCTCGGCCCCGGCCAGGGCCTGGGAGATGATGGTGGGTACCACGGCCCGGGCGGACTGGCGCGGTCCGTAGGTGTTGAAGGGGCGCACCACCGCCACCGGAAGCCCGAAGGAGAGGTGGTAGGCCTCGGCCAGCTTGTCGGCCGCGATCTTGCTCGCGGCGTAGGGGGATTGGCCCGTGAGGGGGTGGGCCTCGTCCATGGGGATGGACCGGGCGGTCCCGTAGACCTCGCTGGTGGAGGTCTGGATCAGCCTCTCCGTGCGCGCCTCGCGGCAGGCCTCGAGGACGTTCAGGGTCCCCCGCACGTTCACCTCCACGTAGGAGCGTGGCGCACGGTAGGAGTAGGGGATCCCGATGAGGGCCGCCAGGTGGAAGACCGCCTCGCAGCCGTCCACCGCCTCGCGGACGCAGCGCTCGTCGGTCACGTCGCCGGCCACGGTCTCCACGCCGGCGAGGACCCCCGCGTCCAGCACCGCCAGGTGTCCCGGGTCCCCGCGCCCGTTGTAGCGCACCAGGGCGCGCACCCGGGCCCCCGCGGCCGCCAGGGCCTCCACCAGGTGGCTCCCGATGAAGCCCCCGGCCCCCGTGACCAGGACCCGCCTCGACGACCAGGCCCTCGCCGCCTCAGCCACGGCCCACCTCGGCGCGATACCACTCCACGAAGCGCCTCACCCCGGCCTCCACGGTCCAGCGCGGCTCGTAGCCCAGGGCAGCCCGGGCGCGTCCGATGTCCGCCCAGGTGGCCGGGACGTCCCCCGGGACCTCCGGCAGGTGCCGAGCCTCGGCTCGCCGGCCCACGGCCTGCCCGATGACCTGGATCAGGTCCGCGACGCGGGTGGTGCGCGACTCCCCGAGGTTGTATACGGCGTAGCCGGCGCACCGGTCCAGGGCGGCCAGGACCCCCGCCACGCAATCGTCGATGTAGGTGAAGTCGCGGCGCGCCGAACCGTCGCCGTAGACCGCGACGGGCTCCCCCCGGGCGATGGCCTCGGTGAACCGCCAGACCGCCATGTCGGGCCGCCCCCTCGGGCCGTAGACCGTGAAGAACCGGAGGCAGGTGACCGCGAGGCCGTGGAGGTGGTGCCAGGTGTGGCAGAGAAGCTCCCCGGCCAGCTTGGTGGCCGCGTAGGGGGAGACGGGGCGGTCCACCCGGTCCGCCTCGCGGAAGGGGAGCCGGGTCTGGCCGCCGTAGACGGCGGAAGAGGAGGCAAAGACGAGGCGCCTCGTCCCGGCCGCGCGGGCGGCCTCCAGGACCCGGAGGGTCCCGAGGACGTTGACCTCGGCGTAGCGGGCGGGCTCCTCGATGGACGCCCGCACGCCCGCCAGGGCCGCCAGGTGGATCACCGCCTCGGGGGCGGGGGGGGCGAAGCTCGCCTCCAGGGCCGCCGGGTCCAGGATGTCCCCCTCCACCAGGCGGAAACCGGCGCGCCCGCCCAGGCCCTCCAGGTTCCGGCGCTTCCGGGACGGGTCGTAGTAGGGGTCGAAGGAGTCCAGGGCCACTACCTGGTCGCCGCGCCCCAGGAGGCCTTGGGTCACGTGGCTCCCGATGAAGCCCGCGGCCCCCGTGACCAGGACCCGCATTAGAGGAGCCCCCGCTCCCGGAGCTCGCGGAGGGACCGGTCGAACCCGTCCCTCGCCTCGGCCGTGCGGGACCACTCGATGAGCTCGCCCATGCCCTCCCGGAACCCCACCCGGGGCTCGTAGCCCAGCGCCGACCGGGCGCGCTCCAGGTCGGCGTAGCAGTGGCGCACGTCTCCCTTGCGGAATCGGTGCTGGACCTCCGGCGGGCGGTCCACCCCCAGGAGGGCGGCCAGGTCCTCCGCCACGCCGCGTATGGTGCGAGGCCGGCCGCCCCCCACGTTGAAGGCCTTGCCGTCGGCCTCGGGACGGTCCATGGCGAGGAGGTTGGCATGCACCACGTCCCTCACGTGGACGAAGTCCCGGGTCTGGAGGCCGTCCTCGTAGACCACCGGGGAGCGGCCGTTCTTGAGCAGGCTCATGAAGATGGCCGCCACACCCGTGTAGGGGTTGGAGAGGCTCTGGCGCGGCCCGTAGACGTTGAAGTAGCGGAGGGCCACCGCCGGGATGCCATAGGTGCGCCCGATGAGGAGCACCATCTCCTCCTGCACCCGCTTGGTGATGGCATAGATGGAGTTGGGCTCGCAGGCCGCCTCCTCCGGGGTGGGCACGGCCTCCAGGGCGCCGCCGCAGCGGGGGCACGGGGGCTCCCAGCGCCCCCCCTCCACCTGGGCCTCGTTGCGCAGGGCGGGGCGCACCGGTCCGCAGGCGGCGCAGCGATAGAGCCCCTCGCCGTAGGAGGACATGGAGGCCGCCACGACGAGCTTCCGGGGTCGCTCCCCGGGGCCGGTCCAGTTGACCAGCCGGTCCAGGAGGAGGGCCGTCCCGCTCAGGTTCACGTCGACGTAGTGGTGGACCCGGTACTGGGACTGGCCCACGCCCACGGCCGAGGCCTGGTGGAAGACCACCTCCGAGCCCCGCAGGGCGGACTCGAGGCGCGCCCCGTCCCGCACGTCGCCCCGGAGGTACTCCGCCTCCGGGTTCAGGTACTCCGGGGGGCGGCCATCCGGGTGGACCTGGGGGTCCAGGGAGTCCAGGACCCGTACCCGATGGCCGGCGGCCAGGAGGGCGTCCACGAGGTGCGAACCGATGAACCCCGCCCCGCCGGTGACCAGGATGCTCGCCATGGCTTCGTTCCGCGGCCCTCGCGGGGGGCGAAGGATACCACGAGGGCGCGGGGGCGACCAAGGATGGGGCCAGGGTTAGGAGTCGTAAGACAATCACTGCGTGAAACACCGAGGCCGAGCGAGGCGGCGCGAGGCTAGGAGCGAGGAGGAGCAATAGCAATGGAGCGCTATTCCGACGACGAGCGACGACGCATCGCGCCGCCGCAGCCGGCCGAATGTAGCAGTGATTGTCTTACGGCGACTTAGGGGCGGGGGGGGACCGGGCGTGGTCGTGTCCGGGGCCGCGTGCGTGGGCGTGCGCGTGACCTGGAGAGGCTGTAGAATCCCGCGTCTTGCGTGGACTGACCCTCTTCTTCCTGACGGCAGCCCTCGCGGGCTGCCTCGCCCCGCGCCGCGACGGCCCCGAGGCCCCGAGCTGGGAGGCCTGCCGCGCCTCGCTGGCGGCCCGGGTGGAGCGGGCCGTGGCGGCCCGGGACCTGGGGACCGTGGCCGTCTTGCCCTTCCGCGACGCCACCGGGCGGGTGGACGCCCTGACCGCCGCCCTGGCGGACGAGCTGCGGGCGGCCCTGGCGGGCCGGGTGCGTGTCGTGGGCGGCGAGGACGAGCGCTTCGGGCTCCTCCTGGACGAGGTGCGCCGGGCCCACTCGGGCCTGGTGGACGAGGCCACGGCCCCGCGGGTGGGGAGGCTGCTCGCCGCCTCGGCGGTCCTCACCGGGACGCTGCGGGTGGGGGCCGAGGGCCCCCGGCTCGTGGCGCGCCTCACGGTGGTGGAGACGGGCGAGGACGCCCTGGGCCTGACGGCCCCGTTCCGGATCCCCGAGGGGCTCTCGGCCCTGGCGGGGCGGCCCTGGGAGGGCCCCGGCGCGGCCGCCGCCGGGCCCCTGGAGGTGGAGGGGGTGGCCCTGGCCCAGGGGGCGGACGGCGAGACCAGGGACCTGGTCTCGGCCCCCCGGGCCCGGCCGGGCGAGGCGGTGCAGTTCCGCTTCCGGGCCGAGGCTCCCTGCCACGGGGCCGTCCTCTGGCGGGGCTCGTCCGGGAGGCTCTACCCCATCTTCCCGGTGAGCGGCTACGCCCGGGCCGAGCTCCCCCTGGAGGCCGGCCGCTGGTATCGCATCCCCGAGGAGGGCCACCCCGGGGGCGGGTGGATCGCCCACGAGGGGCCCGCCGGGACGGAGACCCTGTGGTTCGTCTTCTCCCGCGGCCCCCTGGCGGACCTGGGGGACCTGGCCGAGCGGGTGGCCGCCGGCGAGGCCCTCGAGCCCGAGGGGGCGGCGCGGCTGGCCGAGTCGCTGCTCCTGGCGGGGAGCGCCTCCGAGGAGGCGCGGCGGGTGAGGCTGGAGTTCCGGGAGGCCGGCGGCGCGCGCACCCGCGACCCGGGGCCCGTGCGGCCGGGGTCCGAGCGGGGCTGGGCGGTGGAGGGCCGCGAGGCGCGGGCGCGGTCCGTGGTGCTCTCGGGTGAGGGGCGGGTGGTGTGGCGGCTCGCGGTGGAGGTGCGTTGATGCGGCAGGCGAGACAGGCGGTCGTTCCGTGGATCCTCGCGGTGGCGGCGGCCTCCGGCTGCGCCTCTCACTACAGGAAGACCTGGGACCCGACGGGCGAGTCGCGCCCCTTCGAGGAGGTCGGGGAGGAGCACGACCGGGTCCGGGTGGTCGCGGACGATGGTGATGGTGTCCAGCGACTGGAGAGGGAGCGGACGCTGCGCCAGGGGACCGAGAAGGAGGAGCGATCCCGGGAGAGCTGGATCTCCTACTGGCAGCCCCGCATCGTGGCGGTGGACCTGCTCTACGAGCCCCTCTACGGCCTGGGCCGGCTGGTCTGCTATCCCTGGGACTTCTTCCACGTGCGGCTCTACCCCGGCGACAAGGACCCCGAGCGGGACTCGGAGAAGACCCTCTGCTTCACCTGCGGCATGGCGGACTTCGACTACAGCGAGTTTCACGCCTGGACATGGGCCGAGCGGATAGGCCGGCTCCTCGTCCCCGGCATCCCGACCATCGTCAGCTATCACGGGAGCAAATATCCAGGCGAGGCGATCCTCGATCTCCTCCAGGGCGACCCCGATGCGGAGAGGGAGATCGTGGGCCGGGAGCTTCAGTGGAGCCGAGAGGGGAACTACTGGGACTGGCCGACGGTGACCGAGTTCCGCCCCGCCCCGGGCATGGAGCTCGTCCTGGCCTCGCCGGGCGGAGAGGTGATCCTGCGAGGGCGCGCGGGCGAGGGGGGCCAGGTCTCCCTCCCCCGGGACCTCATCGGGGAGACCTGGGACGTGGCGCGGGACCCGGACGGGGCCTTGCGACTGACGGTGTCCGAGGACCTGGCCCACCGCCTGGCGGAGCCGGCCCACCTCGTCGCCTCCGTGCGCTTCCTGGACGGCGACCGACCCCTGGCCCCCGCCGACTGCCTGGACGCCACGGAGACGGCCCACGCCCTCCTCGCGGTCGCCAACGAGGGCCCCGGGCCCGCCTACGCGGTGCGCGTGGAGACCTCCTGCGAGGACCCCGGGGTGAAGGTGGGGGCGGCGCCGGGCTGGGACTACCTCGCCCCCGGGGAGACCCGGGAGGCGCGGGTCCCGCTCGTGGCCTCGCGCGACGTGGCCGAGGGCCGCGCCTCCATCACCCTCCGGGCGACCGAGGAGCGGGGCCACGACGCCGCCCCGGTGGTCCTGGTGGTGAGCCTGCGCCCCCTGGTGCCGCCGGCCCTGGAGGTGGCGGCCCTGGCGCTCCTCGACGGGGCGGGGGGCTTCGCCGCCGGCAACGGCGACGGCGTGGCCGAGTCCGGCGAGACCGTGGAGGTGGTGGCCACCCTGGGGAACCGGGGCCCGGGCGCGGCCACCGGGGTCCGCTTGACGCTCTCCTGCGAGGCCGAGGGGGTCGAGGTCCTGCGCGGCGAGGCGGGCCCCTTCGAGCTCACCCCGGGCGACCGGGCGCGGGCCTCGTTCCAGCTCGCCCTGGCGACCCCCTTCGTCCCTCCGGCCGGAGGCCTCGTCGCCCGGGTGGAGGCCGCCGACCCGCGCGGCGTGGGCGGCGCGCGCCGGGAGACGACGCTCCCGGCGCGGGCCTCCAGGCCCGAGCTGGACGTGGTGGTGCGGCTCCTGGACCCGGCGGGGCGCGAGCAGAGGGGTGTCCCCCTGGGCGGGAGCGCCTCCCTGGAGGCGACGGTGCGGAACCGCGGCCGCATGGCCGCCCGGGACGTCCGGGTGCGCCTCTCCCTGGGGGAGCACCTGCCCCTGGACGGGCCTGCCGAGCGCGCCCTGGGCACCGTGCCGGCGGCCTCCCAGGCCGCCCCGGTGCGCTGGCCCTTCCGCGTCCTGGGCGGGGAGCGGGCCGGGGCCCGTCCTGGACCGCTCCCCGGTCGCCTCGCGGTGGCCCAGGCGGGGCCCTTCCCCGGGCTGGAGGCGGGCCTGGAGGGGCTCTCCATCCTCGAACGGGAGGCGGTGTTGGAGGAGGTGCGCCCCGGGGCCCCCACGGGCGCCCCGGCGGCGCGCGCGTCCCCGCCGGTGGTGGTCGTCGTCGAGCCTCGAGCGGAGGCCACCGCCACGACCGGGGCCACCATGCGACTCCTTGCCATCGCCTCCGACCCCGGGGGGCTCGCCTCCTGGCGGGTCCTGTGGAACGGGGCCGTCCTGCGGGAGGAGGGGCTGCGCGACCCGGGCGCGGTCGTCCCCTCGGCCGGGGCGGCGGGGCCCGCCGGGGAGGCGCCCCGGAGCGCCACCATCGACCTGGAGCTCCCCCTGGACGTGGGCTCCAGCGAGGTGGTGGTGGAGGCCCGGGGCGTCTCGGGCCTGGAGGCCCGCTCCGAGCCGCTGCTCCTCACGCGGCGCGCGGCCACGGGCCGCACCTTCGTCCTCGCCATCGGCATCGACGACTACGCCGACGGGTCCATCGCCGACCTGCGCTACGCCGAGGCCGACGCGCGGCGGGTCTGCGCCTTCTTCCGGGACGACCCGGCCAGCCCCGCCCGGGCCGAGGACTGCCAGCTCCTCCTCGGCGCGGCGGCCACCAAGCGCGGCATCGCCCTGGCGGTGGACGAGCACCTGGTCCGGCGCGCCACCTCCGAGGAGGACACGGTGGTCCTCTACTACTCGGGCCACGGGGACGCGGACACGGTGGAGCGCCGCGGCGACGAGTACTACCTGGTGCCCCAGGACGCGGCCCGCGGCCGCTTCTTCTCCACCGCCCTCGAGGTCTCCGAGCTCCAGCGCTGGTGGGACGCGATGGCCGCCCGCACCCGCGTCTTCATCGCCGACTCCTGCAACTCCGGCGGGTTCTCCTCCCTCCGGGGCGAGGCGGCTCGTGACTTCTCCGACGCCCTGG
This sequence comes from Planctomycetota bacterium, assembly GCA_016209495.1. GTDB lineage: Bacteria > Planctomycetota > JACQVX01 > JACQVX01 > JACQVX01 > JACQVX01. Next base: position 15,170 of record JACQVX010000092.1, read on the forward strand.
GGGAGGGGCGCATCGGCCTCCTGGCCTCGCGGCGCGGCCAGCGGGCCATGGAGGTGGAGGCCCTGGGGGGAGGGCTCTTCACCCACTACCTCCTGCGGGCGCTGAAGGAGGCGGACGCGGCCCCGGGGGACGGGGACGGCCGGGTGAGCGCCTCGGAGCTCCGGCGCTACCTCCTGGAGGCGGTCCCCCGCGCCGCCCGCGAGCTGGGCGGCGCCCAGGAGCCGCACCTGAAGCTGGACGCACCGGGCGAGGTCTACCTGACGCGCTGACGCTGTGTGACACGCCGGCCGCGCCGCCGCCCCCGCGGCCACGACCAGGGGCACGAGTCGCGAGCGACGAGAATGGGATGAGAAGGCCAGCCCCCCGGCGGGGTCGATACCCCATGAACAAACGGGCTCACGGGCCCATGAAGGAGGCTGGCCATGGACGAGCATACGGCGACGGTGAACGGAGTGACAGTGGGAATCGACCTGGGCGACCGCTACAGCGAGGTGTGCGTCGTGGACGCCGTCGGCGAGGTCGTGGAGCAGAGCCGGTTGCGGACCACGCCCGATGCGTTCCGGAGGCGATTCGAGGGCGTTGGGGCGTGCCGCATCGCCATCGAGGCAGGGACGCACTCCGCGTGGGTGAACCGTGTCCTGTGCGAGTGCGGACACGAGACGCTGGTAGCGAACCCCCGGAAGCTGCGGCTGATCTACGAGAACAACGCCAACTGCGACCGGGTGGACGCGCTCTACCTGGCGCGCATCGCGCGGCTGGACCCGACCCTCCTGTCGCCCACCCAGCCCCGCGGACCCCGGGTCCAGCAAGACCGCGCCCTGCTGCGCTCCCGCGAGCTCTTGGTGAAGATCCGCACGGAGCTGATCAACCACCTGCGTAGCGTGGTGAAGTCGCAGGGCGAGAGGTGGCCGAGTTGCTCCAGCCGGGCCTTCGCGACGAAGGCGGCGTCCCATATCCCGGAGGAGCTCGTCCCGGTCCTCAAGCCCCTGGTCGACCAGGTGGCGACACTCAATGCGCAGATCCGCGAGTATGACGAACTCTTGGAACAGATCGCCCAGAAGCGCTATCCCGAGACCGAGGCCTTGCGCGCCATCGACGGGGTCGGGGCCCTGACCTCGCTGGCCTTCGTGCTGACCGTCGACGACCCCGGTCGATTCGAGCAGAGCCGGACCGTGGGCGCCTACCTCGGTCTGGTGCCGCGACGGGACGAATCGGGCCAGAGCGAGCTGCAGCTTCGGATCACCAAGGCGGGGGACCCGATGATGCGCCGGTTGCTGGTGAGCGCCGCGCACTACGTCCTGGGCCCCTTCGGCAAGGACTGCGACCTGCGCCGCTGGGGGCTGCGACTGGCGGCGCGAGGCGGGAAGAACGCCAAGAAGCGCTCGGTGGTGGCCGTGGCCCGCAAGCTCGCGGTGTTGATGCACCGCCTGTGGGTGACGGGCGAGGTCTACCGGCCCCTGAGGGAGAGGCCGTGCGAGGGGGCGCAGGTGCTGCCCTCGTGAGCGGGCCGCAACGACTTCGAGGATGAACCGACGGCACAAGGCGATGCCATGACGTTCGGAAGCGAGAACCCTACTGCCCGGTCCGGGCGACTGCGATCGTGGCTCTGGCCCTCGAGGCCGCCAACGAGAATGCAGCGCCCGAACCTGGCGGACACCAACATGCACCGGGGTCGGATCGACGACCCCTTCAAGAGTGCGGATGGAAGCATGGCAGGCGGGCTCTCGCAGCGGACGTCCGGCCAGGCCTCGGTCTCAGGATCGGAGCAGGGATCGACCTGCCCCTCCCCCTCGTCGCCGGCCCAGGGGCTATCGCCCCCGCGGGTGAGGCCGACGTCGAGGGGGAGGGGCAGGGGAAGGTGCAGACGTGCCAGGGAATCCCCGGCGGTGCGGACAGCCGTCGTGCGCCGGTGCTGCGATCCCACCGTCCGAAGACCTCGGTGGACGCATCGCCACGGCGGCTGGGCTTGACCGGATGGCCTTCTCATGGAAGTCACGAGCCACGCTCGCGCCCACGCACACGCACACGCCGATCACGGCCACTGTCACGTCCACGGTCATGGCGCCCGCGCGCGCCGGCGTCTATCATCCCCTGGCGTGGCCCGCCCCACGACGCTCGCCGCCTGCCTCCTGGCCGTCGCCCTGCTCCTGACGGCCGCGGCGGGGCCAGCCCGCGCCCAGGCCCCGGCCGTGAGCGGCCCCGCCGGGGAGGGCTCCCTGAGGGAACGGCTGGGACTGGACCGCATAGGCGAACCCCGCCCCCTCACCCCCTACGCCACCGCCGTCGCGCTGGCCCTGGGCGCCGCCCTCGCGTGGCTGACCCTGCGCGGCCGGCGGAGACGCGCCTCCGAGGAGGTGGAGGTCCTGGACGCGGCGCGCGACTACTTCGAGGCCTCCGCCCGGGCGCTGCGCCTCTCCCGGGAAGACATGGAGCTGCTCTGGGAGCTTGCCCACCGCCACCAGGTAGAGCCGCCGGCGCGGTTGCTCCACAGCGCCAGCGTCTTCGTGCGGGTGGCGGACGAGGAGGCACGCCGTCGCTCCGAGGTGTCGGACGCGGACCCCACCGGCTACACCCGGACCCTCCGGGTCCTCACGCGCATCAAGGACTCCCTGGACCTGGGCAGCGCGGACCTGCGCTTCCTGATCCACGACACCACCCAGATCCCGGCGGGACAGGAGGTCTACGTCGCCAGCCTGACCCGCAGGTTCCCGGAGCCTGCCGAGGTCCTGGGCTCCGACGCGGGCGGCCTCCGGGTCCGGCGACCCCCGCTGCTCCTGGTGGAGCCCGGCGATGCCGTCGAGGTCCGTTTCGGCCTGCACGGGATGCGATACCAGTTCCGCACCACCGTCCGGGAGTTCCTGCGAGGGGAGGGAGGTCTGCTCCTGGCCAGGGTGGACCGGCTCGACAAGGAGGACGCCTCCAGCCTGCAGCGCCCCGTGGACGGGCCCGTCCGGCTGCGGGAGGCCACAGTCCGGGACGGGCCCTCGCCGCTGCCGGAGGAGGGGCTCGTGGCGCGCCTGGTCCGTCTCTCCGTGGACGACGCCCTGATCCGGTCCACCGTCCGGCTCCCGCTGGGGGCGCGGCTCCGGCTGGACCTCCCCTTGGGGGGGACGGTGCTCCGGCGCATCGACTCTCGGGTGGAGACGGTGCAGCCCGTGCGCGAGTCCGAGGGGGAGTGCCTGCACCTGGTCACCTTCCTCGGCCTGGGGGAGGGACGGCGGATGCAGATCCGCGCGTGGCTGCGTTCCCTGGGGACCGCGCGCTACGCGGCGCGGTAGGGTCCACCCGCGCGGACGGGCCCGCAATCGGGCAGCTCGGCGATGTCCCGGATGGACGGCTCGACCCCGAAGACCCCCGCCGGGTCCACGAGGACGAAGCCCACCCCGGCCGCGCGGGCCCCCTGCCCGTCGATGGAGGGCAGGTCCCCCACGTGGAGGGCCTGGGCGGGCTCGACGCCGATGGCCTCCAGGGCCAGCGCGAAGATGCGCGGGTCCGGCTTCTCCACCCCCACGACGCGCGAGTCCAGGACGGCGGCCACGTGGTCCAGGAGCCCCAGGTCCGCGAGCATCGCGCGCACGCTGCCGTCGCTGTTCGACACGACGGCGATCCGCAGGCCCATGGCCGCGAGCCGCCCCAGGGCCTGGGCCGCCCCCGGCGCCGGGACGCGCCAGTCTGGCTCGCCTCGCTCCCGGAGCCGCGCGGCCAGGGAGGCCGACGCCCCTGGCTCGGCCCCCAGGACCTCGAGCACAAGGCCCAGGTAGTGGTCCATGGCGTCGGCCGACTCGGTGCTCCGGCCCCGGGCCAGCCAGGCGTCCAGGGCGGGGCGGACGTGCTGCTCGGCCAGCCGCAAGGTGGCGGCGTCCACCGCCAGGTCATGCCCCTTCAGGACCTCGGCCAGCCGGGGGTAGTCCCACTCCACCAGGGTGTTTCCCGCGTCCACCAGCACCCCGGCCAGGCCCATCGCCGGAAGCGTCCGCCGGGGGAGGCGCGGCGCGCCTAGCGCGCCGCCAGGAGGCGGATCGTCTCGCGCACGAAGGCCGGCAGGTCGTCGGGTTTGCGGGCCGTCACGAGCCTCCGGTCCACGCAGACCTCCCGGTCCACGTAGGTGGCGCCGGCGTTCACCACATCGTCCTGGATGGCAAAGAAGCACGTGGCGGTGTAGCCCTTGAGGATCCCCGCGGAGACGGGGATCCAGAGGCCGTGGCAGATGGCGGCGACGACCCTCCCGGCCTGGAAGGCCTCGCGGACGAAGCGGGCCGGGCCCTCGTGGCGCCGCATGAAGTCGGGGGCGAAGCCCCCGGGGATGACCACCCCGTCGTAGTCCGCCCCGCGGGCCTCGTGGACGTCGGCGTCGGCCTCCACCGGGTAGCCCAGCTTGCTGCGGTATTCCTTTCGGCCCGTCCCCAGGGTCACCACCTGGGCCCCGGCCTCCCGGAGGCGATAGAGGGGATACCAGACCTCCAACTCCTGGTACTGGTCCTCCACCAGGATCGCCACGCGCCGGCCCTTCAGGTCCGTCATCACGCTATCCCTTCCAGCACAGCACGGGGCGCCGCGCCGCGCCCACCTCGTCCAGCCGGCGCACCGGGGTGGCATGCGGGGCCTCGGTCACCAGGGCCGGGTCCGTCTCCACCTCCCGGGCGATGGCCAGCAGGGCCTCGGCGAACTCGTCCAGGGTCGCCCGGCCCTCGGTCTCGGTGGGCTCGATCATGAGGGCCTCGGGGACGATGAGGGGGAAGTAGA
>JACQVX010000085.1 GCA_016209495.1 Planctomycetota bacterium
AGCCGATGTCCCCCCCCGCCGTGGAGATTCGCCCCCTAGGGGACCTCGGCGGCCCCCCCGCACACGTCTTCGCCCGGCGCGCCGTCGCGACGTTGCATCCCCCCACCCCCCTCCTATAATTGCGGCCCGCCAGGAGGGTCCGCCGTGGCCGTCATCGCCCGCTACTGCGACAAGTGCGGGGTCAAGATCCCGCAGGAGGACTTCGAGGACGGCTCCGCGGTCGCCCTCGACGAGGTCTATTATTGCCGCCACTGCAAGACCGGATCGGCGCCGGGCGACGGCGCCACGGGCGGGCAATCGACCACGCCCTCGGGTGCCGGCGCGAGGAAGGCCGGCAAGGCCCTCCGGGAGGCGCCTCGCGCGCCCGGACGCACCCCGAGCCGCCCCGCGATGAAGTCCCGCGGCCGCCGCGGGGGTTCGAAGACCGCCGACGCGGCGGCCGAGGGCGAGCCCTCCGCCGAGGCCGAGGCCAAGACCCCTGCCCGACGCAGGAAGTCGTCGAGGCAGACGATCCTCGTCCTGGGTGGCGTGGTGGGCCTCGCGGCCGTGGTGGCTGTGGTAGGGGTCCTCTCCTCCATCTCCGCGGCAAAGAAGCGAGTCGCCTTCGCCGGCGAGGGGTTGGACTTCTACCAGGCGCGCCTCGATGAGCTGGAGCAGGAGGCCCGCGCCTACGGCGAGGGCCTGACCGGGTCTTCCCTGGGCGTCGTGGAGGCCGAGTTCCGCGCGGAGGTGTTGAAGGCCCGCCTGGCGGTCCTGGACGGGTACCAGCGGGAGAACCTCGACCCGCGGCTCGCGGGGGTGGAAGGGGCGGCCCGCGACCCGCTGGCGGCGCGCTACCAGGAGCTGACAGCCCTGCGCAAGGCCGCGGCCCAGACGGTGGAAGGGGCCCTGGGCGCCTTCCGGGAGGAGGTGACCGGCAGGACCCAGAGGCTGCTGGACGCGGCCCGGACCAAGGCCAAGGGGCTGGCGGCGGAGGGACGGTTCGACGAGGCCCTCGCGGCCTGGGGGGAGGTCCCGGAGTCGGTGCGTGGCGACGCCGCCTGGGTACGGGACGTCCAGCCGGAGCTGCAGAGGCTGCGCGACCTCTCGGGGGCGCGGGCCCTGGTCCGCCGGCTCCTCGAACAGGCCCAGAGGCTCGCGGCCAGGGGCGACTACCGCGGCGCCGTGGGGGTCCTGGAGGCCTGCCCCCCGCCGCCGCCGGACCTGGAGGTCCCCGAGCAGGCCCAGATGGTCGCCAGGCTGGCCGAGTTCCGCGCGAAGTCCGAGCAATCGGACATCCAGTCCACCCTGGAGGCCCAGGCGGAGGAGGCCTACACGGAGCTCATGGCCCAGGCGGATTCGATGGCCAAGGAGAACAAGTTCCTCGATGCCATCGACCTCCTGGGGGACCCGGATTTCAAGAAGAAGTACGGCTCCACCCCCTTCATGGCCAAGGTGAAGGCGCGCGTCGAGGAACTGAAGGAGAGGCACGCCGTCTACGATCGGGAGCGCTGGGCCAAGGCGACCTGGCACGAGTGCGTGGGCGGCGACCTCCTGGCCTGGCAGCTCCAGAACCCGCCCCGGGGCGCGTGGACGGCCGACGCCGCGGCCAAGAAGATCGTGGGCAAGGCCAGCCCGGAGGCCTCGCCCACCTACTGCGGGTACTCGTCTCAGCAGTGGGGAGACTTCGTCGTCACCGTGCGCTTCAAGCTCCTGTCCGGGTCCATGCGTCTCGGCCTGCGCTTCCTGGGGCAGATGGAACGCCCCGGGGCCTACGAGACCATGGAGGTGGATCTGCCGGCGAGCGACTTCCCCGCGGGCAAGGAACACGAGCTCACCTTCAAGGTGGTGGGCAAGCATGTGTATCGGCTCGTGGGGGAAGAGGAGCAGGAGTTCCCCCACACGGGGGACTCCAGCAGGGGCGCCATCGGATTCCTCCTGGGGTCGGGGGCCAGCGTGGAGATCTACAGCGTCAAGGTGAAGTCGCCCGAGTAGCCGCGCCCCGCTCGCGTCTGTGATCCTTGACACATCCCTTGTGAAGGAGTAGACTCCCCGCCAGGGCTGGGGGGGCCCCCAGGCGGGTTCCCTCGGCCGGGGCGCGCAGCCGCGCTGGCGCAGGCCGCGCGCGCGACGAACTGGGGTCTGCGGCGCCCGGCCCGCCCGGGCCGGGTTCGCGGGCGAAGGTTTCCCCGCTGCCTTCTCCCGCCTGCTGCGGACCCCTCTTTTTTCGGGGGACGGCTATTCGGCCGGGGTCGTGGTCGCGGGGGCCGCGGTAGGTCCCTGGGCCTCCGTCGCCGCTGCCCTACCATCGACATCGAGTCCGCCGAAGAGGGGCGCCACCGCCTCGGGGGATCCCCCCAGGTCCAGGTACTGGCGATAGCAGCTCGCGGCCTGCTCGGGCTGGCCCCGGAAACTGTAGATGTGCCCCAGGATGAACCAGGCGTCGCGATAGTGCGGATTGGACCGGAGACCGTCGGGCCCCGATGGCGGGATGGCTAGACAGGCCTGGAACTGCTCCTCGGCCGGGCCAAACAGGTCGCGCATGGCATACACGCGCCCCAGCTCGTAGTGCGGGCCCGTGTAGCGCCCGGGGGGCGTCAGGGCCAGGACCCGCTCGTAGCAGGACTGGGCCGCGTCCAGCCGGCCATAGGCCTCGTAGATTCGCCCCTGGCGATACACGGGCTCCGGGTCCTTGGGCCGGCGCTGGGCCTCCTTCTCCAGCAGGCGGAGGCGCCGCTCCACCTCGTCCTGGGACGGCAGCGAGGGGTCGGCCCGTACGGTGCTCGGCCCCGCCACCGTCTCCCGGACGAGGCAACCGCAGGTCGAAACCAGAGCCAGCAGGATCCACGCGGCAGGCTGCACGGCGCGGCATCCTAGCGGCCGGATGGCCGGAGGCAAGGCCCTAGGGATTGGTATGGACCTGCACCCGGCCCGCCACCGCCTCGGTGGAGTCCTTGTACGTCCGGTCCACCCTCGTCCCGAAGATCCCCACGGCCGTGATGAGCGCGATCCCCACGAGGACCACGATGATGAGGTACTCGGTCACGCCCTGACCCCTGGCCCTGTCCATGGTCGTGCCCTCCCTGTCGCCTTCCGAGGGGAGGGGCGCGCAGGACACATGCCCCCTCCCCTCCGCGCCGTCCCAGGGTCTTAGGGGAGCCCCTCGCGACCGGTTCCCGAACGTCGTGAATACCCTATGCACCGCGTGAGTACCGCCGCCTTGCCCCCTCCAGGGGCAACCGCTATGATCCCGCCCGCCCCATGACCACGCCCCCCACCGAGGCGCCTCACCCCGGGACGACGGACCTGGACCTCCGCGATGCTCGCGCCGTCGTCGATGCCGTGCAGGAGGCGGACGGCCAGGCCCTGGAGGCCGTGCGCAAGGCGGCGGGGGCCATCGCGGAGGCGGTGAACCGGGTGGCCGCGACCTTCCGCCGGGGGGGGCGGCTGATCCACGTGGGCGCGGGGACCAGCGGCCGCCTGGGGGCCCTGGACGCCGCCGAGTGCCCCCCCACCTTCGGTGTCCCACCGGACCGCGTGGTGGCCGTCGTGGCGGGGGGCCGCGAGGCCCTGACGCGGGCGGCGGAGGGGGCCGAGGACCGGCCGGAGGAGGGCGCGCGAGCCATGGACGACCTGGAGGTGGGGCCCTTCGACGTGGTCCTGGGCATCACCGCCAGCGGCACGACCCCTTTCGTCCACGGGGCCCTGCGGCGCGCCGGGGAGCGCGGGGCGTGGCGACTCGCCCTCACCTCGGGCCTCGCCTCCACGCTGGCCCCCCTCTCGGACCTCGTCATCGCCCTGGACACGGGGCCAGAGGTCCTCGCCGGCTCCACGCGCATGAAGGCGGGGACGGCCACCAAGATGGTCCTCGGGGCCCTCACCACCGGGGCCATGGTCCGGAGCGGCCGTGTCTACGGGAACCTCATGGTGGACCTGGTCCCATCCAACGCCAAGCTGCGCCGTCGCGCCCTGGGCATCCTCCGGCGGGTCGTGGGCTGCGATGAGGGACGCGCCGCGACCCTCCTGGAGGAGGCCGGCCTGGAGGTGAAGACCGCCTGCGCCATGGGCCGCCTGGGCTGCGGGGCCCCCGAGGCGCGCCGCCGGATCGAGGAGGCCGGGGGATTCCTCCGGCGCGTGATCGGGGAACCGGACGGCGGGACGGGGCCTTGGACCGCCTGAGGGCCATCCTGGAGAAGCCCCGCCGGCGGGTCATCGGCCTCATGAGCGGGACCTCCGTGGACGGGGTGGACGCGGCCCTGGTGGAGGTCGAGGCCCAGGGGGTGGCGACGCGCGTGAGGCTGGTAGCCCACCGCTCCTACCCCTACAGCGCCGCCACCCAGGCCCGGATCCACGCCCTCTTCGAGGGCTCGGTGCGCGACGTCTGCGAGATGAACTTCGTCCTGGGGGGGATCCTGGCGGAGGCGGCCCTGCGCCTCTGCCGGGACTCGGGCGAGGACATGGAGACCGTGGACCTCATCGGCTCCCACGGCCAGACCGTCTGCCACATCACCCCCCAGATCGAGGGGGTCAACTCCACGCTCCAGATCGGCGAGGGCGCCGTCATCGCCGAACGCACGGGCCGGGTCACCGTCTGCGACTTCCGCCCGCGCGACATAGCCGCCGGGGGCAGCGGGGCACCCCTCGTCCCCTACGTGGACTGGCTCCTCTTCCGCCGCTCGGGGCGCGTGCGCGCCCTGCAGAACCTGGGGGGCATCGCCAACGTGACGGTGGTGACCGAGGACCCCTCCGGCGTCTTCGCCTTCGACACGGGGCCCTGCAACATGGTCCTGGACGACCTCGCCCGGCGCGTCACCGGCGAGCCGACGGCCATGGACCAGGACGGGAAGCTGAGCGCCCTGGGACGCGTGGACGCGCGGCTCCTGGAGGTCCTGCACCGCCACCCCTACCTGGAAGTGGCTCCGCCCAAGAGCACCGGGAGGGAGGTCTTCGGCCGGGCCTTCACCCAGAAGCTCGCGGACCACTACGACCCCGACCGGCTGCTGGACCTCCTGGCCACCCTGTGCCGCTTCGTGGCGGAGAGCATCCGCGACGCCTACCGGCATCACGTGGAGCCGCGCCGAGGCGTGGACGAGGTCCTCCTCTCCGGCGGGGGGGCCCACAACCGCACCCTCGTGGCCCACCTGGTGGAGCTGTTCGGGGCGGTCCCGGTGCGAGTCCTGGACACGGGGGAGGGGGTCCCGTCCGACGCCAAGGAGGCCGTGGCCTTCGCGGTCCTGGCCAACGAGACGGTGCACGGTATCGCCGCGAACCTCCCGGGGGCCACGGGGGCGCGCCACCCGGTGGTCCTGGGGAAGGTGATCCCGTGACGGCGGCGGCCCCGCCGGACGACCTCTCCCGGCTGGTCTGGCCCATGCTCTTCGGCGCAGCCGGGGCCCGGGACGCCGGCGTGGCGCTGGCGTCCCGCATGCGGCCGGGCGGCGTGCTCCTCATGGGGGGAGAGGCCTCGGACCTGCCGGACTGGGTGGCAGGGCTCCACGAGGCGGCGCGTGCGCCGCTCCTCGTGGCGGCGGACCTGGAGCGCGGTGCGGGCCAGCAGTTCGCAGGGGCGACCTCGCTCCCCCCGCCCATGGCGGTGGGCGCGGCCCGGGGGCCCGCGGAGGACCTGGAGCTGGCGCGGCTCCACGGAGAGGTCACGGCGAGAGAGGCCCGCAACCTCGGGGTCACCGTCGTCTTCGCCCCGGTGGCGGACGTGCAGTGCGAGCCGGCCAACCCCATCGTGGGGACCCGGTCCTTCGGGGAGGACCCGGCCCGGGTGGCGGCCCGCGTGGCCGCGTGGGTGGTGGGGGCCCAGGCCGAGGGGGTCCTCGCGTGCGCCAAGCACTTCCCGGGCCACGGGGCCACCCGCGCCGACTCCCACGTGGAGCTGCCCCGGGTGGACGAGGCGGCGCGGACCCTGCGGGAGAGGGAGCTCGTCCCCTTCCGGCGAGCCGTCCTCTCCGGAGTGGGCGCCGTCATGACGGCCCACGTGGCCTATCCCGCCCTGGACCCCACGGGGAGGGCCGCGACCTTCTCCCGGCCGATCATCGACGGGCTGCTGCGCCGCGAGCTGGGCTTCCGGGGCCTCGTGGTCACCGACGCCCTCCTCATGGGCGGCGCCTCGACCCCGGGGGGAGAGGTCGACTCGGCGGTGCGCGCGCTGGCGGCGGGCTGCGACGTCCTCCTGGCCCCGGCGGACCCGGAGGGGCTGCTCGCGGGGCTCCGCGAGCGCCTCGCGGCAGGCGAGGTCCCCGCCGCGCGGGTGCGCGAGGCGGCGGCCCGGGTGGGGGAGGCATGGCAGGTGGGGGGCATCGCGCCCCGCCGCCCTGACCCCGCGGACTCGGCCGGGGCGGCCCGGCGCATGGCCGAGGCGGGCCTGGTCCTGGTGCGCGAGGGCCCCGCCTGGCCGCCCCTGGCCGCGGGCCGCCGGGCGGCGCTCATCGCCCTGGCGGACGACGCCGAGGAGGACGCGGCCCCGCTGGGGGCCGACCTGGTCCTCACCCCCGCCTCGGGTCCCGCCGAGCACGAGGCCGCCCGGCGCGCCGCCCGCGAGGCGGGCTTCGCCCTGGTGGGGGTCGTCTGCACGGTGCGCGCCTGGAAGGGGAGGGCGGGCCTCGCCGAGCCCCTCGCGGGGTGGCTCGCCGCCCTGGAGGTGCCGGCCACGGTGGTGGCCTTCGGGAGCCCCTACGTCATCGACCAGGTCCACGAGCGCGCGGGTTTTCTCGCCGCCTGGGGGATCGACGGCCCGTCCGTCGAGGCGGCCCTGGCGGCCTGCCGCGGGGAGCTGGCGCCACGAGGCCGGCTCCCGGTGGCCCTGGCCTCGGGGCGCTACCCCGTGGGACACGGCCTTGGCTAGTCCCTGGCCGGTCACGGTCTCCCTCCAGGTCCGCTGGAGGGACTGCGACGGGCTGGGCCACGTCAACCACGCGGTCTTCTTCACCTACCTGGAGGAGGCGCGGGCCGCCTACTTCGCGCGCTTCGAGGACCTGCGGCGCCCCGGGGAGGACGCCTTCGGCTTCATCGTCGGCGAGGCCCGGTGCCGCTACGAGGCCCCGGCCCGGTTCCGCGACGCCATCGAGGTCTCCACGCGGGTGGCGCGCCTGGGGACCAAGTCCTTCGACATGGACTACGAGGTCCACCGCGTCTCGCCCGGCGGTCGCGAGCGGGTCGCCACCGGCCAGACCGTGCAGGTGACCTACGACTACGCCGCCGCCCGGGCGGTCCCCATCCCGGAGGCCTTCCGCGAGCGCGTGCGGCTCCTCCAGGGGTCGGCCCCCTGACGGCGGTCCCGCCCGCCCCGTCCCTCGCACCCCTGGACTGGGCGGTCATCGGGGTCTACCTGGCCGTGGTCCTCTGGGTGGGGTTGGCCTTCTCCCGCCGTGCCTCCCGCTCCGCGGCGGACTACTTCGTCTCGGGGCGCTCCCTCCCCTGGTGGCTGGCGGGGACCTCCATGGTGGCCACCACCTTTGCCGCCGACACGCCCCTGGTCATCACCGAGTTCGTGCGCAAGGAGGGCATCTGGGGCAACTGGTGGTGGTGGGCGGGGGTGCCGGGCCACATGCTCGTCTGCCTCGTCTTCGCGCGCCTGTGGCGCCGGGCCGAGGTGCTCACCGACAACGAGCTGATCGAGCTGCGCTACGCCGGGCGCCCGGCGGCCTTCCTCCGGGGCTTCAAGGCCCTCTACTTCGCCCTGCTCTACAACTTCATCGTCATGGGCTGGGTGATCGCCGCCATGGCCACGGTCCTGAAGTCGGTGGTGGGGGTGGAGGGCTGGACCGGGATCTGGACCTGCGTCGCCGTGGCCCTGGCCTACTCGGCCGCCTCGGGCCTGTGGGGCGTGGTGGTGACGGACTTCCTCCAGTTCTTCCTGGCGGTGGGCGGCACGGTGGTCCTGGCGGTGGCCGCCGCGGCGCACTTCGGCGGCCTGGAGGCCCTGGTGGCCGCCGCCTCCGCGGTCCGGCCCGCCGCGGCCGCGATGCTGCCGCCGGCGAGCGAGGCCGCCGTCTTCAGCGCCGCGTGGTGGGCCAGCCCGGCGGTCAAGACGGGAATCTTCCTCTGCTTCATGTGGTGGGCCAGCCACGGCGCCGATGGCGGCGGCTACTTCATCCAGCGCATGTCCGCGACCCGGGACGAGCGACACGCCATGAAGGCGACCCTCTGGTTCGCGGTGGCGCACTATGCGGTGCGCTTCTGGCCCTGGGTCGTCGTCGCCCTGGCCTCCCTGGCCATGTTCCCGGACCACCAGGCCCACCGGGAGGGCTACCCGCTGGTGATCAACGCCCTGCTGGGCCCGGGCTGGCGCGGCCTGCTGGTGGTGGCCTTCCTGGCGGCCTTCATGTCCACCATCGACACGCACCTCAACTGGGGCGCCTCCTACCTGGTGAACGACGTCTACCGGCGTTTCCTCCGCCCGGTCTCGACCCAGCGCGAGCAGGTCTACGCGGGCAAGGCGGCCGAGGTGGGCCTCATGGTCGTGGCGGCGGTGATCGCCAGCTTCCTCACGGAAATAGGCCGGGCGTGGATCTTCGTGTGGACGATGGGGGCAGGGGTGGGGGGCGTGCTCATCCTGCGCTGGTTCTGGTGGCGCATCACCGCCTGGAGCGAGATCGTGGCCCTCGCGACGTCGGTCCTCCTGGCCTTCGGATTCGAGGCCTGGGCGGCCCTCCAGGCCGGACCCCTCTGGAGGCCCTTGGCCACGCCGCTCCAGTTCGGCGGGCTGGTCCTGGAGCAGCACCACCAGGTGCTCATCGTGGTCCCCTGCTCGGTGGCGGCCTGGCTCGTGGCGACCTTCCTCGGCCCGCCGGAGCCGCGCGAGCGGCTCCTCGCCTTCTACCGGCGCGTGCGACCCGGGGGCTGGTGGGGCCCCATCGCCCACGAGGCGCGCCTGGCGGGGGAGCCGGTCCTGAGACCCGTGGTGCTCCTCCAGTGGGCCGGAGGCGTGACCCTGGTATACGGCTTGCTGTTCGGGACCGGCGCCCTCCTCTTCGGGACGGGGGCGGCGGCCTGGGGCTGCCTGGCGGCGGCCGTGGCCGGAGGGGGGGTGCTCTGGTGGGCGATGCAGCGGTGAAGCGGCGAGGCGGCGGTTGGAGCGCTCATGCTGCGCTGGCCCTGCCGGCCATCTTGGCCTCGGCGATGCTCCTCGGGGCCGGCGGGTGCCGCGGGTTCGCGGTGAGCGTGGACCCCAGCCTGCACCGGGACCGGCTCATCCTCTGGCCGGTCTACACCACCGAGCGGGACCGCTCCACGGGCGAGCGGGAGGTGACGGCCCTGGCCTCGGCCTTCGGCTGGCACCGGGAGCCCGCGCGCGCTCGTAGCTCGCTCCGGCTCGTCCCGGCGTTCTGGTACCGCTCGGCGCGCGCGGGGCAGGACCTGCGGCTGGCCAGCACCTGGTACCCCTCGCTCCTGCGCCTCGTGCGCGAGGAGGCGGGTGCCCGGGCGGCCGTGGTGGAGATCTATGACCACGTCGCCCTGGGCGAGGTGGCGCGCTGGAGCGGCTACACCTCGTCCCACCTCTTCCCCGTGTGGTGGCAGAGGAGCAGGCCCGGCTTCTGGAGCGCCCACCTCTGGCCCCTCTACGGGCGGAGCGTCGCGGAGGGCGGCCTCGACGAGCACCACGTGGCCTGGCCCTTCTTCGGCGTGGGCCGCCAGGCCTCGGAGGGCAGGGGCTGGTTCCGCGCGGCCTGGCCCCTGGCGGGCGCGCGGTGGGGACCCGGGTGGCGCCGCGCCTGGGCCTTCCCCCTGGTCTGGCACGCGCGGCGGCCCGATGGCTCGGGCCACACGGTCGTGGGACCCCTGGCCCGCTGGGGCCGGCGGGGGGCCGAGGAGCACACCCTCTTCTTCCCCCTGCACTACCAGCGGCGCTGCCATGGCTCGGGGGGCCGCCTCGGCGGCGCCCCCCCGAGCTGGGACACCTTCAGCGCGGCGGGGCTCTACGGCGCCCATGGGGACGCCCGCGGCGGGTGGCGCTACGTGGCGCCCCTGGCCGCCGCCTCCTGGCGCGAGGGGTCCGAGGGGGCGGCGGTCCGGAAGTTCTGGTCCCTCCCCTACACCCGGCTGGAGCGGCCGGGCTCGGTGCGCCATGCCCTCCTGGCGGGCCTGGCGCGGCTCCGGCTGCGCACGATACGCCCGGGCGACTCGGGGCCGGCCTTCCGGGCGGACCTCCTGGGTGGGGTCGCCCGGTGGCAGGAGGGGCCCCGGGGGCAGCACCTCCACCTCCTCCCCCTGGCCCTCTCCCGGCACGATGGCCCTCGAGAGACCGACGTGGTCCTGCCGGTCTTCTTCCGCTACCGGGACCGCGACGCGGCGGTGAGCCTCTGGCACCTCTGGCCCCTCTACGGCCGGACCGAGTGGGCTACGCGGCGCACCCGCTCCTGGGCCTGGCCGCTCTTCTCCGTCACGGACGACCGCGCCGATGCGAGCTATCGCTCGGTCCACGTCCTCCGGCCCCTGGCCCACTCCTTCCGGCAGGGGCGCACACGGCTGAGCTACGTATTCCCCATCTGGTGGGACCGCCATCGCCCGGGCTCCCGGGAGCAGGTCCTCTTCCCGCTCTGGTTCCGCTTCGAGGACCGCCACGCGGGACGGGGCACGCGCTACCTCTTCCCCCTGGGGCTCTACCGCCGCGAGGGCCCGGTGCGCCGGCTCTCGCCCCTCTGGCCCCTCTCCGGGCTGGCCTGGCAACCGGGTCGCGGTGACTGGCACGAGGCCTGGCTCCTGGCGGGCCTCGCCCGCGACGAGCGTCACGGCGAGCGGCGCCGTTCCTGGGTCCTGCCCTTCTTCTACCGGCGGAGCGCCCCCCGCGAGGGGCGGACCATCGCCTTCCCCCTCTGGGCCTCGGCCCGGGACGCCTCGCGGGGGCGCGCCTTCCGCTGGCTCGTCCCCCTCTACCTGGGCCAGGAGCGGGGGACCTCCAGGAGGGACCACCTCCTCTGGCCCCTGGGGCTCTCGGTGCACCGCCGCGGGGCCGACCCGTCCTACTACCGCGTGCGGCTCCTGGGCGCCCTGGCGGAGGCCACCGGGTCCCGCGGCGGCCGCCACCGCAGCCACGTCTTCCCCCTCTGGTGGAGCGAGCGGACGCGAGGCTACGGCTCGCACCTCTTCCTCCCCATCTTCTCGTGGAGCCGCGCCGCCCACCACGACCGGCGGGCATGGACGCTCTGGCCGGTCCTGGGGCGCTCCGTCTCCGCCACCTCGAGCGCCTGGTCCCTCGCCCCGCCCCTGGTCCGGTGGAAGCGCCGGGCGGGGCCGTCGGGGGCCTGGAGGCTGGACCTGGCGGGCCCCTTGGCCGGCCTCGCCCAGAGCGGCGAACGCTCGAGCCACCGCCTGCTCCCCGTGGCCTGGTACCACGGCACCCCCCGCCGGGGCCAAGCGGCCTTCCTCCCCCTCTACTGGAGGGAGTGGCGCGACCCGGACCGCCCCGGCGGGAGCGAGAGGCTCATGGTCTTCCCCTGGTACCGGGGCCAGAGGCCGTTCGGCTGGCACCGCTGGGGGGTCTTCCCCCTGGTGGAGCGCGAGGAGGGCCCGGGCCACCAGCGCTGGTGGTACCTGGGTTGGCTGGGTCGCGCGAGCCGCTCCGGGGACCGGCTCCACCACCGGCTCTTCCCCCTCTACTCGTGGGCCTCCGCGGGCGCCCGCGGTCGGTTCTCGGCCCTGCCCCTGGTCTGGCTGCGCTGGGGCAAGGGCCGCCACGACCTCTGGCTCGCGGGCCCCCTCCTGCACGACCGGCTGCGGGGCGAGGGTCGCCGCCGCACGGAACTCCTCTGGCACCTGGCCGAGCGGCGGAGCCGCCACGGGGGGGCCGTGGAGTGGCGGGTCCTCTACCGCCTCTTCCGCCACCGCTCGGGCGGCGGCTCCCTCGAGCAGGAGCTGATGCCGCTCTACGAGGTGGAGCGGGGCACGTCCGGCGATCTCTATCTGGCCGTGGGGAAGGTCCTCTTCAGCTACGAGCGAACCGGCGCCGAACGCTCCGTCCGCCTCCTCCACTTCCTCCGGTTCGCCTGGCAGGGCTAGTCGGGCGCGCGGTCGGGCCTCAAGGGCTTTCGGCCCGCCTGCGCTCGTCGCCTGCGAGGAGGAAGTTCGCGGTGGCGGTGGCGACGGGCCGGGAGCGGTCCTCCTGCCACGCATAGGCGCGCACGCAGGCGATGCGCCGCCCCAACCGGGTGAACTCGGCGCGGGCCAGGGTGTCCAGGGGGCGAGCCGTCCGGAGGTACTCGACGGTGATGCCGATGATCTTGGGAAGCCGGGTGGACTCGGTCTCCAGGAGCAGGGTGAAGACCGCGGCCGACTCCAGGAGGGAGCCCAGGGTGCCGCCGTGCAGGGCACCGATGAGCGAGTTGCCGATGAGGTGGTCCCGGTAGGCCATCCGGGTGAGCAGCTCCCCCCCCACGACCTCGGCCGACAGACCGATGAAGCGCGAGTAGGGTATGGCCTGGACCAGGGCCGCGGGGTCGCGGCGCTCCCGGGCCTCGCGCAGGAGCTCGTCGAGGCGGCTCACAAGGTCTTCAGCCGTTCGGCCGTGCTGGAGGGGTCGCCGTGGAAGATGAGGAAGGTGGCCGCCGCGGCGGCGATGGCCCCCGAGGGGTCGCCGTGGTATGCCACCGCCCGGGTGAAGGCCACGTGGGACGTGAGCCGGGTGCAGTCCGCGCGGGCCAGCACCTCGCGGCCCGGTGTCGCCGGGCCCATGTAGTCGATCCGGAGGTCGATGGTCGCGATGCGCGTCGGCTCCGGCATGGCCATGAAGACCGCGAGCCCGCAGGTCGCATCGAGCAGGGCCGTGACCGCCCCGCCGTGGAGGATGCCCGTCTCGGGGTTCCCGACCAGGTCCGGGCTGTAGGGGAGGGCGACCACGGCGTAGTCCCTCCCGCACTCCACGGCGCGGAGGCCCAGGGCCCGATTGAAGGGGACGACGCCGCTGGCCAGCACCTCGTTGACCTGCCGCACGTCGTAGGGGCCGAAGTCCTCCATGGCGAGCCCCCGCTCAGCGAGCGCGCACGCAGAAGGCCTCGACCGTGCGTGCGAGCCCCTCGGCCAGGTCCACGGCCGGTGCGAAGCCCAGCCGTGCGCGCGCCTTCTCGATGTCGGCCTGCGAGTGGCGCACCTCCCCCACTCGCGCGGGGCCATGCTCGGCCTGGATGGAGGTCCCCAGGATGCGGTTGAGGGTCGCCACCAGGTCGAGCAGGGTGTGGCGGCGACCGCAGGCCACGTTGAAGGCCTCCCCCGCCACCCCCTCGGCGCGCGCCGCGGCCTGCAGGGCGTCCACCACGTTGGATACGTAGGTGAAGTCCCTGGA
Organism: Planctomycetota bacterium; assembly: GCA_016209495.1. Lineage (GTDB taxonomy): Bacteria > Planctomycetota > JACQVX01 > JACQVX01 > JACQVX01 > JACQVX01. Next base: position 13,265 of record JACQVX010000085.1, read on the forward strand.
CTGGAGACCATCGCCGAAGATGGTCGGCGGTTCGCCCCGCATCATGCGGGTGGCGAATCGCGGCACCACGGCGGCGTACTCGCTGGCGGGGTCCTGGCGTGGCCCGAAGACGTTGAAGAAGCGCAGGGCCACCGTCTCCAGGCCGTAGAGGGCCGTGAAGAGGGCCGTGTGGCGCTCCGCGGCCAGCTTGTGGAGCCCGTAGGGAGAGAGCGGGTCCAGGGGGTCTTCCTCGGGCTTGGGCAGCCCGGGTCGGTTGCCGTAGATGGAGGAGGAGGAGGCGAAGACCACCCGCCCCACCCGGGCGTCCCGCGCCGCCACGAGGACGTGTAGGGTCCCGTTCACGTTCACCTCGTGGGTGCCGAGGGGGTCTTCCACCGATCGCTGCACCGAGGGGATGGCGCCCAGGTGGTAGACCGTATCGCAGCCCTGGGCCGAGCGCGCCACCGCGCCGGGGTTCCTGAGGTCGGCGACCTGGAGCCGCACCCGGCCCGTGGCCAGGGCGCCCGCGAGGTTCTCCCGGCGGCCCGTGGAGAGGTCGTCCAGGACGCGCACCTCCTCGCCCCGCTCGGCGAGCCGGTCCACCAGGTGGCTCCCGATGAAACCGGCCCCGCCGGTCACCAGGCTGATGCCCATCGCGCTCAGTCCCCCGCGATCCGGAAGAGGGCACGGGCATTCCTCGAGGTGCTCGTCGCCAGGGCCTCCAGATCGCCCCCCCGGGCGCGCGCCACCGCCTCGGCCGTATGGACCACGAAGGCGGGCTCGTTGCGCCTCCCGCGCCGCGCCTGGGGCGCGAGGTAAGGGCAGTCGGTCTCCAGGAGGAGCCGGTCGTCCGGGACCGCGGCGGCGGCGGCCCTCAGGGCATGGTTGGGCGGGTAGGTCACCGGCCCCGCGAAGGAGCAATGGAAGCCCAGTTCCACGCACCGCGCCGCCACCGCGACGTCCCCGGAGAAGCAATGGAAGACGCCCCGCACACGGCCCCGGAGGCGCTCCACCTCTTCCAGGCAGTCCTCCCAGGCCTCGCGGGTATGCACGATGGCGGGCAGGTCCAGCTCCGAGGCCAGCTCGAGCTGGGCGCGGAAGGCCTCGCGCTGCACCTCCCTCGGGGCGCGGTCGCGATAGTAGTCCAGGCCCATTTCCCCCAGGGCCACCACCTTCGGGTCCGAGGCCAGCCCGGCCAGGACCTCGCGGCTGGCGGGGCCCCAGTCGGCGGCGTGATGCGGGTGAACCCCCACGGCGGCGAAGATGGGGCCGTGGCCGCGCGCGAGCCGCAGGGCGGCGAGGGACGAGGCCTCGTCAATCCCCACCTCCACCAGGATCCCCACCCCCGAGGCGTGGGCCCGGAGGATCACCTCCTGGCGGTCCTCCTCGAAGGCCTCGAAGGCCACGTGAGCGTGAGTATCCACGAGCATGGCGGGATTCTAGGCGTGGCGAGCCCGCTTTCGCAATCGGGAGGGGGGCGCTAGAATCCCCGCCGTCCCGGGGAGGGGCGAGCGTGCACGACATCAAGACCTTCCGCGACGACCCGGACCGCGTCCGCAGGCTGCTGGCGGCCCGGGGGGACGCGACCGACGTGGACGCCCTCCTGGACCTGGACCGGCGTCACCGGGAGTGCCACACCGCGCTCCAGGCGATGCAGACCGAGCGCAACCGGTCGGGCGAGGAGATAGGTCGTGCCCGGCGCGAGGGCCGGGACTCCGCGGAGGTCCTCGCCCGGATGCAGGACCTCTCCACCCGCCTCAAGGACGAGGAAGGCCGCGCGCGGGAACTGGAACAGGAGATGGCCGCATGGCTCGCCCGCATCCCGAACCTGCCCCTGGCGGACGTCCCCGCCGGCGGACCCCAGGGAAACCGGGTCGTCCGGGAATGGGGGGAGGAACCTCGCTTCCCCTTTCCGCCCCGTCCCCACTACGAGCTGGGCCCCGCCCTGGGGGTCATGGACTTCGAGCGCGGGGCCCGCCTCACCGGCTCCTTCTGGTCCCTCCTGGTGGGGGCCGGGGCCCGGCTCCAGCGGGCGCTGATCAACTTCTTCCTGGACGTGCACACCCGCGAGCACGGCTACACCGAGACCTGGCCCCCCTTCGTGGTCAACCGCCGCACCATGACGGGGACGGGTCAGCTCCCCCGCTTCGAGGAGGACCTCTATCGTTGCGAGGTGGACGATCTCTTCCTCATTCCCACCGCCGAGGTCCCCCTGACGAACATCCACGCGGGGGAGATCCTCCCCGCGGACCGGCTCCCCCTCTGCCTCACGGCCTACACCCCATGCTTCCGACGCGAGGCGGGGACCTACGGGAAGGACACCCGCGGGCTCATGCGCCTGCACCAGTTCGAGAAGGTGGAGATGGTGCGCATCGTGGAGCCCGAGCGCTCGGCGAGCGAGCACGAGCTCCTGGTGGGCCACGCCGAGACCCTGCTCCAGCGCCTGGGGCTGCGCTACCGCGTCGTCCTCCTGGCGGCGGGGGACATGGGCTTCGGGGCCGCCAAATGCTACGACCTGGAGGTCTGGGCCCCCGGGACCGGTCGCTGGCTAGAGGTCTCCTCCTGCTCGAACTTCCTGGACTTCCAGGCCCGGCGCATGGACCTGCGCTACCGCCCGGAGGGCGGCAAGGCGCGCCACGTCCATACCCTGAACGGATCGGGCATGGCCCTCCCCCGCACCCTGATCGCCATCTTCGAGACCTACCAGGAAGCCGACGGCTCCGTGCGACTCCCTGGCTGCCTGGCGCCCTACCTGGGCGGCCTGGACCGCATCGGCCCCGTGGCGTTGACTTGCCACCCGACCCACCTATAATCCGGGGCGGCGCGCGGGTGTAGCTCAGCTGGCAGAGCGTCAGCTTCCCAAGCTGAATGTCGAGGGTTCGAACCCCTTCACCCGCTCCAGGAAATGCAAGGGCTCCGGGGCAAGCGCCCCGGGGCCCTTGTCGTCGGTGTGAATCATCCGTGGGTGTCCCCGCGACCGCCGGCGTGCGCGGGCGCGCGGCCGCTTCCCGGCCACCGGGCCGCCGCGCCCCCTATCCCGGGCTCTCATGGCCTCCATGGCGCGCCCCGCCTCCTTCACCGGGTCCACGCCCACGGCCCCGCAGAGCCAGTAGAACTCGACCACGTCCAGCCTGCGCTCGCCCAGCTCAAGCCGCGCGACGAAGGAGTGCTCGCGACCCAACCGCGCCGCCAGCGCCCGCTGGGTGAGGCCCGCCGAGCGGCGCAGCTCCGCCAGCCTCCGCCGGAATTCGTCGTAGAGCGGGGTGTGGGCCGCCCGGGTTTGACAGTTTGCCCCGGGGCCGCGGGTCGGATTGCGTGCGGATGGGGCCAACGGTGGCATTCTGTGGGGATCTGGGCCCCGCCGCTTGTAGTGACGAATATTATTGGCAGTATGCACAATACTAGTTTATATGTCGGTAGCAATGCCATATCATATGCACACATGTATGTCCGAATCGCAGAGCGCAGACACGCGGGCACCTCCTACCGCTACGTCCACCTCGCCGAGTCCTACCGCGACGAGACTGGACGGCCGCGCCAGCGGCTCATTGCCA
>JACQVX010000005.1 GCA_016209495.1 Planctomycetota bacterium
AGACCTTCCTGGACCTCGACGACTGCCGGAGGCGGGCCCTGGTCTGGTGCACGGACAAAGCCGGGCGCCGGCCCCACGGGACCACGCGCCGGCGGCCGATGGTCGTCTTCGAGGAGGAAGAGAAGCCGCACCTGAAGCTCCGCTCGCCGGTTCCCTTCGACCCCCCGAGCTGGGGCATGGTGAAGGTTCACCCCGACCACTGTGTGCGCCTCCTCCAGGCCCTCTACACCGTCCCCACCCGCTTGGTCGGCAAGACCGTCCAGGTCCGCGCCGATTCCAAGCTCGTCCGGATCTACGTCGGGACCGAGGTCGTGAAGACCCACCCCCGGCAGAAGCGCGGGGGGCGGTCCCTGGATCCCGAGGACTACCCGAAGGAGAAGACCCCCTACACCCTCCGCGACCCCGCCTACCAGGTCCGGCGAGCCAAGGAACGCGGTCCCCCCGTCGGTCGCTTCAGGGAGCGGCTCCTCGACGGCTCGTTCCCCTGGTCCAAGCTACGCCTCGCCCAGAAGCTGCTACGGCTCGCCGAGACCTACGGGGCCCGGCGCCTGGACGCCGCCTGCCAGCGGGCCCTCGAGTACGACCTCGTCGACATCTCTCGCGTCGAGTGGATCCTGAAGCACGCCCTCGACGAGGAGCCGTACGTCGTCCAGCGGGTCTTCGCCTTCTCCCTCCGGGGCCACTTCGTTCGCGAGCCCAGGTCCTTCGTCCACGAACAGGAGGTGTCCGATGGAAGTCTCGCCTGAACTCAAGGACCGCATGAAGCGGCTCCGTCTCGGGGGCGTGCTGCCGACGCTCACCGACCGGGCGGCGCTCGCCGCCCACGAGAAGCTCCCCTACCTCGACTTCCTCGAGCTGGTCCTTTCCGACGAGGTCGAGCGCCGGGACAACGGGAACCTCGCCCGGAGGATCCAGGCCGCCGGCTTCGAGGAGGAGTGGACCGTGGAGCGCCTCGACTGGAACGTCCCCGTCCGCTTCGATCGCGCCCGGCTGAAGGACCTCCTCTCCCTGGGCTTCATCGAGCGCCAGGAGAACGTCGTGTTCGTCGGCCCCGTGGGCGTCGGGAAGACCTGCTGGGGCTCGGCCCTCGGCCACAGCGCGTGCCGCGCGGGCTACCACGTCCTCTACCGCCGCTCGGACGTCCTGCTCGGCGACCTCCTGCGCGCGCGGGCCGACCACACCGTCGAGCGTGAGATGCCGCGCCTCATCGCCCCCGACCTCCTCATCGTCGACGACTTCGCCCTGCGGCGCATGGACGAGCGCGCCTCGTCCGACTTCTACGAACTCGTGATCGAACGCCACACGCGCGCCTCCACGATCATCACGTCGCACCGCACCGTCGACGAGTGGGTCGCCGCCTTCGATGACCCCATCCTCGCCAACAGTGCTCTCGACCGCCTCGCCCACCGCGCCCACCAGATCGTCATCGAGGGGGAGAGCCTCCGGCGTCGAGAGGCGAAGCTGGCCGGACGCACCGGGGTACCGTCGACACGAACGGCGCCTGAAGCCGACGGCCCCACCCCAGAGAATGGCCGTCCCGAGACTCCGCCGCCCGGGTCGCTTGCCGCCCGCCTCGCCGAGCCCCTGGCGGGCGCTCGGCGGGCGGCGGCGCCCCGGGCTACGACCCGACCCATTGTCAGGAGGAAGAAGACGAGGCAAAAGACCCCCTCAACCTACCGGTCGCCCCCGGGGGGAATGCTCGTGGTGACGCCGGGGGGGAATGCTCGTGGTGAGTGACACCGACGACATTCCGCTCATCCGTTATCGCCGCGAGCATGGACTGGACGAGGTCGACGGACTGTTGATGCTCCTCCTGTACTTCAGCGTCCTCGAACCCGTCTTCTACCAGGAGTTGACGGCGCGGAACGAGGAACTGGGCCTGAAGGACAGTCGCGTCTCCCTGGGCACGGTGGTCGAGGCTGGCATCGGGAGACGACGACAGGTCCCGCCTCATCGGAAGGCTGACCCGCGAGGGAAGTCTGCGACGTCTCGGCCTCTTCGACGTCGAGACCGGGGAAAGGGCCTGTCGCTTGATGGAGGGGCGCGTCGTACCTGCACCCCACCTGCTACGCGTGGTGAGCGGCGGCGGAGGCGTCTGCAGCCAGATCTAGGCGGAGTGCTATGACGTGGAGGTGCCGGACACGAGAATCGAGGATGTCGTGCTGGCCGAGGCCATCCAGGACGACCTCGTGGAGCGGGTGCGGGATCACGATGCCTACGCCGAGGCAGTGCGCAACACCGGGCTGTTGCGCGGTGACCGCGCGGCGGAGTCCCTCATCATGCTCTTCCTCGGACCGCCAGGGACCGGCAAGACCATGACCGCCCGGGCCCTGGCCTGCAAGACGGGGCGGCCCCTCTACCGTCTTCGCCGGCCGAGCTCGCCATGGGTGGACTGGGAGGGCTGGCTGCAGGCCACGGCCTCGGCCGCCCGGGTGGCCGGGGGGATCCTGTTCGTCGATGATGGGGACCTCGTCATGGAGGCCTTCCACCGGGGTCGCATGGTGCTGCTGAACCTGCTGGATCGCTACCCGGGCATTGCCATCCTGGCCACCCACCGCGAGGACCAGGTGGACCCCGCGCTCCGGCGCCGGGCCAACCTGCACGTCCCATTCGCCCGGTGAAGACCACGTAGGCCTCCAGGCCCCGCTCCTCCCCCTCGCGCCAGAGGGGCTCCGAGAGGGCGGCATCCCCGTCGGTGACGAGCAGGACCCGGAGAAGGCGGCGCTCCAGGGCGTGGCGCCACACGCAGTCGAAGTTGGTGCCGCCGGTGCCCCGGCGCACGCCCTCGGCCAGCTCGGCGATGCTCACGGGGAGGACGGCGTTGGAGAAGAGCCAGACGGGGCGCGCCAGGGCCTCCTCCAGGTGCAGGGCCAGGCCGTAGAGGAGGGGCTGCCAGCACCCCGTGGAGCCCGAGACGTCCAGGTAGAGGTGGACCTGCTCCTCCGACTCGGCGGGGCCCGGCAGGGGCGCGGGCCAGAAGGCGGGGGTGACCCCTGCGGCGAGGAAGGCCAGCTCCCGGCGGCCGGGCTGGCCCACCACCGCGGGGTCGGTGCGGGAGCCCAGGGCGCCATGGGGCAGGCCCCCGGGGCACACGGCCCGGCGGATGGCCTCGAGGAACTCGCGGCAGGTGACCGGGTCGGCCGCATGGACGCGGTCCTCCGTCACCCCCTCGGCGCGGCCCGCGGCGAGCCCCCCGCACAGCCCGGCGAGGCCTTCGTCCCCGGCGCCAGGGTCGTGGTCACCCAGGAGGACGAGGTCGGCGGCGAGGGCCTCCAGACCGGGACACTTGGCGGCCAGGGCCCTGCCGAAGTCCTCGAAGAAGGCGTTGAAGGGGACCTGGTCCAGCCAGTCCCTGCGGTAGAGGGCGGCCACCCGCGTGGGGTTGGTGCAGCCGGCCTCCCGGAGGGCACGCCCCACCAGGCACGCGAACCGGGCACGGGCCACCGGGTCGGCCTCCAGGGCGCGCGCCAGTGCGTCGTGGGGGAGGGCGAACTCCCCCCAGGCCTCGGAAAGCCCGGCCGACCGGCGGGCCAGCTCGGCGGGGGGCAGGAGTAGCACCCCCGGGAAACGTCCCGGCGGGTAGAGGCGCGCCAGGTACGGCGGCCCGGCGGGGAAGGCGAGGCGGGCCAGGTGGGCGTCCACGTAGACATCCAGGGCGAATTTCAGGAAGACGCGGGAGGGCAGGTCACCTCCCACCTCCCGGCGGAAGTCGCCGTGGACCTTGTGCACGAGCTCGTGCAGCAGGAGGTGCAGGGCGTCCTCGTCGCAACGGACGTGGCGAGCGAGGAAGGCCGGCGATATCTCGACGCGGTAGCGGCCAGGGCCGGCCGCCCGGATGCGGGCCGTGCCGGCCTCGGGGTCCTCCACCACCGAGAGCCGGCCGGCGATCCCCTCGAGGACGGCCAGGGGGCCGCCGGGGCCACGGCGGCGCGCGGCGGCGAGGGCGCGCTCGACCAGGTCTCCCCCGGCGTCCCCCGTCATGGCAGCCTCGGCACGACCCCCAGGAGCACGGAGGCCAGCCCCCGGGGGAGCCCCTCCCGGCCGGGCCGGGCCGTGGGGACGTAGAAGCGGCGGCGCCCCGTCCGGACGAGGACGTGGCGCACCTCGCCCGGCTCGCGGACCACCGGGAGATTGGCGCCGGGCTCCAGGGCCACGCAGGCCCTGGAGCCCACGAGGAAGGCCGGCCGGGCGAGGGCCGCCGGCCGGGGCCGGCGCTCCCTCGCGGCGGCGGCCAGGTCCAGGGCACGGGCGTCCACGACGAAACGCGCCCGCAGCTCCGGGGCCCCCAGGGAGACGACGAAGTCCCCCCGGCCGACGCGACCCTCCCGATCCACCGCCTCGAGGAATCCCGCCGGCAGGTCCTCGAGGGCCGTGTAGTGGCGCATGCGCCGGCCGTCCCAGTGGATCACGGGCTCGCCGTGGTAGGTGCTCACCGCCGCCCAGCTCGCCCGGGGGACGGCCAAGGGGCCCACGGGGACCTCGTGCTCGTGGACGAGGAGGAACCGGGGGCCGGCGGTGGGGAAGACGTGGCAGCCGTCGGGGAGCTCGACCCGCCTCCAGTCGTGCTCGAAGTCGCTGTCGTCCTCGTGATGGACGATGGGGGAATCCAGACGGGGACCCTCGCGAGGCGCGGCCCGGAACCGCCGCCTCTCCTCGCGACTCCCGCGCACCAGGTCCTCCAGCCGGCCCCGGAGGAGTTCCCCCGACGCCCCGCCCTCACGCAGCCTCCGCAGCGCGCACTCCAGCTCTCCCCTGGCGCGGGGCTCGTAGTGCTCCGCCAGGAAATCCACCAGGGCGCTCATGCGCCGGCCCACCACCAGGCCCCGCGACTCCCGGAGCTCGCCCCCCCGCGGGTCGCGCCAGGCCAGGGGACCCACGCGGCGCGCCAGGGCGTCCCCGTCCTCCTCGTTCTCCCCTTCCGCCGCGACGTCCAGGGAGCGGACCCTCAGGGCCAGGGCCCGGTCCAGGGTGAGCTCCACCTCCACCTCCGCCTCCTCCCACACCTCCACGAAGGGCCGCTCCAGGACGACCCGGAACCCCCGCAGCCTCATCGGTCGCCCTCCCTCTCCAGGAGGCCCTCCAGGACCGGCCCGAGGAGGGCGGCGAACCGGCGGGCCTCGTCGTCGTCGAGCCGCCCGCGGGGCTCGTCGGCGCCAGAGGCGAACCGACTCCCTGGAGACCCCGACGGAGCGCGCGACCTCCCCGGGCTGGATGCCGGAGACCAGCATCGTGAGGGCGTGGTGACGGACCTCGGGCGAGACCGGAGCGCCGGGCTTGCGAACTTCGATCATGCCGGCCGGGCCCCTCGAGGCCGAAGACCGGACCGAGGTGAACTTCGAACGGGACGCGGTGCGTCGGGTCTTCCTGCGCGACATGGACGCCTCCTGTGCCGGCCCGTCGCCGGCCGTCGGGGCGTCCGCCCCCTCACGCCGCGGTCAGGGCCTTGCGCATTTCATGGCCCGAAAAGCGGCAAGATCTGGCGGGTTCCCACACCTTACGCAGGGCCAGCTCCATGTGGCTCCTCCACAGGGTGCCCTCCCGGTCCAGCGCCGAGCGCCCTGCCGCCAGGAGGACCGCCAGCTCCTCGCCGGTGAGCTCCAGGGCCGGCCGGTAGTAGTGCCTTGGGTCGATGGAGTAGCCGTCCTCGCTGGTGGGCGTGCGCGCGTGGCGCACCGGGATGCCCATCTCGAGGAGGTCCGCCTTGTCCCGCTCGAACATGCGCCGGCCGGCCTCGTCGCCCTCGGCGCCGTAGTCGTGGGGGAACCAGCGGCGGATCTCGGAGAAGGGGACGGGCAGCTCCTTCCCGAGCAGCCAGGCCACCAGGTCCGAGAGTCGCTCCAGGCGGCTGCCCGGATGGGTACAGGGCTCGCCGGGGAGTGGCAAGTCGGTGGCGTTCAGCGGCGGGTCGCTTGCCATGGCCGGGGACCAGTCTACGACTCGGGTTCCCACGGATGCCAGGGCCGTGGGGGCGCCTCGTGCCGGCGGCAGCCGGATGAATTCCACGCCCTCGTACGAACCGTCGTAGGGGGCGAAGGTCGTCAGCATCCGGTCGCCGACCGTGGATCGGGGGGGTCAATGCTCCGGGTGAGTCACAGCGATGGCCTTCCGCACGCGCTTGCCATGGACGTAGAAGTCCGTGTACCATGCGCGACCTCGCTTCCTGAGGGACACGCCGAGACCCTTTCCAATCGGGAGCCGGCGAAGTTTGGGCAAGAGTACCAGGCACGATTCGGTCTCAAATCGGGCGAAGCGACCGTAGGCCCGATTGTGGCGCAAGCATCTGCGCAGCAGCAGTCCACGTCGTCGTGCGCCCGTAGCTCAGGTGGATAGAGCGGCGGTTTCCTAAACCGCAGGCCGGCGGTTCGAGTCCGCCCGGGCGTACCAGAAACTACAAGGGGTTGCGGCGAACGAACCGCAACCCCTTTCGCTTTGGTGCCAAATAGGTGCCAACCCCGCGCCGGACGGGCGCCCTCGGCGTCGTGCAAGACGCCGCCACCCCCCAGCTGGTGCGTGTCATACGTGGCGCTTGGTGTTCGACCGGTATACTGGACGCGAGGACCGACGCGACGAGGCTGGGAACGGGGCGGGGAGTATGGTGGGGAAAGCCGCTTGAGCAGAAGGACGAAGGGCCATCAACCCAGACGACTGCTCACCTCGGCGCGCCGGTTCTCTCCAGAGCCGATCACGGCGGGCGAGTTGTGATGGCTACCCTGGCGCGAGGGGACGACCCGCGGCGGCAGACGCGGACCAGGGCGAACACCTAGCGGCAGCTACGGCGGGCCTCTCGGGCGCCGGCTGGACGGCGACGGTGAAGCAACTCTTGATGAGCTAGCGGCCTCCCCCACACCCCGCCCCCGGCACGGGTCGCGCCCTCGCAGGGCTCCAGGCATGTCGCAAGCGGAGGGGGGGCGCATAGTCGTCGTAGTAGTCGTAGACGTTCGACCGGTTGAACGTCGGCTCCTTCCCGGGTAGTATCCCACCACTCTCAATCGCTGGGCAGCGAAGCAACGATGTGGCGAGACCACGCACGGTCCCCCGCCTTGGCGGGTGCCGTCTGCGGCGTGGTTTCGCCTTTCGCTGCCCAGCGAGACGGGACCAGTAAAGCGGCGGTGCCCGCCTTTCTCATGGGGCGGCCCGCCGACAGGGGGCCGCCGATGGAACGCTGGGGCTGGATCGTCTTCGTTTTGCTGGCTGGCTGCGGTGGTGGTGGTGGCGGGGGAGGCGGGGGTGGTGGTGGCGGGACCACCACGCCTGGCCCCGGCACCTGGACCTTGCCGACTCGCCTGAGCGCGAGCACGGGCGTACCTGGTGCCCGTGAAAACCACACTGCCGTCTGGACCGGCTCGACCATGATCGTCTTTGGCGGCCTGGTCCCTGCGGGCACGAGCCTCGTGGCGGTGAACTACGGCGGCATCTACACGCCCGCGACGGACACCTGGGTAGTCCTGCCCACGACCAATGCCCCCGAGGTACGGCAGAAGCACACCGCCGTCTGGACCGGGACTGAGATGATCGTCTGGGGAGGTGAGAATGGCATCGGCATCTCTGCGGGCACGCTCAATTCGGGGGCTCGTTTCAACCCGTCCACAAATATGTGGACGACCATGACAACGAACGGTGCGCCGGAAGATCGAAGGGATCACAACGCCGTATGGACCGGCACGAAGATGATCGTGTGGGGGGGCTTCAGCGATTCGGGCGCCAATGCGGTCCTCAACACGGGTGGCATATTCGACCCCTCTGGCCTCGGTACATGGACGGCAACGGCCACTTCCGGCGCACCCAGTGCGCGGATGTTTCACACGGCTGTTTGGACAGGAACCAAGATGCTTGTCTGGGGAGGGGGTGACTTGAGTGGCGTTGTCACCAACACAGGTGCCCTCTACGACCCGGCAACGAACGTGTGGACATCAACGGGTTTCTTCACCGCACCGCCGGCTCGCCAGAACCATGTGGCTGTTTGGACCGGCACACGGATGCTCGTGTGGGGCGGTTTCGACGGCTCCATCGGCTTACGCGAGGGGGGCATCTACGATCCAGCCACGACCCTCTGGACATTGATGCCCATCGTCAACGCACCGACGCGCCGTAGCGCAAAGAGCCTTGCCTCTACCGATGCTACTCATGGACACTCGGGCGTGTGGGGCGGAACGGAGATGATCATCTTCGGCGGCTTCGATAGCTCCCAGGTCCTCAACACCGGCGGCGTCTTCAACCCGTCCACGAATACGTGGCGCGCCATCGCGGCTTCTCCCTCCGCGCGGGTGGGACATACGGCCGTATGGACGGGTTCGAACATGATCATCTGGGGTGGCGAGGACGGGGCATTCATCACTCAGGCCGGGCAGGTCTTCACGCCGTAAGGAGAGGAACCCACCATGACGAGGAACCTCCAGTTCGCAGTGCTCGCCATCCTGCTTGTCCTCATCAACACCGGATGCGGAATCCTCTTCCGTGTGGATGGCAACGGCCCCTTCGAGAATCGTGAAGACGCATTCCGGGAGGTCACCACCGAACTGCCTTCACGCAGCCTCACGGAACGCGACGCCGAGACCCTGGACCGCTTCTATTCCCCGGAGCGCAAGTTCAACATCGGGGGGCGGGAGAACCTCTCGACGCCGTTCTTCGGGGGCATACTCCCAGGCCAGTACCGATACGTCGAGAAGTGGCGCCATGCGAAGACCGGGAGGACCCTGGGCACCCTCGCGTCGTGGGCTGGGACGGGAATCCTCCTGCCGGGCTACGTAGAGTTCACATCCAGGAGCTACGACATGGAATCGGGGGAGTTGGTCGCGTACAGCCGGTCCCGATTGGTCATGGGGCTCGTAGAGTTTGGCGAGGCCGTGGGCCCGGAGAAACTCGACTTCGCGGGTGAGAACCTCGACTTCGACCGCCTCCGGCACGAGCGGTCGGCCACGGTGCTTCTTGGCGCATTCGGGACCACGCGGGTCAACGGGAAAAGCTACCTGCGGGTGGTGTGGGTGCCGATCCTGATATGGTGAGCGAGTACCGCACACCCATCGAGGTCATGCACACCAGGGCACGTGAGGCACGCCGGTCATTCCCGGCCGCACATGACCCAGCGGAACGCCGTAGTCGGGGCGCGCGTAGTAGTGGCGCCCGAACGTGCCCGGCTGAAGGCTACCAAGGGCGTAGGCCCGCCAGCCGCCGACGCGGCCCCGCGCGACGAAAACGAGCCCGCCGCCAATGGCGAACGCCTGCTGCCCCGCCTCGCCCACCTCGTGCGCCGCGAAGGGGACCGCTTTTTCGTTGCGGCGACGAATCAGAACAACGAGCGGGAGCCCCAGAACCGGATCGAATAGGATCCGGTCTACAGCCCCGATCTGGAAAACCCAAGGGGGGGTCGGCGGACAGAGGTAGCCCGCGCGAACGAGCGTGTGAAGCGGGAATCGTTCGCTGCGCTTCACGTCCTCCTCCAGCGGGCCCAGCCCACCAGCGCCCGGACCCCCACGCCCGCGATGAACAACTTGGTCCCCACCGCCGACACCTGTCCCCAGGGGCGCCACCGGGCCGCCCGCAGGGCCTCCTCGGCCCGGAAGAACTCGCCCTGGGCGTAGGCCAGCATGGGGACCCCTGCCTCGGCATCGACCCGGGCAGGGAGCGTCCCCGCCCCGGGCCCCGGAACGACGTTCTCCGGGACGGGCAGGGCGCTCATCGGCGCCCCCAGCGGTGGCCCGCGTAGCCCAGCGCCGCACGGCTGGCAGGGGCCCAAAAGGTCCCCGTCGCCACGGCGTCCGCCAGGGCGTAGCCTGTCACGAAGGCCATCGTACCGACGCCCGCGCGGGCCCACCCCGGGAGCGGGGGGCGGGAGCGGATCACGGCGGCCTGGGCGTCCATCGTGGCGGCCTGGGCGAGTAGCTCCTGGGCCCGGGTAGCCTCTTGGTGGCGGCGGTGGTCCGCCACCTGTTCGGGGTCGAGGTAAATGGCGTGCGGCATGGCGGGCCCGACCATCTGCCCGGTGCCCTGCTGCTGGGGCGCGAGCCCCGAATAGTCGAACTGCATGGCGTCATCCTCCTACTAACTAACAGTACTAACTAACAGACCCACCATGGGCGGGGTGTTCGGCCGGCACCGCCGGCCTCGGTCCGGGCGGCGCCACGGGGACAAGTGAGCGGCCGGACGTGTCTACCTGCAAGGCCAAGGCGGCCGCGTCCACCTGGGTCAGGTATTCCCCGAAGTAGATTGGTCCCCGGAAACTCGCCACCCCCCGCAGAAACGCCCGGGACCCGCATAGCGCGCAGGCGAGGTAGGGCCTGCCCTTGCGATCTGCGCGAATCTCCGCGCCGACACCGAAGCAGAAGATACAGGGCCTCATGGTTTCGCCTCCTCGCCCGCCCAGGGCGTCGCGCCCTCGGCCGGGCTATCGAACCGCGTCTTCTCTCGGCGCCAGCCGCCGCCGGTGGCCAGGGCGATCACTACGTCCGCATGGTGCAGCAGCCCCAGGGGACCCCGGGCGCCGCCGTCCTTCGTTGCCTGCATGGTGTAGATGACGGCGATCTCCTCCTCGCGGGCGAGCCGGGCGAGGTCTGCACCGGAGAGGGTGGAATATGTGAGGCTGTCCACCACCAGGGCGGCGGCGCGGTGCCGGCGCAGGAGGTCCAGGAGCACCCCCAGGTCGTTCGCGGCGGTGATCAGGAGGTCGTTTCGAAGTATCTCCAATCGGCGCAGCCGCGCGGACACTTGCGGCCCCAGGGCCTCCTCGGTGGAGGCGATGACCACCGGGCGGCCGGTAGCATCGGCCAGCGCATCGGCAAGACGGTAGACCAGATGGCTCTTGCCCGCCCCCGGGGGGCCGTATAGTGCGAGTAGAAACGGTGCGGCCGGCAGGCGACCCGTCACGGCCAGGAGGTCCGCGGGGAGGTCCACGTAGCGGGCGTGGCGGGCCCAGAGGTCCCGGGCCGTGACCACCGCCTCGTCCGTGAGGATACCGGTGCAAGGTGCGGTGACGGACGGGAAGTAGGAGCGCACGGCGCTGCATCGGGGGCACCATTCCACACGTTCCGGGGCGGTGGCGCCGCACGAATAGCAGGTGTGGATCATGCGTCCGAAGCGTCCGAAGCGTCATTGGGGGGGGCATCGTCCGGTGACACATCGGACGCTCTGGACGCTTTGGACGGTGGGGTGTGGCGGATCATCCAGCCGCGCCGGTTCCCGCCGCGGGGCACCCGCCGCACCTCCAGCCCATCGCGGGGGTGGGCGGTCAGCCGGCTCAGGGCCCGCCCCAGGGCATCGGGGGTCCGTGTCCACCCCAGCCGCCTCGCCCACCCGGCGGGGGTGTCCTCGATCTCGCTTCCCGGCGACACCACCCGGCGCAGGGCGCCGGCCAGGTCGTCGTCGGTGGTCGCGGGCTCCCCGTCCCCCTCGCGGGGCGGCATACCCCCCAAGGCGTCCTCCACGTCCGCAGTCACAGGGTCGGTGTCCCACTTGATTCGCGGGCCAGCGCCATCGGCCACGACGCGGAATCCGATGCCCTTGGGGGCCGCAGCCAGATTCGCCTTGATGGGCAGGAGCAGGCGTCGGCGTCCCTCGGGGTCCTTCGCGTCTCTGGCCACGCCCCACGCCGCACGGGCCGCCGCAGTGAAGGCCAAAGATCCCATCGCCCGGTATACGGCCTGCCCGGGTGCCTTGCGAAGATGGGTCACTGCCAGCACCGCCGCGCCGGTGCGCTGGGCCAGGGCCGCCAGCGGGGCCAGGGCTCCCCGGACCGCGGCGTTGACATGACTGTCCACATCGCCCAGGTAAGCGCTGATGGGGTCGATGACGACCAGTCGCACGGGGGCCGTCCGGCCCGCCCTCTCGATGGTCGCCTCCACAGCGGGCAGGTCCCGATCCAGACAGACCACGCGCTCGTGGGCGCCGTCTCGAATGGCCGTCAGGGCGTGGATCACCTTCGTGTCGGCGCCCGCGGCGTCCAGCCGGGGCCGGATGGTGTCGGCCACATCATCCTCGGCGGACAGGATGACCACCGCGCCCTGCTCGCTGGGCTCCCGCCCCGGCCAGAGGGCGCCGCGCGAGACGACCGCCGCGAAGTACAAGGTCAGGAGGCTCTTGCCCAGGCCCGGGTCACCCACCAATAGCGTGAGCTTGGCAGCGGGGATGCGGCCGGGCCAAGTCCACCGCACGGGGACGGCCTCCACGTCGGCCACCCGCACCACAACGGGGGCGGGTGGCGCGTAGTTCGCCGCCGAGCGGGCGATGTTCCGCACCTCCTCGTCGGGGAGCGGCGGCCGGCATCGCCCCGCGTTGACGGCGGCCAGCAGAACCTCGATCTCGGTAGCGGTGGCGCCTTGGCGGCGCGCGGCCCCGGCCAAACGAGTCAGGGTGGTGTGGCGGGAGCCCTCGGGGATCGGCTCCCCCTGCGCGGACGCCCGGCTCCCGTTGGCTTCCGCGTGTGCAGCCAGCCCGGGCCAAGGATGGAGCGGACCGTCGAGTGGCACCAGCCAGTCCCTACCGGGGCGCCCCGGGACGGGGATGACCACCAGCGACCCGCGGCCCGCCCTCACCTCCCCCTCCACACCGTAGGCCCGCAGGTTCACTGTCTTGCCCGGCCCATCCTTTCCGTGGGCGAAGTACCGATGTGTGCCGCCGCGGGGCGTGCTCGCCGTGGGGGAGGCCGGGAGCGTGCCCCCCGAAATGAGGGGTAGGACCGCTGCCTCATCTTGCCCCCCCTCGATGTCAAGAACCACGAGGCGGTCAAGTCGCAGGCCCACCCCCCGGATCCCTCCGCCGAGGAGATGAACCATGAGATCCTCGACGGAGGTGCTGGCCGTGGTCCAGCCATCCAGCGTGGGCCGCTTTCCCGCCATGGGAATGAGAGGACCCAAGGCCATCATCCGAGTCAGGTATTGACGCAGCGCGTCATGCGGGGTAGTCTTACTCATGTCAGTTCGTCCTTATCGATCAGAATTCCCTTCGCGGCCCGCCCTAGCCCGGCGGGCCGCATCGTCTACTGTTGGGCCCGGGCACGCCCCACCACCTCCTCCGCGGCCTCGCGCCGGTGGGCAGCGAGGAACCGCTCCAGGTCAGCCACGGCGACCAGCACGGGGCTGCGCGGCGCATCGCCTAACTTGTGACTGGGGATGACCCCGGTGCTGGTCCACCGGCGGACCAGCGAGTGCGATAGGCCCAGACGGCGGGCGACATCCTTCGTACGGAGGTACTCGGGGATCTGGCTGGACCGGGGCATACGATCACCTCCTGCCCGCGGGGGCGGGCGTACGTAGGCACACCCCGCCCGGCGCGGGCCGGCGGGGGCGGGACTACTGGACTAGCTGGTTGTGGGGCGGCGGATGGGCCGGGGTCGGGGCCGGCTGCGCTCGCCCGCGAGCGGGGATGCCCGAGGCGGGGGCCGCGCATGCTCGGCGCGTGGCGGGCCAGCGAGCGGATGCGGACGGCCTGGGCTGCATCGCGGAGGCGAAGCTCGCGCAACGCGGGATCGAAGATGGGAGCCAGCGCCGCGAAGAATGCGTTCGGGGCGGTAAGATCCACGCCTTTCAAGGCTCGGTCCATGCGGAGGGCGTGGAGGCCGGAGCGGCTCACTTCCTCGGCTCCTCGCCCGCGACGGGGGTGAAGGTGGCGGCCAGTTCGCGCGCGAACCGACGAACGATCTCGCGGCGCCGGGGGTCCTTCATCTCCTCCTCGATGGCCTGGAGCATCTCCGCATAGAGGGCGTCGTGGTAGGCGGTGCGCCAGGCGTCGTAAAAGGGGTGCATGGGCTGGCCGTTGCCCGGTCCCTTGCTGTTCGTCTTGCGCCTCTTTGCCATGGCGCCGCCACTATACCGCACCCGGCGGCACGATCAAGCCGGTAGTGCCGCCACCACGTCATGCAACGTCTCGGGCGCCAGGTGGGCGTAGTAATGCTCCGTAGTCGTCACCGACGCATGGCCCAGTAGCTTCGAGACGCTGTAGATTGGCTGGCCGGCCTGCACCAACCACGACGCGAAGGTGTGCCGCAACAGATAGAAGTTGATCCCCGTTAGACCGGTGCGCCGGCCTGCGGCCACGAGCGCCCGGTGGACGTGGCTCTCATCGTAGGGGGTGCCGTTCGTCGTGCTGAAGACAAGGGCGCCGACCCGGCCCATGGCCTCCAGGACCTCGCGCAATCGAGGGTGCAGCGGGATGCGCCGTGATTCGCGGTCCTTGGGCTTCCAGTCCTCGCGCACCGTCACGTGCAGCAAGCCCGCCTTGAGGTCCACGTCCTCCCACCGCAGGCTCAGGATCTCGCCCAGGCGAAGGCCGGCGTATAGACCGACCAGGGACATCGCCCGCAGGGGCATGGTGCGGTGGACCGTGGCGCCGTTACCAGCGATGGCCGGTTCATCGCAGACGGCCAGCAGCTTGTCGGCCTCCCGGGGAGCCAGGAAGCGGATCGGCCTCTTCGGCAGCGGGGGGAGCCTCTGGATGCGCGCACAGGGGTCCGCCGGCAGGTGCCCCATGCGCACGCACCATCGGGTGAAGGTCTTGATCACTTGGAGGTCTTTGCGGGCGCGTACCAGGCCGTGAGCCTCGCGGCGCTGGCCCAGGTAGGTGTCGATCCGGGCGGGGGTGATGTCGGACAGCCTGCGCGGCTTGAGGGCATCCAGGAGGGGACGTAGCCGGTAGCGCTGATCCCGCACCCAGTCGGCGGTGTTGCGCGTGGTACTGGCCTCCAGGAAGCGTTCCAGCGCCGTCTCGGGCGGCATGCCTCGCGTGCTCATCCCGTGCTGGCCTCGCTCCACGTCCACCTCCACCGCTTGGAGGATCGCCTCCGCGTGCCGTTTGCTGCCTTGGGTCGGTTGCCGGCGGCGCCTGCCGGCGGCGTCCATGTAGTCGATCCACCACTTGCCCTGCTTCTCGAAGACCCTGCCCACGCCTCTCGTCCCCTCTCAGTGGTCGCTCAGGCCGCGATACAGGCTCGCTACGCCCCCCGTGCATCCGCGATGGGCCTCCGGGGCCATCGCCGTTTCCGGCCTCGTCCCGGGGCGCCCTGCGGCCCCAGGCGCCATGCGGGTTTCTGGCTTGGTGCCAAATAGGTGCCAACTTTCATGCTGCATTGTGTCAAAGGTAGCAATCATGGCATCGCTAGTCAAGCCTTATTCTATACGGCTTTGCGGGCAATTGGCAGTCTATCGGCATGGCCCCAAGGGCGTCAAGGGCGGTTTCCTAAACCGCAGGCCGGCGGTTCGAGTCCGCCCGGGCGTACCAGAGTACGTGCAGATCGCAACGGCCATGCGGGGATGCGCGGTCCCTCGCACGGATCTAGTCCATGGCCGTGTGCCCACCCGCGAGATTGCAGAAACGTCCCAGGTCGAGGCGTTCCCGCACGGACCGCGGGAGCTTGAGTCGGCCGAGGGTAAGGACCCCCAGGAAGTCCTGGTCGTAGGCCAGGCCGGTGCGCGGACGGGCGTGGGCCGGGTCCTCCGGGTCCAGGTAGGTTCCGAAGAGCCGATCCCAGAGGGTGGTGAAGTTGCCGTAGTTGCCCTCGATGCCGACGGCGTGGTGGAGGAGATGCTCCTGGGGCGAGGCCAGGGCCGCCCAGCGGAACCATCTCTGCACGGCGGGTAGGCGCCGCAGGGCCGAGGAATGGTTCGCCGTGCCGATCAAGGCCTGGGCGAAGAGCACGAGCTTCAGGGGACCCGTGTCCCAGGCATCCAGACCTGCCAGGCCGGCCAATGCGTAGGTGGTGACGAGCGTCAACACGGTGCGCGGGACGTTGGCGACCACGGTGAAGGGGCGGGCGGCGATGCCGGGCATGTAGACAGCCACGTGGTTCGGGAGGTGGTGGTACTCGTGGGTGAACCAGAGGAGCCGTCCGTGGAGGAGGTGTCGGTGAATGAGGTAGTCCCAGAGGCCGAGGAGGTAGAACGTCCCCACGGTGACCCCAGCCGTGGCGAGGGGCGTGAGGGGGCGACAATCCGACGAGCGACCCAGGAGGAGTCCCACCGCCCGGCGGGCGGCCTCGTCCAGGTGGGCCAGGGAGGGGACGACGGCGAACCCGGCGAACTGGATGGCCGCATAGACCGCGAGGACCAGCCCGAGGAAGAAGGCGGTCCCAAGCCAGTGTGGGTCCCGCCGGCCGCCGCGCAGGTGTTGTTCCGCAAGGTCCGCGGTGGCGAGGGCGAGACCTGTCCCGGTGGCTATGGCGAAGAGCACATGGCCGCTCATCAGCCAGAGGACTGGCGCAACGTCGTGACCTCTTCCACGCATGAGGGAGGTGCCGGCAGGGAGCGGACATCCCTCCGGCTTGCCCCTGCCAGGTGCAATCCAGTGTTTCGCTCGTGGCGCGCAGGACGGCGCGTCTGGGCGCCGGCGGTCCGTCGCGCCTGTCGCGGGGCTGTCGTAGCCTGCGGGGCTGCATGGCCACCTCTCCGGATGTCCGGACCACACATCCCCCCCGTCCGAATCCTCGCGGCCCACTACACGGCACGAGGCAATGGTGCCTGGCTTGAACGCGCCCAGGATGGCCGTGCCGCGAGATTTGGCTTGACGCCTTCACGGCCGTGAATAGACTGGGCCCTCCACCCCAACGGGGTCTGGGAGTCGGGAACCCCATGGTGCAAGAAGCGCGCGGCGGTCCTGCGACTGCCCGAGTGGTCCTCGCCGTGGCCGCCACGGTGGCCATGGCGGCCTGCGCGCCCAGCGGCGGTGGTGGCGGGCCGCAGGCCGCCCTCGCCACGGCCCGCGGCGGAGCTGCGGTCCCGGGCGCCTCGGCGGCGGCCGGCGTCGCGCCGGCCGCGGGGTGGCTTCGAGTCGAGGGCCGCTTCCTGCGCGACGCCGCCGGGCGCGCGGTCATCCTGCGCGGGCTCAACGTGGCCGCCTCCGCCAAGGAGGCCCCCTACCTCCCCTGGCAGACCGAGGCGGACCTGGACCGTCTGGCCGGCTGGGGCTTCGATGCCGTGCGGCTACTCCTCCAGTGGCGCGCCATCGAACCCGACCCGGGGCGCATCGACCAGGCCTACCTGGACCAGGTGGCCCTCCGGGTGCGCTGGCTGGCGGACCGTGGGGTCTGGGTCGTCCTGGACATGCATCAGGACGTCTACGGCGGCCGCTATGGGGGCAATGGAGCCCCGGACTGGGCGAGCCCGGTGCCGCCGGTGATCCCCCCGGCCCTCCTCTCCGGGCTGCCCTGGTTCGTCCACTACGGCAAGCCGGAGGTCGTGGCCGCCTACGACCTCTTCTGGGCCAACGCCCCCGCGCCGGACGGGGTGGGGCTGCAGGATCACCTCGCACAAGCCTGGTCCGCGGTGGCGAGGCGCTTCCGCGGGGAGGCCGCGGTGGCGGGCTATGACCTCTACAACGAGCCCTACTACGGGTCCGACGTGGTGCGACTCCCGGCCGCTGTCCTCCAGGCCGACCCCCTGGTCGCCTTCAAGCTGCACCGGCTCTCCGACCCGCCGGTCCTCGCCCCCCTCCTCGCCGCCATGGGCGGTCCCCACGGGGCCTTCGAACGATCGAAGCTCGCCCCCTTCTATGCCAGGGTCATGGCCGCCTTGCGGGCCGAGGACCCGGACCACGTGGTGTTCCTGGAACCCGCGGCCCTCTCGAACATGGGCATCCCCACGGGACTGCCGCGCCCCCTGGACCCCCAGACCGCCCTCATCCCCCACTACTACGACCCCCAGGCCCAGGATGGACAGCGACCCTACGACGGCGATGCGCGCCGCATGGACGCGGCCCTGGGAGCCCTGGCCTCGGTCTGGGATGCCCCCATGGTCCTGGGAGAGTTCGGCAACATGCCCGACGGTCTGGCGGGGAACCGGGACTACCTGAGGGACCTCCACGCGGCCCTGGACCGCCACTTTGCCGGCGGCATGTGGTGGGAGTGGGGGCCCGCCCTCGCCGCTCGCGGGGACCTGGACGGCCTGACCCGCGCCTACCCGCGCCGCGTCCCCGGCGCGCCGCTCGACCTGCGCTTCGACCCTGCGACCTCGGTCCTGGAACTGCGCCACACGACGGGGCCCTCGGACCGGGCCCCCCTGGAGATCGCCCTGCCGGCGGCCCGCTATCCCAGGGGCGTCCGGGTGGACTCCAGCGACCCCACGGGGGCGTGGACCATGGACCACGACGCGATCCGGGGCATCCTGACGGTCCACCACGACCCGAGCCGCCCGCTGCACTCCATCCGCGTGAGCCCGCGCTAGGGCCGGCGCACATGCCTACCCTCGACGCCGGCGGCGTCCGCCACCACTACCAGGACCGGGGCGAGGGGCCGCCGGTCCTCCTGCTGCACTGCTGGACGGGCAACCATTCCCTGTGGGCGGATCCGGTGGAGGGGCTGGCCGGGCGCTTCCGGTGCATCGCCCCGGATTTCCGCGGGCATGGCCAGACCGCGGGGGGAGGTGAGCTCTCGCCGCGGGCCCTGGCCTCCGACGTCCTCGCCCTGGCCGATGCCCTGGGCCTCCACGCGGGCGGCGTCGGGCCGGCCCTGGTGGGCCACAGCCTAGGAGGCATGGTGGCCCTGGAGCTGGCCCTGGCCCGGCCGGAGGCCTTCCCCCGGCTGGCCCTCATCTCCAGCTCCGCCTGTCTGGGCCAGCTCGCCCTCAGCCGCCACGCGGCCCGCGTCGCCGACCGCCTCCTCGCCACCGGGCGCGTCCCGGCCTTCCTGAAGGGCTGGGTCGTGAGCCTGGGCCTGGTCCACCCCTCCGCGCCGACGGAGGTCCGGCGGCGGATCCGTGAGGCGATCCTGGCCGTGCCGGACCCGGTGGCCCGCTCGTGCCTGCGCGGGCTCCGGCACCTGGACCTCCGGGGGAGGCTGTCGGAGGTTCGCGCACCCACCCTCGTCGTGGTGGGGCGGCAGGACCTCTGCGCGGGGCCGCGCCACTCGCGCCTCCTGGCGGCTGGCATCTCAGGGGCCCGCCTCGAGGTCCTGGAGGCCTGCGGTCACTTCCCCATGCTGGAGCGGCCGGAGGCGCTCCTCCGGCTCCTGGCGGACTTCCTCGGCCCCCTGGCGCGGACGCGAAGGCCGTCCCAGCGGAAACGGCCTCCGTCCGCTCGACGCGCCTAGGGGGGAAATCGGTGGGGGCCGCCGAGGTCCCCCCCCCAATGCATCAGAACCAGCCCAGCGTGTGCAGGTACCACGCCGCCGCGGTCAGGGTGCACAAGGGCAGGACGACCACGAGCAGGATCCACACGAGCCTTCCCGAACCAGCCGCCGGGCCAGCCTCCGGTGGTTTCTCGGCCGGGACCCGCGTGCGCCTGGGACCGCGCGGGGTTGGCCCCGGTGCGGGGGCCACGGCCTCCGGGGCCGCCTCCGGGGCGGGCGAGGCGCTCGCCTCCGGTGCCGGTGCGTCCGGGGGCGGGGTGTCCGCCTGCACGGCGGGGAGCATGGCCCGGGAGTCCTTGGCCAGGACGTCCCCGACGGCCGCGTCCAGGTCCCGGTCCAGGCGCTCGGCGAAGGGGTCGACGGCGGGGACCCGCTGCAGTCCGAGGTTCGTCGCGTTGAGCACCTCGTAGATGGCGTCGGAGGCCGCGGCCTCGGGGGCGGGGACCCCGAGGATCTGCGCGCGGCGGAGCTGGACCGTGGCTACGGGGTCTACGTCGGCACCATTGGGCAGGGGCGCCTCGAGGGTCGCCGCGGGCGCCGGGGGCGCCGCACCGGCGGCCCCGCCGGGGGCGCCCGGTGCGCCCTCGGTCCGCGCGCCGTGGGCCTGGCCGGCCTTCCGGGGCCGGGGCGCGGTGGGGGCGGGAGCGGCGTCGGGGGCGCCCCCTTCCCCCGCGGTGGGGGCGGGGGGAGGGGCGGCCGCCGAAGGTCCGCCCCGGGGCAGCCTGAGCTGTTTCGCGTTGAGGGAGTCCAGCACGAGGGAGGTGATGGTCTTCAGGGTGGGGAAGACCCCCTTCCCCTGGGTGGCCACCGCCTCGAAGCTCGGGACGTCATAAATGTTCACTTTTTCCTGAAGGACGGCCAGGTCCAGGGCCCCCGCGACGTCGCGCTTGTTCCACTGGATCACCAGGGGCACCGAGCGGACGCTCAGGTTGTAGGCCCCCAGGTTCTCGATGAGGTTGTTGAAGCTCTCGATGTCGGCATCGAGGCGGTCGGGAGAGGAGTCGGCGACGAAGATCAGCCCGTCCACGCCCTGGAGGACCACCTTGCGGGTGGCGTTGTAGTAGACCTGGCCGGGGACCGTGTAGAGGTGGAATCGGGTGGTCATGCCCGCCACCTGGCCCAGGTCCACGGGGAGGAAGTCGAAGAAGAGGGTCCGGTCCCCCTCCTTGCCGTCCACCCCCTCGGTCTTGATGGAGGTGAGCTGGCCCTTCCGCTCGCCGGGGATCTTGGCGTGGATGACCTCGAGGTTCGTGGTCTTCCCGCTCAGTCCGGGGCCGTAGTAGACGAGCTTGCAGTGGACCTGCCTGCGCGCGAAGTTGACCTGGACCACGAATTGTTCCCTGTGGACCGTCCGGGCAGCCCATGGGAGGCACCGGAAGGCGCACGAATGCTAGCACGCCCCCCGGGGGGATTCAAACCCGCCAGGGGGGCGAGGACGCCGCTCAGAACTGCAGCGAGGCGTTGAAGCTCCCCACCGCGTCCGAGCTGGAGGGGTTGAGACCCGCCCCGGCGCTTGCCTCCAGGACGAATTCGAAGAGGCGCGCCCGGAGCCCCAGGAGGCCCAGGGCCGGGGGGTCCTCCAGGTAGGCGAGGTTGTCGAAGGCGCTGGTGTGGCCCTGGACCTGGGCGATGGCGGTGCAGCCCTCCAGGCGCGCGAGCGTGCTGGCGAGGGCCCGGAACGGCACCGCCAGCGCCACGCCTCCGTACTGGACGTCCTTCATCTCGATGCGTTGCCGGCCGGCGCCGCGGTCGGTGAAGACCCCCTGGGGTCCCACCACCACATGGCCGCCGCCCAGGTGCAGCAGGGCCGCGCCCACCCGCTGGCTCAGGGCTACCCCGCCCCACGCATCCGGGCTCCCCTTGGAGACGAAGTGGTCGGACCCAATACCCAGATTGCCGCCGGCGACCAGGGCACCGGAGAAGCCCCGGCCACGGCTCTGGAGGACCATCCACCGGGCCCGGGCACCGGCGCCGCGCATGTGGAATCCCTCGCCCACGAGCTGGTTCCCGGCCGGGGTGTCGCCGGTGAATAGGGGCTCGGCCGGGTCGTTGTCCCGGAAGACCTGGACGTCGGTCCGGTTCTGGGTCTCCAGCCGTGCCAGGTCCAGCCATGCCTCCAGGTCCAGCCTCCGGGCCAGTCCGTGGCCCAGGACCATCCGCAGGTTGTGGAAGGACCCCCGATAGCCGTTGAGGGCCTGCTGCCCCGGCCGCGCCCCCGCGCTGGCCGAGCCGGAGAAGACCTCCTGCCCCATGGCCACCCTCCACGCGCCACCGGTCCTCGTGTAGCCGGCCTCCAGGGTGGGGACGTGGACCAGGGCGTGGAGGAAGGACAGGTTCGAGATGGCGAGCGGGTCCCCCAGCCGCTCGTTGAGGTCGTGCTCCCCCCGGGCGCGGAACTCCTCCAGGGTGGGCAGGGCACCGAACCGGGCGCGGTCCTCCGGCCCCTCGGGGGCCAGGACCGTATCCACGCGGTAGCGCCGGCCGGGGACGAGGAGGGCGCTCTCCCGCCCGGCCAGGTAGCCCTCGCGGTCGAAGAGCACGTAGAGGTGCTCGGTGGGGAAGACCTGGGCCGAGAACGAGACCTCGTAGCGCCCATCGGGGTCCGTCCGCGTGCGACCGAGGACGACCGGGTCCCACTGGTCCCTCCCGGACTGGTAGACGGTCACGTCCACCTCGGCCAGGGGGTGCAGGACCTGCGCGCGGTCGCCCCGGAGGCCCGCGAGGGACGTGGCGGGCCCCCCCGAAGCGCCCAGGTCGCCGCGGCGCCAGACCTCGCCCTGGACCTGCATGCGGGTCCGGCCGCACCCGGCCGCCGCCACGAGGGCCGCCGCCACCGCGACGAGACGGAGATGGCGTGTCACATTAACATGGGATATCGACCGTGCGGTCGCCCGGCCGCAGGGGCCGGCCGGGGTTTGACCCCCCGGGGACCCTGGTGTACCCTGGCGCGCCGACCGACGATCGCCAGCATGCAAGACGCCAAGGGCCTCTACGCTCACGTCCTCGTCCTGAATCGTCACTACGCGCCCATCCATATCGTCACGGTGCGCCGGGCCCTGTGTCTGATGTGCAAGGGCGCGGCCGAGGCCGTGGACCAGGACGGGGACGGGGTGGTGGTCTCCTACGACTTTGCGCGATGGATGGACTTCGCCCCCGTCGGGGGAAACGGGGACGACGCCATCCACGGCCCCACCTATCTCTTCCGCGTACCCCGGGTGGTGCGCCTGGTGGGCTACGACCGCTACCCGCGCATCCGCGTCAAGCTCACGAGGCGGAACCTCATGGCGAGGGACGACTACACCTGCCAGTACTGCGGCCGGCCGGGGTCCTACCGGCGGCTCACGCTCGATCACGTGACCCCGCGCTCCGAGGGAGGACCGGACACCTGGACGAACCTGGTGACGGCCTGCGCGGCCTGCAACGATCGGAAGGGCGGGCGAACCCCGGTGGCGGCGGGGATGCGCCTGCGCCGCGACCCGGTGGAGCCTCATCGGAACCCGGTCCTCACCATCCGGATGCGGAGCGAGAGGTACCGCACCTGGCGCCTCTTCATCCCGGACTAGGGACCCGTCACGAAACCACTGCTACATTCGGCCGGCTGCGGCGGCGCCATACCTCGTCGCTCCTCCTCCGCGTATCGTTCCATTGATACCCGTCGTCGTCGTTTCTCGTCTGGCGCCGCCTCGCTCGGCCTCGGTGTCTGACGCACCTGTTTCGTGACGGGTCCTAGGCCCCCGCGCGCTCCAGGAAGTTGCGGATGAGGACGCGGTCCTCGGGGCGGAGCTCATGGAACTCCACGCCCATCCCGGTGCATTCCAGGCCCTCGGCCGCCCGCTCCTCCTCGCCGACGACCTTGCGCACCCGGCCCAGGGCCCGGACGGGGCGAGGGGCCTCGGGCAGGTCGAAGCGAAGCCCCAGGTAGGATTCCAGCGGCGGGGCGCGGGTGGCCTGGATGAAGGCGCCGCCCAGGCTGAGGTCCAGGATGGTACCCTCGACCATGCGCTCGTCGTGGCGATAGATCACGGGGAGCGTCACCCGGTGGCGGGTGAAGCGGCGCTGGGCCTCGTAGCGGTTCCGGACGAACCGGGTGATGCGCAACCGGTCCTCCAGGGCGATGCCCCGGAAGGCCAGCTCCAGCCCCAGCGGCGGCCTCTCGCCACCACCGGGGTAGGGCCCCGCATAGACCACCTCGCAGCCGGCCCGCAGGGTGCCCGAGCCGTCCGGGAGGACGAAGTCCACCGTGAGCTCGCTCCCCAGCGGTAGGGTCTGGGCCGTGGCGACGAAGAGGCCCCCGATGCCCACGTCGAGGACGTGACAGGCCGCGGAGAGCCTTGCCGCGGCGGGCGGGTCCATGGGGACGGGGCGATAGCTTCGTTCGCTCACAGCGGCGCCCTCCGGGGGGATTCTAGCGGCCCGCGGCGCGCTCGGGCAAGCGACACGCCTTTCCCCTGGCCTCCCGCGGGGCGGGGATCTACCCTGCGCGGAACCCATGGCGGCCGCCGGCGTCCGAAGGGGAGGCCGCCGTCCGTCTGCGTCGGCCCGGAGGCCCCCATGCCCCACGCGCGCTCGTTGGCTACGGTCCTCGTCCTGGGTTCGCTCCTCGCCGCCGTGGCCCTCTCCGGGCCCGGCGCCTCACCGCGGGCGGCGGCCGCCCAGGCGGTGGGAGAGTCGGGGCGCTTCCTCGCCCACCTCTCCACGGACCGGCCCATCGTCCGGCCGGGCGAGACGGTCTGGTTCCGGGCCGTCCTCCTGGAGGCCTTCCACCGGGGTGGCGCCCCGGACGGGGTCCAGGGGCTCTTCCGCATCGCCTCGCCCCGGGGCGACACGGTCTTCGAGATCGCCTGCGCCTTCGCCGACTCGTCGGCCGCCATGGCCTGGGGCGTCCCGGCGGGCCTACCCGGGGGGGAGTACCGCGCGACGCTCTCCTTCCCCTGGCATGGCTACCCCCCCGCGGAGCGGCTCTTCGAGCTGCGCGCCTTCCGCTCGCCGCGGCTGCGCACCCAGGTGGAATTCCTGCGCAAGGGCTACGGCCCGGGCGAGGAGGTCACCGCCCTCCTGGAGGCGACCCGAGCCGAGGGCGGCATCCCCGCGGGGGCCCGGGTCACGGCGGTGGCCCGGGTCGATGGCCTGGAGGTCCACCGGGGAGAGGCGAGCCTGGACGCGACCGGGCGCCTGTCGGTGAAGTTCCGGCTGCCGGAGTCCATCGCCCGCGGGGAGGGCTCCCTCTCGCTCGTCATCGAGGACGGGGGCGTGGTGGAGACGGCCGCGAAGACCATCCCCATCCTCGTGGCCTCGGTGGACGTGACGGCCTATCCCGAGGGCGGAGACCTGGTGGCCGGCCTGGAGTGCGGCCTCTACGTGGAGGCCCGCACCCCCTGGGGAGACCCGGCGGACCTGGAGGCGGAGGTGGTGGACGCCGCGGGGGCGGCCGTCGCCCGGGTGGTCACCGACCACGAGGGGCGTGGTCGGACGGCCTTCACCCCGGCCGCCGGCGCGGGCTATTCCCTGCGGGTCCTGCGGCCGGCCGGGGTCAGCGCCCTCACGGCCCTCCCGGAGGTGCTCCCCGAGGGGGTCTCGCTCCGTGCCCCGCGCGGCGTCGTGTGGGTGGACGAGGCGGTGGAGCTGGAGGTGGCGGCCACCCGGGCGGGGCGCTACCGTGTGGCCCTTTCGCGGCTGGACCTGGAGGTGGCGGCCCTGGCCCTGGACCTGGAGGCGGGTCGCCCGCGGGCCGTCGCCCTCACGCCGAGCGCCGCGGCGGACGGGGTCCTCCGGGTCACGGTCCATGACCCGGCGGGGCTCCCCATGGCCGAGCGCCTGGTCTTCCGCCGCCCCCGGAAGGGCCTGAAGGTGGAGCTCGTCGCCGACCCGAACGCCTCGACCCCCGGGGGCGAGGTCTCCGTGCGCGTGCGCACCACGGCGGCGGACGGCTCGCCGGTGAGCGCGGTCGTGGGCCTCACGGTGACCGACGACTCGGTGCTGCAGATGGTGGAGCGGCGCCGGCAGGCGCCCCGGCTGAGGGCCATGGCCCTCCTGGAGCCGGAGGTGGCCCACCTGGAGGACGCCTGGATCTACCTCTCCGAGGACCCGGGGGCCCTCGCCGCCGTGGACCTGCTCCTCGGGACCCAGGGCTGGCGGCGCTTCGCCTACCGGGACGTGGCCGCGTTCCTCGGGGCCCACCCGGACGCGGCCCGGCGGGCGCTGGCCTACCGGGAATCCGTGGAGCCGGATCGGCGCAATAGAGCCCTGGTGGACGGACCCGCGGCCGCCTTCGCGCCCGGACCCGAGGTCGTGGGGGCGCCCGCCGGCATGCCCATGCCCGAGGCCCCGCCCCCGGTCCCCGTGGCCGCCGTCGAGGAGGAGGTCGTGATCGACGCGCCGGTCGCGGAGGCAGAGGGCCGGGAGGCCGAGAGGGCGGACGAGGCGGGCCTCGAGGCCGAGGAGGCGTGGTTCGCGGGGGGCATGGCCCGGCAGCGGAAGGCCCACGTGGAGGCGATCCGGGTCTACGCCCATGCGGCGCGGCCCGACCGGCGCCCCGGCGACCGCCGCGACTTCACCCGCACCGTCTACTGGACCGCGGGGCTGCGCACCGACCTGAAGGGCGAGGCCGTGGCGCGCTTCGGCCTGGCCGACGCGGTGACGAGCTACCGCGTCCTGGCCGACGCCTGGGCCGCCGACGGGGCCCTGGGGGAGGCGGACCTGCTCGTGGAGGCCCGGCAGCCCTTCTACGCCGAACCCAAGCCTCCCCTGGAGGTGACGGCCGGGGACCGGGTCCTCCTGCCCGTCTCCCTGGTGAACGCCACGGGCGATCCCCTGGGCGCGAGCCTGGCCGTGGCCGCCGAGGGCGGTCTCGCCTCCGAGGCGGGCTGGACCGGCACCCTGGAGCTCCCGGCGGGCGGTCGCGGGCGGCTCCTCGTCCCCCTGGCGGTAGGGGCGGCCAACGGGACGGCGGAGATCACCCTGGAGGCGACGGCCGGGCCCCACGGGGACCGGGTGCGGCGCGAGGTCGAGGTGCGGCCCCGGGGCTTCCCGGTCCAGCACCACCTGGCCGGGCTCCTGGGGCCCGGCGGCCGCGTCACCCACACTCTGCGCGTCCCCGAGGGCATCGTGGAGGGGAGCCTCACCGCGTCGGCACGGGTCTACCCCACGCCGCTCGCCTCCCTCACCCAGGCCCTCCAGGCCCTCCTGCGGTCGCCCAACGGCTGCTTCGAGCAGACCAGCTCCACCAACTACCCCCTGGTCATGGCCCAGCGCTACTTCACCACCCACAGCGGGGTGGACCCGGCCCTCGTCTCGCGCGCCCGGGAGCTGGTGGATCAGGGCTACAAGAGGCTCGTGGGCTTCGAGTGCCCGGAGAAGGGCTATGAGTGGTTCGGCGGCGACCCGGGCCACGAGGCCCTCTCGGCCTACGGCGTCCTGGAGTTCACGGACATGGCCGCCGTCTACCCCGTGGACGCCGCCATGCTCGAGCGGACGCGGGCCTGGCTGCTCGCGCGCCGGGACGGGAAGGGGGGGTTCCAGAGGAACGCGCGGGCCCTGGACAGCTTCGGCGGCGCACCGCCGGAGGTCACGGACGCCTACATCGTGTGGGCCCTGACGGAGGCCGGCGCGGTCGGCCTGGAGTCCGAGCTGGACCTCCTCGCGCGTCGGGCCATGGAGAAGGACGACCCCTACATCGCCGCGCTGGCGGCGGGCGCGCTGGGCCGCTCGGGCCGCCGGGACGCCGCCCTGACGCTGGCCGGCCGGCTGGCGGACCGCCAGGCCGCGGACGGCAGCGTCCCGGGGGCCGGGACCTCCATCACCCGCTCCGGGGGCGAGGCCTTGCTCATCGAGACCACCTCCCTCGCGGTCCTGTCCTGGCTGCAGGCGCCCTCCTTCGCGGCGAACGTGGAGCGGGCCATGACCTGGCTCTCGGGGAGCTGCCGGGACGGCCGGTTCGGCTCGACCCAGTCCACGGTCCTGGCCCTGCGGGCCATCCTGGCCTACGACGCCGCGCGGGCCGCCCCCCTCGCCCCGGGCCGCGTGACCCTGCTCGTGGACGGCGCGCCCTGCGCGGAGGCGGCCTTCGGGACCGAGGCCCAGGGGGTCCTGGACCTGCCGGGCCTGGCGGCGCGCCTCTCGCCGGGGGAGCACCGGGTCGAGTTCGTCCTGGAGGGCGGTTCCCCCATGCCCTGGTCGGTGGAGGTGGGGTTCCACGCGGAGACGCCGGCCTCGAGCGACGCCTGCGCCGTGGGGCTCTCCGTCGAGCTCGCCACCCCCGAGATGAAGGAAGGGGAGGGGGGCGAGGTCCTGGTGCGCATGACCAACCGCAGGGCCGAGGGCCAGCCCATGGCGGTGGCGGTGGTGGGGCTGCCGGGGGGGCTCGAGCCCCGTCACGAGCAGCTCCGGGAGCTGGTCCGCTCCGGGGCCATCGACTTCTACGAGGTCCGGGGCCGGGAGGTGGTCCTCTACCAGCGGGACCTGGCCCCGGGCCAGGTCGTGAGCCTGCGCCTGGACGTGGTGGCCGCCGTCCCCGGCGACTACACGGGCCCCGCCTCCAGGGCCTACCTCTACTACACCGACGAGCAAAAGCAGTGGGCGGAGGGTCTGCGGGTGCGCATCGCGCCGCGCTGAGCTCGGGGGTTGGACGCCGCGGTTCGACGACGGCGCGTGGAGACCCTCACGGCCTGGCTCTACCTGGCGCCGAACCTGGCCGGATTCCTCGTCTTCACCGCCGGTCCGGTCCTGGCCGTCTTCGCCATGGCCGGCTTCGCGGGCGACTTCGTCTCGCGCTTCGAGTGGGTGGGGCTGGCCAACTTCGCCGAGCTGGCGGGGGATCGCCGCTTCCTCCGCTCCCTCTGGAACACCCTGGTCCTCATGAGCGCCATACCGGTGGGGATGGCCCTCTCGCTGGCCCTCGCGCTCCTCCTCCACCAGAAGGTCCGCGGGCGCGTCGTCCTGCGCACCATCTTCTTCCTGCCCAGCATCACGAGCGGGATCGCGCTGTTTCTCCTCTGGCGCTGGATCTACAACCCGGAGTTCGGCCTGGTGAACGAGGCCCTGCGGGCCCTGGGGGTCGAGGGGCCCAACTGGCTGCGGGACGCCTTCTGGGCCAAGCCCGCCCTCATGTTCATGGGGCTCTGGATGGGCATCGGCGGGCACAACATGGTCCTCTATCTGGCGGGGCTGCAGCACATCGACCCCACCCTCTACCAGGCCGCCGAGCTGGACGGGGCGGGCCCCTGGGCCCGGTTTCGCCACGTCACCTGGCCCTCCCTCTCCACCACGACCTTCTTCATCTTCACCACGAACGTCATCGGCGGCTTCCAGGTCTTCGACCAGGCCTACGTCATGACCCGCGGCGGGCCCGACGGGGCCACCACCACCGTCCTCTACTACATCTTCGAGCTGCTCTACGTGGACCAGCGGGTGGGCTATGCCGCGGCGGTCTCCGTGGCCCTCTTCGCCCTGGTTCTGGCGGTCACCCTGGCGAACTGGCGGCTCGGCCGCTCCGGGGGGGCGAGGTGAGACGGCTCCTCGTCTACCTCCCCCTCGGGGCCTTCGCGGCCACCATGCTCATCCCCTTCGTCTGGACCGTGGCCACCTCGCTCAAGCCCCAGGAGGCGGTCTTCAGCCACCCGCCGCGCCTGGTGGCCCGGCGGACCTCCCACACGGTGGTGGTGGAGGGGCGGCCGCTCCGGGTCCGCCCCCTGGATCGGGACGGGGCGGCCCGGACGGTGCGGGTCAAGGTGCTGGGCTCGGGCCCGGCCGCTCGCCGCGTCCTCACGGTCCCGGCGGACGACCTCCGGGAGCGCTCCGAGCCCGTGCTCCGTCTCGAGAACTACCCGGAGGCCTGGCGGGCCTATCCCTTCGTCTCCTTCTGGCGGGCCTACGCCAACTCCCTGGCGGTGGCCGCCCTCGTGACCCTGGGCCAGGTCGTCACGAGCAGCCTGGCGGCCTACGCCTTCGCGCGACTGCGCTTCCCCGGGAGGGACCTGCTCTTCCTGGGCTACCTGGGGACCATGATGATCCCCGGGGCCGTGACCCTGATCCCCACCTTCATCCTCCTTAAGAACCTGCCGGGGGTCCTGGACGCCCTGGGGGGCGGAGGGTGGTTCAGCCGCGGCTTCGTCCTGGGCGGCGGGGTGGTGGGGCTGGACTCCTATTTCGCCCTCATCGTCCCGCGGGTCTTCTCGGCCTACGGGACCTTCATGCTCAGGCAGTTCTTCCTCTCCATCCCCCGCGAGCTGGAGGACGCGGCGCGCATGGACGGCTGCGGGAGCCTGGGCATCCTCCTGCGCGTGATCCTGCCCCTCTCCAGGCCCGCCCTGGCGACCCTGTCCATCTTCACCTTCCTCTGGGCCTGGGGCGACTTCATGTGGCCGCTCCTCGTGACCCACAGCCACGAGATCTACACCCTCCCGCTCCTGCTCTCCTCCTACCAGGGGCAGTACGGGACCCACTGGCCCTACCTCATGGCCGCCTCGGTCACGGCCCTGGCCCCCCTGGTGGCCATCTTCGTCCTGGGCCAGCGCTACTTCATCGAGGGGATCCAGCTCGGGGCGGTGAAGGGCTAGGGCCCCTGGGCACCCCGCGTGCTCTCGTCCCCGGGGGGCTCGCCCCTCGCGCCGCCCCAGGCCCCATGCGGATCAAGGCTTGGCGCCCGAGGGTCCGATAATCCGTAGTGGGGGTCCGCCCGGATCCGCGGCGGCCCCCGGGAGCGCCGGTAGCGATGTGCGGCATCGCCGGGGTCCTGCGCCTGGACGGCGCGCGGGTGGAGAGGTCCACGCTGGTGGCCATGGCGGAGGCCATGGCCCGCCGGGGGCCGGACGGGGCGGGCTACCTCCAGGAGGGGCCCGTGGGCCTGGCCCACCGGAGGCTGCGCGTCATCGACACGCGGAGCGCGGCGGACCAGCCGATGCGGAGCGCCGACGGTAGGGCGGCCATCGTCTACAACGGCGAGGTCTTCAACTTCCGGGAGCTCCGGCGAGACCTCGCGGGGCGGGGCCACCGCCTCCGGACCGGGTCGGACACCGAGGTGGTCCTGGCGGCCTACCTGGAGTGGGGCGAGGCCTGCGTGGAGCGCCTGGACGGGATGTTCGCCTTCGCCGTCTGGGATGGGGCGCGCCGGGCCCTGGTCCTGGCCCGGGACCCGTTCGGGATCAAGCCCCTGGTCTACTGGTGGGACGGCCGCGCCCTGGCCTTCGCCTCGGAGGTCTCGGCCCTCCTCGCCGCCGGGGCACCGCGGGACCTGGACCCGGAAGGGGTGGTGGACTTCTTCAGCTTCCAGTACGTCCCCCACCCGGGGACGGTCCTGGCCGCGGTGCGCAAGCTCCCCCCGGCCCACGTGGCGTGTCTGGAGGACGGCCGGCTGCGGATGCGCCGCTACTGGGAGCCGCCCGGTCTAGACCCCGCTCCGCCCCCCTTCGGGGAGGCGGTGGAGGAGCTGGGGCGTCGGGTGGACGAGGCCGTGGGCCGCGCGCTCGTGGCGGACGTCCCCCTGGGGGTCTTCCTCTCGGGGGGCGTGGACTCGGCCGTGGTGGCGCGCGCCGCCTCGCTCCACGCCCCGGGCGCGGGTCTCGCGGCCTTCGCGGCGGGCTTCGACCGGCCGGACTACGACGAGCGGCGCCACGCCGAGCTGGCGGCGCGGGTGGTGGGCGCGAGGCTCCGCACCGTGACGGTGGGCCCCCCCTCGGCCGAGGGTGTGGCCGACCTGGTGGCCGGGGGCGGCGAGCCCCTGGGCGACTCCTCCGTCCTGGCCTCGGCGGAGGTGGCGCGCCTGGCCCGGGAGTCGGTCACCGTCTGTCTCACGGGGGACGGGGCCGACGAGGTCCTGGGGGGCTACGACCGGCACCTCCGGGAAGGCTGCCTGTCCATGGCCTCCGGCGGCGGTCCGGTCCGACGCCTCGCGGCGGTGGCCCGCGCGCTGGCCCACGGCGACCGGGGCGGCCTGCGGGACCTCTGGCGCCTGGCGGGGCTTGGGCCCAGGGCGCGCTACCTGGAGGCCAATGCCTACTTCGACCGGGGGGGACGCGCGCGGCTCCTTGCGCCGGAACTCCGCCGAGCCGCGGGGGGAGTCGGGCCCTACGACCCCTACGAGCGCTTCGCGCCCTTCTTCGACGGGGGCGAGCCCCGTTCGCCCCTGGCGCGGGCCCTCCGCTTGGACCTGGAGTTCTATCTCCCCGGGGCGGTCCTGGCGAAGGCGGACCGTTCGAGCATGTGCCACTCCCTGGAGCTGCGCGTGCCGCTGCTCTCCCGCTCGGTGGTGGACTTCGCCCTCTCGCTGCCGGACGACTACAAGCTCCGCCGCCTCGAGAGGAAGGCGGTGCTGAAGCGGCTCGCGGAGCGGACCTTCCCCCGGTCGTTCGTGCGCCGGCCCAAGATGGGCTTCACCGTCCCGACGAAGGACTGGCTGCGCGGACCGCTCCTCCCCATGGCCCGGGGGCTCCTCACGGACGCCCGGGCCCGTTCCCGGGAGGTCTACGACGCCCGCTACGCGGCCGAGCTGCTGGACGAGCACCGGCGGGGTGTGGCGAACCACGCCCGGCGGATCTGGCTCTGCCTCGTCTTCGAGTGCTGGATGCGCCGCTGGATAGACAGCCCGGTGGCGAGCGTGGCCGGAAGCCCCGAGCCGGCCCCGGCGGTCCCGTGAGCCGGCGCGTCCTCTACTTCGAGACCGGGTCCGGACGCGGGGGCTCTACCCGAAGCCTCTCCACCCTGGTCCCGGCCCTGGCGGCGGAGGGCTTCGAGGCCGTGGTGGCCTGCCCCTCCGCCGGGTGCGCCGAGACGCTCCGCCGCCGCGGGGTGGAGGCCCTCCCCGTGGGTCCGGGGGCCGACTGGCGGTCGTCCCGCTACCGCGAGGGAGGCCCGGCCGGTGCCCTGGGATTCGCGGCCCGTGTGGCGCTCCGGGTGGCCCGGGAGGTGGCGGGGCTCGTCCGCCGCACGGGGGCGGTCCTGGTCCACGGGAACAACGACGTGAACGACGACCTGGCGGCCCTGGCCGGGGCCTGGTGGGCCGGGGTCCCGGCGGTGAACCACGTGCGGGCCATCCGCGGCTTCACCCGGAAGGAACGGCTCGTGGCGCGGCGCCTCGAGGCCGTGGTCGTCCCCTCGGAGGCGGTCCGCGCCCATTGCCTGGCGGAGGGGATCGCGCCGGCCCGTGTGCGCACCGTCGCGAACCCCGTGTCGGCGCCGGCCTCCACCGGGGGCGCCGGCCGGGAGGATGCCCTGGTGGCGGTCCTTTCGAGCCTGAGGCCGGGGAAGGGGCTGGAGGTCCTGCTGGAGGCGGTCCCGGCGGTCCGCGCGCGGGTCCCCGGGGCGCGCTTCGCCATCGCCGGCGGCCGATTCGACGCCACGCCCGGCTACGCGGCGCGGCTCCTCGAGCGCTCGCGGGAGGGCGGCCTCGCGGGGGCGGTGGAGTTCCTCGGCCACCTGGAAGACCCGGAGGGGCTCCTCTCGCGGGCCGTCCTGGCGGTGGCGCCGTCGCAGGTCCCGGAGGGCTTCGGCCGCGCGGCGGCCGAGGCCCTGCGCGCGGGGCTGCCGGTGGTGGCCTCGCGCTCGGGCGCCCTGGCGGAGGTGGTCCGGGACGGCGCCACGGGTCTCCTGGTGGAGCCGGGGGACGCGGCGGGGCTGGCCCGGGCCGTGGCGGGGCTCCTGAGAGACCCGGCCCTGCGCGACCGCATGGGCCGCGCGGCCGCCCTGGACGCGGCGCGGCGCTTCGACCCGGCCGCGGTGGCCCGGGGTCTCGCGGCCGTCTACGAAGAGGTGCTGGCCTAGCGCACCCGGAAGAGGCTCGCGGGGCTCCAGGGGCCCCACCCGGTGGCGTCGCGCGCGCGCACCCGGAAGGTGTAGGCGGTGGGCCGGCGCTGGGGCCAGAAGCGCTTGGCCGGCGCTGTCGTGGCGTAGGTGTAGTAGGGGCGCCACTCGGAGCCCGTCCACCAGGCGATGTCGGCCTCGTAGCCCAGGGCCCCCGCCGCCGCCCGCCAGGACAGGTCCACGTGGGGTGTGGCCACCTCGTCCCCCGCGGGGGCGAGGCCCGTGACGGCGAGGACCGGGGGGGGCGCGGGCGGTACGGGCGGCGTGGGCGGAGGCGTGGGGACGGCGGGTCGCGCCCCCGGCTGCCAGCGGAACCGGGCCCACGCCGAGGGCGGACCCCAGCCCGCCGTGGACCGAGCCTGCACGCGCCAGCGGTAGGACGCCCCACGGTGCGGCGGCGCGAGGTGGAGGCTCGCCGTGTCGCCCCGGAGGGTCCAGCCGTGGCAAGCCCGCCAGCCCCCGGTCCGCAGGACCTCGAGCTGGAGCCGCTGCGGGTCCGCCGCCGCCGGAGGCGTCCATCGCAGCGCGACCGTGGCCGACCCCACGACGGCCCCGCCGTCGGGGCTGAGGCCCGTGGGCGCGGCCGGCGGCCCCGCCGTGGGGCGCCGCACGGGCCAGGGGAAGCGGGCGAAGGCCTCCCAGAGGGCCGGCACCTTGTGGAGCTGCCACATGGCCCACATGAGCGTCCCCTGGATGTCCGGGTCATCCTTGCAGGCCTGGAGGTAGGCCGTCACCGCCTGGGGCGTGGGCTGGAGGCCGTGCTCGTAATACATGTCCCCCGCGGGGAAGTAGGGGAGCCGGGGGCTCATGGCCTGGAACTCCCGCTTGCTCCGGGCCAGGTTGGCCACCGGGTCCCCGTTGCGGTAGTAGACCTGCGGGCTGTCCAGGTCGCAGGCGGCCCGGAGCTCCGCCCAGGGTAGCTCGCGGTGTAGGCTAGGGAAGCGGTACGAGGCGAGCCCGATCTTCACCATGCCGCCGATCCGTTGCCGGATCTCGCGAGCGAAGACGCGGGCCTCGGCCGGGTTGTCCTTGGCCTCCCCCTCGGCGTCGATGAGATAGAGCTCCACCTCCTGCTCGTAGCGCTTCACCATGCGCTCCGCAGCCTCGGCCTCGAGCTGGGCGGTGCGCCCCGCGGCGGGTTCCAGGTAGATGTAGCCGTAGAAGGCGACGCGGATCCCCTCGGCCACGCAGCGGCGGACGAAGCGGGCGAACTCTGGAGAATCCAGGTCCTTCGCCCCGTTGTGGGCCTTGATGCAGACCCCCGCCACGTCTGCCCGTTTCAGCTCGGCGACGATCCGGTCCTCGTCGCCGCCGTAGATCTGGTAGAGGTAGTAGATGTAGACCCACTTGCCCTCGAAGGGGCCGTGGTAGGCCGCCCGGGCCGGGGCCGAAAGGACCAGGATCGTCGCCAGGGCGGCCAGCCCCGAGGCGCGGAGACGCGATACCATTCCATTCCCTCCCGCGCCCCGAGGGAGGGAAGACGGTGCCGGTACGGCGCGCCCTGTGGGCCATAGGCTTGGTCCCACCCCGATGCGACCCGGGGCGGACGCTGACGGCGGGAGGTCGCTACTGGACCTCGATCTCCAGGACCCCCTTGGCCAGGGCCATCCAGCGCGGCTCCCAGCCGGTGGTCTTGGTATCCACGTACTCCACGTGCATCTCGTAGTCGAGCTGGCGCCAGACGATCAGCTTGTAGCGACCCTTCTCCAGGGCCTCGAGCTGGTCGTTGATCTGGGCCTGCTCGGCGCTGGCCCCCTCGAAGGCCGCCGTGTTCCAGCCCCGCTCCCCATCTCCCACGTCCATGGCGTTGTTCCATAGGGTGAGGTCCTTGGGGAGCGAGGCCCCTTGCAGATAGACCTTGGTGACGAAGCGATGGGCCCTGCTCTCGAAGTCGATGGACTCGATGGCCTCGCCCAGGGTGCAGGGCAGGTAGGACCGCCCCCACCACTCGGCCGGGGGCGCGCCCTGGGGGAAGCTCCACGTGGCGCCCCAGAGGTCCGCCGGCCTGGCGTCGTCCTTGTC
>JACQVX010000087.1 GCA_016209495.1 Planctomycetota bacterium
CTCCTGGGGGAGGCGGCGCGGAAGGGGGAGTGGCTCCTGGGGCGTCTGCGCGGACTCGCCGGGCGCTACCCGGCCCAGGTGGCCGAGGTGCGAGGCCGCGGGCTCATGGTGGGATTGGAACTGACCCGCCGACCCTCCCCCTCTCCGCTCCTCGGGCTCCTGGGCGAGCAGGACCTCCTGGGCTTCCTGGTCGCCGGACACCTCCTGCACGTGGAGGGGATCCGGATCCTTCCCACCCTGTCGCGCCACAGCACCATTCGTATCCAGCCCTCCGTGGGGATCGCCATGGCGGACCTGGAGCGCCTCGTGGCGTCCCTGGGGCGCGTCCTCGAGGCCCTACGGACCGGCGACGTCGCCTACCTCGCGGGCTACCTGGTGGGACGCCGGGCCACCCGGGCCGTCCCGGCCCCGCCCGATTCGCCGTCGCCGGCCCCGGGACCGGGCCCGGGACCGGCCCAGGCCACCCCCGCACGGCGGGTGGGCTTCCTGGCGCACTTCCTCGAGGCCGGGGACCTGGGTCGCTTCGACCCGGCCCTGGCGGACTGGGGCCCCGAGGAGGCGGAGCGGTTCATCCGGCGGACGGGTTCCCTCCTGGAGCCCTTCGTGGTGGACCGCTCGGCCTTCCGGAGCGCCACCGGGGACTCGGTGGAGCTGGTCGTGATCGGGTGCGCCTTCACCGCGCGCCAGGTGATGGAGGGCTTCCGCCGGGGTGAGACCGCCTCGCACGTCGAGCAGGTGGAACGCGGCGTGCGGCTCGCCCGCGGCCTGGGCTGCACGGTGGTGGGCCTGGGCGGCTACACCTCCATCGTCACCGACGCGGGCCGGCTCCTGGTGGAGGACCAGGTCGCCCTCACGACCGGGAACTCCCTCACCGTGGCCCTGGCCGCGGAGGGCCTGCTGCAGACGGCGCGGGGGCGCGGCCTGGAGCCCGGCCGCTGCCGCCTCGGGGTGGTGGGGGCGACGGGCAACATCGGCGCCGTCCTGGCACAGTGCCTCATGGACGAGGTGGGCGAGGTGGTCCTGGTCGGGCGTCCAGGGTCCGCCTCGCGCCTGGAGGCGGCGGCGGAGGAGGTGTGCCTCGAGGCCTGGAGGCGCCTGGCCCAGGGCCACGACCGGGGCCTGGCGGCGCGTCTGGCGGCCACCGGCACCGTCACGGCCCTCCGAGCCCAGGCGGCAGCCCCGGGGCCTGTGGGGCGCGCCATCTGGGAGGGGCTACGCGCCGAGCTGGGCGAGGCCACCCCGGTGCGTTGCGCCACCGACATGGGCGAGCTACGAGGCTGCGAGCTGGTGGCCTCGGCCTCCAACGCCGCCGAACCGGTGGTGAGGCCGGAGCACCTGGGGGAGGGGACGGTGGTGGTCTGCGACGTGGCGGTGCCCCGGGACGTGGACCCCCGGGTGACCGTCGAGCGCCCGCGGGCCACGGTCATCGCCGGCGGGATTGCCCGCGCCCCCCTGGCCCAGGAGGTGGCGCTCCGGGGGATGGCCCTTGCCCCGGGGCTGGTCTACGGGTGCATGGCCGAGACCCTGCTCCTCGGCCTCACGGGCATCACGGGCCACTACTCCTACGGCCGCCTCACCACGACCCAGGTGCGGACCATGGCGGAACTGGCGCGGATCCACGGATTCCGGGTGGAGGCGCGGCACAGGAAGTCTTGAAGTCCGGCCCAGCTTCGACGGCGATCCCCCGAGTCGTCACGGGCCCCGAGCCCCGTGCCGCTAGCCCCCCCCCATGCGCCGGAATACCAGGCCGGTGATCATCTTGGGGTAGAAGTCCGTGGTCTTCTGGGGGAGGCGCTCGCCGGCCTCGGCCACCTCGCGCACCTGGGCCACGCCGGTGGGGTTGAGGAGGAAGGCACAGGCCGCGGCCCCCTCCCGGACCCGCGCCTGGGCGTCGGCGGCGTGGCGCTCGTAGGCGAGGCCCCCCTCCCGCACCGCCTCCTCGCCGAGGCCCAGGGCGCCCTCCAGGACGAGGCGGTGGAGGACCGTCACGTCCAGCCGCCGGTAGGCATCACCCCCCGGGCCCGGGACCCGGACGCCCTCGCGCAGGAGGAGCAGGCCCGCCCGGCGGCCGCCCTCCGCCACCAGGCCGAAGGCGGTCCGGGGCCGCGCGGCGGCCATGGCCGAGCAGAGGCCCGCCAGGTCGCCGGCGTGGGGCCTCCACTCGAACTGCCGTTCCAGGCGCGAGGGGAGGTCCGCCGGGGCCGCCCGCACGAGCCGGTGGGTGGGGAGCACCGTGAGACCCGGGTCGTCCATGGCCACCAGGGCGGTCAGGACGGTGCCGTGGCCCTCGGGGCCGGTGCCGGGGATGCCGGCGGCTCGGCACTCCTCGGCGTAGGCCAGCGAAGTCTCGTAGCGGTGGTGGCCGTCCGCCACCACGGCGCGCGCGCCAGCCAGGGTCTCCCGCACCCGCCGGTGGGCCTCCGGGTCCCCGACGGGCCAGACACGGTGCACGGTCCCGTCGATGGTGGCCTCCATGGTCGCGCCTTGCGCCATGTGGGGGACCAGGGCCTCCTCCACGGCGGCGGCGTCCCCGCTGTGGAGGAGGAAGACCGGCTCCAGGTTGGCGCGGGTGGCCCGGGTGAGGCGGAGACGGTCCTCCAGGGGCGCACGCAGCGTGCGCTCGTGGGGCATGACCTCGCGGCCCCAGGGCCGGAGCGAGAGGGCCGCGATGAGCGCGCGGCGGGTCTGGGTGCGGCCCTCGTGGGGGTAGACCTGGTGGTAGGCGTAGAAGGCCGCCTCGGGGGCGCGGCGGAGCACGCCCTGGGCGCACCAGGACTCCAGGGTGGAGGCGGCCCCGGTGTGCCAGGCGGTGGCGGCCTCGCCCGGCGGCTCGCGGATGAGGCGCACGGCGCTCCAGGGGCTGGCCTCCCGGTAGGCGCGGATCATGGCCAGGTCGATCTTGTCGTAGGGCTGGGTGACGACCCGCGAGAGGTCGCCTACCCGGGCGAGGTCGTAGGTCCAGCCGTGGAAGG
Organism: Planctomycetota bacterium; assembly: GCA_016209495.1. Taxonomy (GTDB): domain Bacteria; phylum Planctomycetota; class JACQVX01; order JACQVX01; family JACQVX01; genus JACQVX01. The sequence continues at coordinate 2,973 of JACQVX010000087.1, forward strand.
GGTGGACGTCTAGCATTGCGGCTACCAGGCCACCTCGCGGAAGGAGTTCCCCGATCCTACGGGGCCGTGGACGTGGGCGTGGGCGTGGGTGTCACGCTCACCTACACCTACACCTACACCTACACCTACACC
>JACQVX010000088.1 GCA_016209495.1 Planctomycetota bacterium
ACGACACGGTGGAGGGCCTCGCGGAGGCCTTCGTGGGGCTGGCCCGGGACCGGGAGGCGGCCCGGCGCATGGGCGGCGCGGGGCTGGCGACGGCCCGCGCCCGGTTCGGCCTGGAGACCCAGGCCGAGGCGGTGGAGGCGCTCTACCGGGAGGTCCTGGGTGGTTGAGGCGAGGCCGGACTGCGCCGTCGTGGTGGTGAGCCATCGCTCGAGCGCCACGCTGGCGGCCTGCCTGGGGTCCGTGGGGGACCGCCCCCTGGTGGTGGTGGACAGCGCCTCGAGGGACGGGAGCGCCCAGGTCGCCCGGCGAGCGCGGCCCGACGCCCTGGTCCTGGAGCTCGCGACGAACGAGGGCTACGCCCGGGCGGCCAACCTGGGGGTGCGCGCCGCCCCGGCCACGGGGGCCGTCCTCCTCCTGAACCCGGACGCCGTCCTCCTGGAGGGGGCCCTGGACGCCATGCTCGCGGCCCTGGCTCGCCGGGACGACGCCGGGGTGGTGGGCCCCGCCTACCTCTCCCCCCTCGGGCGGCCGCTCCTCGCCTGGGGCGAGTTCCCCACCCCCAGCCGGGTCCTGGCCCGGACCCTCCGGGTCCACCGCCGGCCGGCGCCGGCCCGCCACGCGCGCCGGGTGGACCACGTCACCGGGGCGGCCCTGCTCGTGCGGCGGAGGTGCCTCGATGCCCTGGGAGGTCTGGACGAGGGCTACTTCCTCTACTTCGAGGAGACGGACCTCTGTCGCCGGGCCGCCACCGCCGGGTGGGAGGTCTGGCACGAACCCCTGGCCCGCGTGGTCCACGCCGTGGGCGCCTCGTCGAGCGACGAGACCGCGCGGCGGCGCCGGTTCGCCGAGGGCCAGGCCCGCTACCTCCGGAGGCACCATGGCGGGGCGGGCCTGGACGCCCTGCGGGCGCTCTGGCGGCTCCGGGAGCTGCGCTACCGTCTCCAGGGCCGGGAGGCGAAGCGCCTGGCGGCCCGGGCCACCCTTGCGGGACTCGCCGGATGACGCGGGTCTCGGTCCTCCTCCCCGCCTTCCACCACGCCCGCTTCCTCGACGAGGCCCTGCGCTCGGTCCTGGGCCAGACCCACCGGGAGCTGGAGCTCCTGGTCCTGGACGACGGCTCCACGGACGACACGGCGCGGGTCCTGGCGCGAGCCGCCTCGGACCCCCGGGTGCGCCTCTTCCGGCACCACTCCAACCTGGGGGTGAGCCGCAGCCTGAACGACCTCCTGGCCGAGGCCCGGGGCGAGTGGGTGGCCTTCCAGAACGCCGACGACGCCTGGTACCCGGGCCACCTGGAGGACGCCCTGGCCCACCTGGAGGCCTCCAGGGCGGACCTCTCCTGGGCCCCGTGCGACCTCGTCGACGCGGCGGGGAGGCCCCACCCCGAGGCGTCCGCGCTCGCCCCGCGGCTCTGGGGGACGCGCCCCCGCGCGGCGGACGTCCACGGGGACCTCCTGGCGGGGAACTTCATCCCCTCCCACTCGGTGGTCCTCCGGGCCTCGGTCCTGCGGGCCGTGGGGCGCTTCGACGAGCGGCTGGAGCTGCTCCACGACTGGGACCTCTGGCTGCGCGTGGCGGCCGATCACACGGTGGCGCGCTCTGGGCGCGCGGCCGGCGTCTTCCGCTGGCACGGCGCGAACCGCTCCGCGCCGGGCGCGGCCAGCCGGGAGCACTACGCCCTGGAGCGCGCGGTGGTCTACGGCCGGCAGTCGGGGCTCGGCGGCCCGCGCGGCGCGGAGGCTTGCCGGCGCTACGCCTCCGCCCTGCATCGCCTGGGCAACCGCCTGGACGGCCGGCTGGCCCACCCGGCGGTGCGGGCGGTCTACGCCGAGGCCTCCCGCGCCCGACCGGGCTCGCTGGAGCTTGCCCTGAAGAGGCGGCTCGCCGGGCGCCACGGTGACCGGGACCCGGACCTGGAGGCGCTGCTCGCGCGCTACGGCTTCGGCGGGGGCGGGCCGCCCACCCTGACGGTCTGCGCCATCACGCGGGATCGGGACCGGGAGCTGGAGGGCTGGCTGGCCAACGTGCGGGACCTGGCCGACGAGGCCCTGGTGGTGGACGGGGCGGCCTCCGAGGCCACCCGCCGGCTCTGCGAGGAGGCCGGGGCCCGCTACCTGGAGCGACCCTGGCCGCGCAACTACGCCGTCCAGAAGAACGCGGCCCTGGCCGCGGCCCGGACGGACTGGGTCCTCTTCCTGGACACCGACGAGCGGGTGGGGGACCGCCTTCGCGCGCGGTTGCCACGGCTCCTCGCGGCCGGCGGGGTGGACTGCTGGCGGCTCCCCATGTACTGGGTCGCCTCCCTGGACCCCCTGGACCACGTGGTGACCCGCAAGCACTACCCCTGCCGGGTCCCGCGCCTCTTCCGCCGCACGCCGCGGCTCCACTACGACGAGCGGCTGGCGGTCCACGAGCGGGTCCCCCGCCCGGTGCGGGGGCGCATGCGGCGGCTGCGCGGGGCGCACCTCTTCCACCTGGCCTTCGTCCTCCACGACGAGGCGGCCCTGGCGCGGAAGGCCGCAGGCTACGCCGAGCTGGCCCCCGGGAGCGCCGCCACCACGGCGCGCTACTACCGGTGGCGGGAGGTCCCCCACCGGGTGCGCCGCTGCCGGGAAGGCTTCCGGGGCTAGACCCTGGGGCCCTCGCCCCCCATGGACGTCTTCCTCTCGGCCCCGGGTTTCGAGGAGGCCCTGATCCGCGAGCTGGGGGGCGCCGCGCGCGTGGCCTGCCGCGGTGTGGTGATCGCCGAGGGACCCTCGCGGGACCTGGCCCGGACGGACCCCGTCTTCGCGCGCCAGGTCCTGCCCGGGGCCGAGGCCCTGGAGGCGCCCTCCATCGCCCGCATGGCGCACGCGGCGGTGGACTGGGTCCTCCCCCGGGTCGAGGCCGGGGAGGGACCGTGGCGCTTCGAGACCCTGCTCCCGGACGAGCCCGAGGACCCGCACCTCCCCGGGGAGCTGTCCCGCCGCGCCGCCCTGGCCCACGGGGCCTTCCTGGCGGCCCTGAAGGCGCGCCGCCGCCGGACCTGGCGCCGGCTGGACACCGCGGGAGCCCCCGGGACGCCGCGGGTCCAGGCCCTCTGGGTGTCCCGGGGGCGCTGCTACCTGAGCCACGCGCGGCCGGCCCTCCTGGACGGAGGCTCCTGGTGGCCGTCCCCCTTCCCGGCGGGCCGCCCGGAGGTGGCCGAGGACCGAGCGGCCCCCTCCCGCGCATACCGGAAGCTCGTGGAGGCCCTGGCCTGGCTGGGGCGCGCCCCCCTCCCCGGCGAGCGCTGCGTGGACCTGGGGGCCGCGCCCGGCGGCTGGACCCACGTGGCCCTGCGCCTGGGGGCGAGGGTCGTGGCGGTGGACCGCGCGGCCTTGGCCCCCGCCCTGGACGGTCACCCGCGGCTCACGCAGCTCCGGGGCGATGGCTTCCGCTACACCCCGGAGGACCCGCCGGTGGACTGGCTCCTCTCGGACCTCATCGCCTACCCGGCTCGCGGCCTGGCACTCCTGGCCCGGTGGGCCGGCGCGCGGTGGTTCCGCCGGACGGTCTTCCACCTGAAGTTCAAGGGCCGCGCGGACTACTCGACCGCCGCCGAGGCCATCCGGGTCCTGCGCGAGGCGGGCTACCCCCTGGCCCGGGCCAAGCACCTCTACCACGACCGGAACGAGGTCACCGTGCTCGGGGCGGAGTCGAGAGGCCCGTGAGCCCGGGGCGCCGTCTCGCCGGACGGGTGAGCCTGGATCGGGCCCTCTCCAAGCTCGGCTGCGCCTCGCGCTCCCTCGCCCGCGCGTGGGTGCGCGCGGGCCGCGTCTCCGTGGCCGGCCGGGTGGTGCGCGACCCGGACCTGGAGGTGGTGCCCGGGCGCGCGAGGCTGGCCGTGGACGGCCGCCCGGTGGCCGCCGGGCCGCCCATGGTGGTGGCGCTCCACAAGCCGCGGGGCACCCTGACCACGCGGCGCGACCCGGCCGCCCGGCGCACGGTCTATGACCTCCTGGACCCCTCGCTGCCCTGGCTCTTCCCGGTGGGCCGCCTGGACCGCGACACCTCGGGCCTGCTCCTGTTCACCAACGACACGCGCCTGGGCGAGGCCCTCACCGCCCCCGGCAGCGGCGTGGTCAAGGTCTACCGCGCGCGGGTCCGCGGGCGGCCCGGCCCCGAGGCCCTCGCGCGTCTCAGGGAGGGGATCCCCCTGGACGGGGTGCTGGCGCGGGCCCTCTCGGTCGAGGTGGTGCGCCCCGGGGCCCGGGCCACGAGGCTCGAGCTCGTCCTGGACCAGGGCCTGAACCGCCAGGTCCGCCGCATGTGCGCGGCGGTGGGCCACAAGGTCCTCGATCTCCGCCGCACGCGCATCGGTCCGCTCGCCCTGGAGGGCCTGGAGAGCGGGGCCTGGCGGGTCCTCTCCGGGGCCGAGGTGGCGTCCTTGACGCCCCACCGGCCCACGGCCATACTCCCGCCGTGATGGTCCGCCTCGCGGTCCCGGACGCCCCTTCCCAGCGGGCCGCCTACGACGCGCTCCACGCGGGCACCGACTGCACCGAGGGGGCGCGCCTCTATCGCTGGGTGCTGGGGCTCATGGGACCCCGCCGGGGGGACACGATCCTCGACGTGGCCTGCGGGCGGGGCGGTCTGGTCCTCGCCGCCCGCGCGGCGGGTCTGCAGGCCGTCGGGGTGGACGTCTCCGTGGTGGCCCTGCGGCGCGGCCCCCGGGGCGTGGGCGTCCTGGCCGACGGCGAGGCGCTGCCCTTCCCCACCGGGTCCTTCCGGCGCGTGGCCAACCTGGGCGGGCTGGAGCACTTCCTCGACCCCGCCCGTGGGGCCCGGGAGATGGCGCGGGTCGCGGCCCCCGGGGGGCGGGTCTGGGTCATGCTGCCCAACGCCTACTACTCGGGCGCCATCTGGACGGTGGTGCGGACGGGCCGCGGGCCGGATCACCACCAGCCGGTGGACCGCTTCGCCACCTGCCAGGAGTGGCGCGACCTCCTGGAGGGCGCGGGCCTGCGGGTCCTGCGAGTCATCGCCTACAACAAGTTCAAGTGGTGGAAGCGCCTCCTCCCCTTCCACCTCGCCTGGCACTTCCTCTACGAGTGCGAGCCGTGCGGCCCCTCCGCGACCTGAAGCGGGCCCTGCGCCGTCCCTTCCGTCTCCGCCGCCTCCGGCGCGACCCGGTCCTGGAGGTGAGCCCCGAGGAGGCGGCGGCCCAGGGTGTCTCGGTCCTGCTGGCCACCTGGAACCGCGAGCGCTTCCTGCGCCGCGGGCTGACCTCGCTCCTGGCCACCGCGCGCCACCCGCGCATGGAGGTCATCGTCTGGGACAACGCCAGCACCGACGGGACCGCGGCCTTCCTGGCGGGGCTCGCCGACCCGAGGCTCCGCACCGTGCGCGGCCCGGAGAACATCGGCATGAACGCCTACCGCGAGATGGGCCTCGTGGCCGCGGGGCCGCTCCTCGTCCACCTGGACGACGACGTGATCCACTTCCCCGAGGGCTGGCTCCTGGACCTGGCGCGGGCCTTCCTCCGGCTGCCGCGGGTGGGATACCTGGCGTGCGGGGTCGTCCAGGACGAGTGGACGGACGGCGGGAAGAACCCGGACCACCGCTACCTGCGGGTGGAGCACGCCCCGGACCTGGTGGTGGACTACGGGGCGGCGGGCCAGTGGTGCACCATGACCTCGCGGGAGGTCCACGACCGGATCGGGGGCTACCCGGCCCGCCCCGGGACCCGGTTCTACTGGGGCGACCGCGACTACCGCGACAGCCTGCGGCGCGCCGGCTACCGGAGCGGGGTCCTGGAGACGGTCCGGGTCTACCACGCCTGCGGACCCCACTGCAACGAGGCCTACGAGGAGCACTACCGCGGGAAGATGGCGCTCCTCCCCGAGGAGGGGCGCGTCCCCTTCCGCCCCCGCGGCGGCTTCTGGGAGGAGTTCGAGCGGCGCCATGGCACCGGCGGACTTAGTCAAGGCTCTGCTTGCATAAACCCGACGAGGCCCTAGGATCCCCCCCATGGCGCGCGTCGCCCTCGTCAACCCCCAGCTCACCACGAGCACCTGGAACGCCCCCCTGGACCGGGGGGCGGACAACGTCAGCATACGCCACGCCCTGGCCCAGCTCTCGGCCTGCCTCAAGCGCGCCGGGCACCAGGTGGTCCTCCTGGACCTTCGGCTCATGTCCGGCTGGGAGGAGTTCGAGGAGGCGGTGCGCCGCTCGGCCCCCGACGTCCTGGGCGTCACCGCCCACACCTGCGAGGCCGTCCCCTCCCTGGAGTGCCTCCGCCGCGCCCGGGCCGTGCGGCCGGGCCTCCGGACCGTGGCGGGGGGGATCCACCCCTCCATGTTCCCCGCCGAATACCTGGGCTCGGGGCTGGTCGACCACGTCCTCAAGGGCGAGGGGGAGGTCAGCTTCCCCCGGCTCTGCGAGGACCCCTCCCGCTTCGCCGCGGAATCCTGGGGCGAGACGCCGGTCCTGGACGAGCTACCCTACGAGGACCGCGAGCTCTGGCCCGACTTCGCCCGGAGGCTGAAGGTGCCCTGGTGGGGCAAGCACCTCCCCACGCCCATCATGGACTTCCTCGCCCAGAGGGGCTGCCCCTGGCAGTGCGCCTTCTGCTGCGGGCCCGGGGAACAGAACCTCTACACCAAGCCCAAGAAGGGGGACGAGACGCGGCGGCTCCCGGCGGTCCGCTCGCGCAGCCCCGACCACGTCCTGGGGGAGATGGTCGAGCTCCATGGCCGGTATCCCTACCGGGGGGTCATCTTCCACGACGACCAGTTCCTCCTGAACCCGGAATGGGTGGACCGCTTCTGCGCGGCCATGGAGCGCCACGGGATGGCCCAGCGAGGCATCAAGTTCTGGGCGGCCATCCGGGCCGACATGGTCTGCCGCTATCCGGACCGCCTGCGGCACCTCAAGGAGGTGGGGCTCCACATCCTCTCCATCGGGTTCGAGTCCTTCAGCGACCGGATGCTCCGTTGGATGAAGAAGGGGACCACCTGCGAGATCAATCTCCAGGCGGCGGAGACCTGCCGCAAGCTGGGGATCCAGATCTACGCGAACGTGATCCTCGGCACCCCCTACTCGGACGGGAAGTGGTACCCGGAGGACGACCTGGCCTCCCTGTGGGCCCTGGAGCGGGTGAATCCGGAGATCCGCTCCGTGTCCTTCTTCTCCCCCATCCCGGGCTCTCCCTTCTACGAGTGGTACGAGCGGGCCGGTCTGATGGTCCTGGACGGGGAGACCGACGGGCAGCGCTACCCGGACCGCGCGAAGATGAAGGGCGTGGACTACGACTTCCTCAACCGGATGCGGGGGAGCCCCACGTCCATGGAGTGGGGGATCCGGCCGGACCTCTGGAGCCTCCCGCACCGGCGCGCCAAGGGCCTCCTGCGCGAGGGCCACTCGGCCGAGGGCCGCAAGGCCCTGCGCACCGCAATGCGGTCGGCCGTCTCCGACCTGGGCGGCGACTTCTGGCGGCTGCGCCGATCCCTGAAGACCTACCTGCGCTCGCTGCTCCCCTGAGGCGGCCCGGAGGCGCACCCGGCCAGGGCGGCCAGGGCGGCCGAGGCGGCCAGCCGCCGCGCGGCCAGCAGGTTCCCCGCCTCGCTCCAGTGAGAGTCCAGCGGCTTGTAGAGCCGCTCGCCGGCCGCCGTCCGGCGGCGGCACTCCTCCAGGACGTCCACCCGCTCCAGGCCCAGCTCCTCGCAGATCCGCGCCACGCGGCGCTGGGGCGAGTCCCAGTCGTAGCCGGCCGGGTCCATGTCGTAGCGCCGCAAGACCGCGACGCGCAGCGAGGCATCCACCTGGAACTCGTCGGGGATCACCAGGACCACCACCGGCGCCGGGGTCACGAGGTCGCGGACCTCGGCCAGCTTCTCGCGGCTCACGCGCCAGCCGGCCTCCCAGGTCGCGGCGGCGCCCCCGGTGGCGCAGACCCCCATGCGCTTGCGCTCCAGCCTGTGATAGCCCCGCTCCAGCGCGGGCTCGCCGCCCAGGACCTCCCGGAGCCGCGAGGGGAGCCCCCGGAGGAGCCGGTAGAGGTGGGAGCGGTTGTAGAGCCGGCGGAGGGCGGAGCGGGCGCGCCTCGCGTCCTTCACCACCAGCTCCCCGTCCACGACGGTGTGGACCTCCTCGCCCGCGTTCTCCCAGGGGTCGTTGCCCACGAAGAAGCCCACGACCACCGCGTCCGGCGAGAGGCCCAGGCCGAACTTCCGGAGCCATGCCGCCTCGTGGCGGGTCGAGTAGGCGGGGACGCCGGCGTTGAGCACGTCCACCCCGGGGCCCAGCTCGCGTGCGAGGGCGCGGGGGAAGGTGTCCTCCAGGGCGACGGCCCCGAAGGCGAAGGAGTCGCCGAGGACCAGGACGCGCCGTTCCCCGGCGAGGCGCGCCTGGGGGCGCTCCACGTCCCGCATCCCCTGGGCGTTGATGGCCACCCCGCCGTGGCGGTGGCCCGCGACGAGGACGTGGCCGCAGTCCGGGTCCGGCGCCATCATGGCCGCCCCCGTGTAGGCGGTGCGCTGGGGGGCCAGGGCCCGCACCAGGCCCTCGCCCAGGGCGAGGGCCACGAGAGTCGAGAGGGTCGCCGCCGTGCACCGCATCGCGCGTCGGGACACGGGGGATATGGTCCCCCGGACGACCGGCGCGTCAAGCGGTCAGCCCGCTTGAACATCGGCCCCGCAGGGCTAGGATAGGGCCCCCTTCCCCCAGGAGAGGCGCCGATGAAGGTCGCGATCCTTTGCGGCGGCCGCGGGACGCGGCTGCGGGAGGAGACCGAGGTCCGGCCCAAGCCCCTGGTGACCATCGGCGGCCGGCCCATCCTCTGGCACATCATGCGCCACTACGCCCACCATGGGTTCAAGGACTTCGTCCTGTGCCTGGGCTACAAGGGCGAGATGATCAAGGAGTACTTCCTCAACTACCAGTGCCTCGCCCGCGACTTCACCCTCGAGCTGGGCTCCGGGCGGCGCGAGTTCCACGGGCCGGACGAGGGGACCTCCGGCTGGCGCGTCACCTTCGCCGAGACGGGGCCGGATACGCCCACGGGGGGACGGGTCTGGCGCGCGGCGCGCTACCTGGACGGGGAGCGCTTCCTGCTCACCTACGGGGACGGCCTCTCGAACGTGGACCTGGGCCGCCTGCTGGCCTTCCACCAGGCCCGCTCCCGGGTGGGGACCCTGACGGCCGTCCACCCCATGTCGCCCTTCGGGGTCATCGAGGTGGAGCAGGGCGCCGCGCGGAGCTTCAAGGAGAAGCCGCGCCTCCAGGGCCTGATCAACGGCGGCTTCTTCGTCTTCGAGCGGCGGTTCCTGGACTACCTGCGGGAGGACAGCGTCCTGGAGGAGGAGCCCCTGCGGCGGCTCTCGGCCGAGGGACAGCTCGCCGCCTACGAGCACGACGACTTCTGGGCCTGCATGGACACCTACAAGGACGTGGAGCGGCTCCACCGCCTCTGGGACTCTGGCGACCGCCCCTGGAAGGTCTGGGGAGAGGGACCCACGCCTTGAGCGCCCCGGGCGGCTTCTGGGACGGCCGGCGGGTCCTGGTGACCGGGGCCACGGGCCTGCTGGGCTCGTGGCTCGCCCCGGCCCTGGTGGAGCGGGGCGCCGAGGTCGTCGCCCTGGTGCGGGACTGGGTGCCTCGCTCGCGCTTCTACCTCTCGGGCTCCGACCGTGCCGTAGCCCAGGTCCGGGGCTGCCTGGAGGACCTGCCGCTCCTCGCGCGCGCCCTGAACGAGTACGAGGTGGAGGCCGTCTTCCACCTGGGGGCGCAGACCATCGTGGGGACCGCCAACCGGTCGCCCCTGTCCACCTTCGAGACCAACGTGCGCGGGACCTGGAACCTGCTGGAGGCCTGCCGCACCAGCCCCACCGTGCGCCGGGTGGTGGTGGCCTCCAGCGACAAGGCCTACGGGGCCCACGAGCGGCTCCCCTACACGGAGGACGCCCCGCTCCTCGGGGCGCACCCCTACGACGTCTCGAAGGCCTGCGCGGACCTCATCGCCAGGGCCTACCACCGGACCTGGGGCCTCCCGGTGGCCATCACCCGCTGCGGCAATTTCTACGGGGGCGGGGACCTGAACTTCAACCGCCTCGTCCCCGGCACCGCCCGGAGCGCCCTGCGCGGCGAGCGCCCGCTCATCCGGAGCGACGGGACCTACGTGCGGGACTACATCTACGTGGAGGACGCCGTGGCCGCCTACCTCGGCCTGGCCGAGGCCCTGGACCGCCCGGAGGTCCAGGGGGAGGCCTTCAACTTCTCCACGGGGGAGCCCCTGGCGGCCCTGGACCTGGCCCGGCGCGTCCTGGCCGCCGCGGGGCGAGAGGACCTGGAGCCGGTGGTCCTCGACGAGGCCACCGGGGAGATCCACAGCCAGCACCTGGACTCGGCCCGGGCGCGCCGCGTCCTGGGGTGGCAGGCCCGGCACGGCCTCGCGGCGGGGCTGGCCCGCACCGTGGCCTGGTACCGGGACTACCTGGCCGGGGCGCCAGGGGGACCGCAGAGGTGATCGACGGCGTGGCGGTCCACCCCCTCCGGCGCATCCCCGACGAGCGGGGGGCCGTCCTCCACATGCTGCGCGCCGACGACCCGCACTTCGAGGGCTTCGGGGAGATCTACTTCAGCGCGGTCTTCCCCGGCGTGGTGAAGGCCTGGCACTGGCACGAGCGCATGGCCCTCAACTACGCGGTCCCCGTGGGCCGCATCAAGCTCGTCCTCTACGACGACCGGGAGGGTTCCCCCACCCGGGGCGAGGTGCAGGAGGTCTTCCTGGGAGACCTGCACTACGCCCTGGTCCACGTCCCCCCCCGGGTCTGGAACGGCTTCAAGGGCTGCGGGACCGAGCCCGCCCTGGTGGCCAACTGCGCCAGTTGCCCCCACGACCCGGGGGAGATCCGCCGCCGGGACCCCCGCGACCCGGCCTTCCCCTACGACTGGGGCCTGCGACATTCATGAGGGTCTTCGTCGTGGGCGCCTCGGGCCTCGTGGGGGGCCGCTGCCTGCGGTCCCTGGCCGCCGCGGGCCACGAGGTCGGGGGCACCTGCCACGCGAGGCCGGGGTCCGGCCTCGTCCCCCTGGAACTCGCGGACGCGGCCGCGGTGCGCCGGGCCGTGCGGGAAGCCAGGCCGGAGGTGGTCCTCCTGGCCGCGGCCATGACCCAGGTGGACCGCTGCGAGGACGAACCCGGACGCGCCCGCGCCCTCAACGTGGAGGGGCCGCGCGCCGTGGCGCAGACCTGCGCGGAGGTGGGCGCGCGCCTCGTCTACTTCTCCACCGAGTACGTCTTCGACGGCCTGTCGGGTCCCTACGGCGAGCACGCGACCCCGCGCCCCCTCTGCGTCTACGGGCGGACCAAGCTGGAGGGGGAGGAGGCCGTGCGGGAGGCCCTCCCCGGGGCCCACCTCATCGCCCGCACCACCGTGGTCTACGGCTGGGACCCGGAGGGGATGAACTTCGCCATGCAGCTCCTGCGCCGCCTCGGGGAGGGGCTCCCCATGCAGGTCCCGTCGGACCAGGTCAGCACCCCGACCTACGCGGACGACCTGGGGGAGGTGGTGCGCTCGCTCATCGAGCGCGGCTCCACCGGGACCTACCACACCGTGGGGCCCGACCGCCTGGACCGGGCGAGCTTCGCCCGGCGGCTGGCCCGGGGGCTGGCGCTGGACCCGGACCTGGTGCGCCCGGTCGCCACGGCGGTCCTGGCCCAGCGGGCCCGCCGCCCCCTGGCGGCCGGCCTCATTACGGAGCGGCTCGGCGCGGAGCTGGGGCCCGGCGTCATGGACCGCCTGCGTGGCGTGGACGAGGCGGCGGCGCACATGGGCCCCCTGGCGTGTACGGCGTGACCGGGCACGACGAAGAGGCCCTGCGCGCGCAGATCCGGGAGGCGGTCGCCCGGATCGGCCGGCTGCGCGAGCGCGAGGCACGCTTCGTCCCGGGGGAGACCCAGGTCCACTACGCCGGCCGCGTCTTCGACGAGCGGGAGTTGCAGGCGGCGGTGGACGCCGCCGTGGACGGCTGGCTCACCCTGGGGCGCCACTCGGTGGCCTTCGAGCGCGCCTTCGCCCGGGCCATGGGCCGGAGGCGGGCCCTCCTGGCCAACAGCGGCTCCAGCGCGAACCTCCTCGCCACCGGCGCCCTCTGCTCCGCATCGCTGGAACGCCCCCTGGTCCCCGGGGACGAGGTCATCACGCCGGCCCTCACCTTCCCGACCACCCTCAACCCCATCTTGCAGTACGGCCTGATCCCGGTCTTCGTGGACGTGGAGCCCGGCACCCTCAACCTGGACGCGCACCTCCTGGAGGGGGCCCTCTCCGTCCGCACCCGGGCGGTGGCCCTCCCCCACACCCTGGGCAACACCGCCGACCTGGACGTGGTGACGGCCTTCTGCCAGGCCCACGGCCTGCGCCTCCTGGAGGATTGCTGCGACGCCCTGGGGACCACGTGGGGGGGGCGCGCCGTGGGGACCTTCGGGGACGTGGCCACCACCTCCTTCTACGCCGCTCACCACATGACCACGGGCGAGGGGGGGATGGTCTACACGGACGACGCCCAGGTCTTCCGGGCGGCCCAGTCCCTGCGGGACTGGGGCCGGGACTGCTGGTGCGAGCCCGGGGTGTCCAACACCTGCGGCAAGCGCTTCGACTGGGAGCTGGGCGGGCTCCCCCGAGGCTACGACCACAAGTACATCTACAGCCACATCGGCTACAACCTGAAGCCCCTGGACATCGCGGGGGCCGTGGGCCTGGTGCAGCTCGAGAAGCTCCCGCGCTTCCACGCCGAGCGCCGGGCGAACTTCGGGCGCCTGCGCGAGGCCCTGGCGCCGCATGCCTCCTGGCTGGAGCCCGCCCGGAGCCTGAGCCGGGCCGACCCCTCCTGGTTCTCGTTCCCCGTCACGGTGCGGGAGGAGGCCCCCTTCGGCCGCGCCGAGCTGGTGGGCTTCCTGGAGGCGCGACGCATCGAGACCCGTTCCGTCTTCAGCGGCAACATCCTCCGCCACCCCGCCTACCGCGCCATTCCCCACCGGGTGGTGGGCGAGCTGCGGGAGACCGACCGGGTCATGGAGCGCACCTTCTTCGTCGGGGTCTATCCCGGCCTCACCCCGGCCATGCTGGACCACATGGTGGCCTCCTTCCGGGCCTTCCTCGACCGCCGGCCGCGGTAGGGTCCATGCCCCGCGTCTCGGTCTGCTTCACCAACTACAACTACGCCCGCTGGTGCGGCGAGGCCGTGGCGTCCATCCTGGCCCAGCCCATGGGCGACCTGGAGGTCATCGTCGTGGAGAACGCCTCCACCGACGGGAGCATCGAGGTCCTGCGGCGCATAGAGGCCGGGGACCGCCGGGTGCGGGTCGTGGCCCTGGAAGCCAACGTGGGGGCCTCCGGTGGCTGGCAGGCGGGGCTCGAGTGCGCGACGGGCGAATACGTCTGCTTCCTCTCCACCGACGACCTCTGGCCCGACTGCTTCCTGGAGGAGACGGTCCGCCTCCTGGACCTCCGACGCGACCTCCCCCTGGCCTACGGCCGGGTCGAGGTCTTCGGGGGCGACCCCGCCGCGTGCGCGGAGCACGCGCGGGTCTTCACCCCGGGCCCCCTGGAGGGGGTGGCCTTCCTGGACCGGCTCCTCGTGCGCAACTTCGTCCCCCAGGGCACCACGCTCTTGCGCCGGGAGGCGGTCCTACGGGCCGGGGGCTTCGACCCCGCCATCCAGGTGACCATGGACTACGACCTCCTCCTCCGGGTCGCCCTCCAGGGCCCCGGGGGCTGGATCGACCGGGTCCTGGCGCGCTACCGCTGGCACGGCGACAACGTCTCCGCACCCCTGGGCGAGGCCTACCTGCGCACCACGGCGGACAGGCTCCGCAGCCTGACGACTCTGCTGACGAGCCATGCGGGCGAGCTGGAGGCCCTGGGGCGCATCGCGCGCGTGCGCGCCGAGCGGCGCCGCTCCCTGGAGGCCCTGGGGAAGGCCCACTACCGCCGGGGCGAATACCCGGAGGCCCGCCGCCACCTGGGGGGACTCCTGGCCGAGTCGCCGCTCCGCCCCGGGGCGGCCTTCCGCTACCTCAAGTCCTGGCTCCGACCCATGGTGGGCGCTTGAGGGCCGCGCCGCCGCCTGGACGCCCCTCGGCCGCGGGGTCTCCGGACCTGGAGGATGTCTTCGAGGAGCTGGACCGGGTGCACCTCTGGGTCGGCCCGCGGCACCTGGAGGAGCCCCTGAGGGTCTTCCGGGGGGTGCGCCCCCTGGGGATGGACGCCGCACGGGCCCGGGCCCTGGCGCGGCGCCTGGCGGATGTGGCCCCGGCGGGCCTGGAGGTCCTGGACCTCACGGGGGCCCGGGCCCTGTCCCTGTTCGCCCCGGGCCACCGAGTCCGCCACGCGGACCGGGTCCCCGAGGAGGGGGCCTGGGACGTGGTCATCGTGGACTCGGCCGATGCGTTGCGCCGGGCCCTGGGCCGTGCCCGGTTGCGCGTGGTGGCGCGCGCCGCGGACCCGGACGAGGGCCCGCGGGACGGAGCCGCCGGGGCCGAGGCCGCCGAGCTGGAGGCGATCCTGGCCAGGGAGGGCCTGGCCCGGCGAGTCTACCTGGACCCGGCCCCGGGGCTGCGCTCGCTCCTGGAGGCCGCGCCGGAGGCGCCCTGGGGCCGCCGCCGCCGCCGGGCGAGGCGGGCGGCCCTGGCCGCCTGGGCCGCCTGGCGCGGCGACGCCCCGCCCGGCGAGGCCCTGGTGGTGGCGGACCTGGCCCCCGCCCCCCCGCCGGTGGAGCCGCGGGCCGGCCCCTGCCTCGTGAGCGCCCACGCCCCGCCGGCCCCGGGGCTCGCCTCCGTCGTGGTGCCGATCTACAACAACCTGCCCCTCACCCGCCGCTGCCTGGCCGCCCTCCTCGCCGCCACCGACCGACCCTTCGAGGTGGTGGTCGTGGACAACGGCTCCTGCGACGGGACCGCGGCCTTCCTCGACGCCACGGCGGGGCTCACGGTGGTCCGCCATGCGGAGAACCGGGGCTTCGCCGCGGCCTGCAACGCGGGGGCGCGGGCCGCGCGTGGGGAGTGGCTGGTCCTGCTCAACAACGACACGGAGCCCCGGCAGGGGTGGCTCCGTCCCCTGGTCGCGGCCCTGGAGGCCGGGGCCGGCGCGGCGGGGTCGCTCCTGGTCTACGGAGACGGGGGCGTGCAGCACGCGGGGCTGGGGATCACCCCCGGCGGCGACCCCTTCCACCCCTATGGCCGCAGACCCCTGGTGGAGTGCCCCGGCCGGGTCGCCCGCGCCGTGCAGGCGGTCACGGGGGCCTGCCTCGCCACCCCGCGGGCCCTCTACCTCCAGGAGGGGGGCCTCGACGAGGGCTATCGCAACGGATTCGAGGACCTGGACTACTGCCTCCGCCTCGGCCGCTCCGGTCACCGGGTGGTCTACGAGCCCGCCAGCGTGGTCCTCCACCACGAGGGGGCCACCCCGGGCCGCCACCGCCGGGATCGCGAGAACGCGGCGCTCTTCCTCGCCCGCTGGGCGGACTCCGCATCGCCGGACGCCTCGCTCCGCCTGGTGCGGGACCTGGCGACCGCGGCCCTCGCCCCCGGCGTCGTGCCCGCCGGCGAGCGGCGGAGTCGGGCCCTCATCGCCCGGGGCGAGGCCCCGCGCGGGCTGGAGGAGGCCCTCCGCGCGCTCCGGGCCCAGGCCGCCCCGGCGCCCGTCACGGCCCTGGACGTGGTGGTCACGGACCGCCTGGCCCCCGGGCCCGCCCCCGGCCCCGTGGCGGAGGGGGCGGCCCTCCTGGGCCACTCCGCCGGCCTGGGCTGGGCCGCCCTGGTGAACCACGCCGCGGCCCTGGTCCCCCCGTCCTGGCTCGCGATCCACGTGGGGAGGCCCGCGCCCCACGGGGACGCCCTCGACAGGGCCGCGGGGGAGTCGGACCCCGCCGCCGCGGGCCTGATCTACCTGGCTGCCGGGCCCGTGGACCGCTGGCGCGCCCGGCGGGAGGCCAAGCGGTCCGGGACCGTGAGCCCCGCGCGCGGCTCCGCGGTCCTGGTCCGCGCCGAGGGGGCCGCCGCGCCCCTGGGGCCGATCCTCCACCGCCTGGGGGACGGTCCCGCCCCGGACGCCCTGAGGCCACGCAAGGGCCGTATCGTGGTCGTCTGAGGGCCTGGTGCGCGCCTGGTCCGGACCCGTGCTGGCCGCCCTGGGGCTTGTCGGTTGGGCCTGGACCCTGCGCGCCGCCCTCGGCCGCCTGGAGGCCCGCGGCCGCGCGGGGCTCGTCCTGGCGGACCTGGGGGTCTTCGGCTCGGGGCTCCTCCTCCTTCCGCTGGCGGGCCATTCCCTGCGCGTCGAGAAGTTCCTGGCCCTCCTCGCCCTCACCCTGGCCCTGCACCTGGCCCTCCTGGGCGGGCGAACCGGCCGGGCCCTGCGTGTCCTGGCCCGTCGGCTGGACCGAGGCGCCGTCCGGCCCGCGGTCCTGGCCTGGCTGGGGGTGGCCATCCCCCTGGGGCTCGTGGAGGGTCTGGCCTGGTGCCTCACCGAGGCGGGGGTCATGCCCTACCACAGGGGCATCGTCACCGTCTTCGGCCCCGACACCGATGACGACTGGCGGGCCTACCACGTGGTGGCGGACCTCGCGCGGCGGCCAGACCCGATCCTGTTCTGGAGGCCCGTCCCGGGCGGCCCCTACAACCGATTCGGCCTGCGCGGACCGGAGCCCGTCCTGCCCCGGCCGGAGGCGACATTCCGCGTCCTGGCCCTGGGGGACTCCAACACGGAGGGGTCTCTGGAGGCGTGCTGGCCCGAGCGGCTCCAGGAGGTGCTCGCGGGCCGCGCCGGACGCCGCCCGGAAGTCCTGAACGGCGGGGTGGCGGGCTACAGCTCCTTCCAGGGCCTGCGCCGCCTCGAGGAGTGCCTGGGGCTGGAGCCGAGCCTCGTCCTGTTCTCCTTCGGCTGGAACGACGCGGCCCTCACCGCGGGCCCGCCGGACAGCCGCTACCGGGTCCCCCCGCCGTTCCTGGTGGGCGTGGAGCGGGTCCTCCTGCGATTCCGGGCCTACCTGTGCCTGAAGGCCACGGCGCGGGACCTGTCCCCGGGGTCGCCGGCGCCCGCAGCCCCCCAGCGCCCGCGGGTCGGCCTCCAGGAGTATCGCGACAACCTGGCGGCGGCGGTCGAGCGTGGCCGCGCCAGGGGCGTCCCCGTCGTCCTCCTCACCCGACCCCACCGGGACCCGCCCGAGGCCCTCCGCGCCGGTGGCGGGTTCCGGGGTCGCGTCCCCGACTACAACGACGGACTGCGCGCGCTGGCCCGGGAGCGCGGCATCCCCGTGGTGGACGTCCAGGCGGCCTTGCAGGCCGGACCGCCGGAGGCCTTCGCGGATGAGTGCCACTACAGCACCGAGGGCGCCCGGCGCGCCGCCACGTTCCTGGCCATGCGCCTGCGGGAACTGGGCCTGGTGCCCTGAGCTTGAAAAGCCGCACGGGGCCGTTATCTTTCGTCCACCATGCCGCGCGTCAGCGCCTGCTTCACCCACTACAACTACGCGGGCTACTGCGCCGAGGCGGTGGGGAGCATCCTCTCCCAGACCCTGGCCGACCTGGAGGTGGTCCTGGTGGAGAACGGCTCCACCGACGGGAGCCTCGAGGTCCTGCGCCGCTTCGAGGCGGACCCGCGGGTGCGCCTGGTCCCCCTGGCGCGGAACGTGGGTCCCGCGGCCGGCTGGCAGCACGCCCTGGAGCGGGCCACGGGCGACTACGTGGCCTTCCTCTCCACCGACGATGCATGGCCGCCCGACTTCCTGGCCCGGGCCGCCTCCTTCCTGGACGGCCACCCGGATTTCCCCATGGTCTACGGGCGGGTGGAGGTCTTCGGTGGCCCTCCGGAGGCCTGCGCGGCCCACGCCCGCGCCTTCCAGCCCCCCCCCGCCGGCCACCTCCCCTATCTGGACCGGCTCCTGGAGGGGAACTTCGTCCCCCAGGCGGCCACGCTCGTCCGGAGGCGGCTTGCGGTGGAGGTGGGGGGATACGACCCCGCCATCCACGTCAACATGGACTACGACCTCGGCCTGCGGCTGGCCCTCCGGGGACCCGCGGGCTACCTGGACCGGGTGGTGGCGCGCTATCGCTGGCACGGCGGCAACGTCTCGGCCCCGACCCACGAGGCCTTCCTGCGGGCCACCGCGGACCGGGTCCGGTCCCTGCGCACGCTCCTCGCGGCCCACACGGAGCGGCTCCGCGAGCTAGGCCGCCTGGACCGCGTCCGGGCGGAATACCACCGCGCCCTGGAGCGACTGGCCCGGGCCCACTACCGGCGCGGAGAGTTCGCGCAGGCCCGCCCCCTGTTCGGCGAGGTCGTGCGCGCGCGCCCCCTGCGCCTGTCCAACGCCCTGCGCTACCTGAAGAGTTGCCTGCGCTCCCGGGCTTCGGGACATGGGGCGGCCGGGGCACCCGTCTCGTGAGTAGCGCCGGCCAGGCGGCGTCGGACCACGACCCCGAGAGGGTCCAGGCCTTCCTGCAGGAGGCCCTGTCCGAGGCGGCGGACCTGGCGCGGCGGATGTTCCACACCGTCGTGGAGGTCGGGCGGGACGCGCGGGGGCGGCCCTGCTCGCGCGCGGATCGGTCGGTGGAGTCGCTCCTCGCGCACCGCGTCAAGACGGCCTGGCCCGCGGATCGGGTCGTCCTCCAGCACTTCCCCCCAGTGGCGGGGACCGGCGAGTGGACGTGGGTCGTGGACGCCATGGCCGGGATGTGGAACTTCGTCCACGGCCTCCCGCTCCACGGCACGAGCCTCGCGCTCCTCCGCTCGGGGGTCCCGCTCCACGCCGGCGTGACCCTGCCCGCCCTCTCCTCCACCTACGTGGCCATCCAGGGCTGGGGGCTGAAGCACCCCGGGGAGAGGAAGTCCATCGCCCACGGGCCGGGACGCCCCCTGGGCGAGGGCTCCGTCGTCCTGGTCTCGGGCCGAACCCCCGAACCCGACTCCCCGCTCGGGCACGCCCTCGCGGCCCTGGCCACCCGCGGGGTCGAGGTGCGCCGTCTGGGCTCGACGGCCCTGGACCTCGTCCTCCTGGCGACGGGCGACCGGGTAGCGGCGGCCATCGCCCCGGAGGCGGACCTCCTCGATCTGGCCGCCGGGGCGGCCCTCCTGGCGGAGGTGAGGGGCGCGCTCTCGGACCTGCAGGGGCGGCCGCCCTGGCCCGTGGACCTGGACGAGGCGACCTGCACCCGGCGACGCACCTGGGGCGTCCTGGCGTCGGTGGACCCGGGGCTGCACCAGGAGATGCTCCGCCTGCTCAGCTCGGGCCGCGAGGCTTGATGGACCGAGCCCCCACGCTCGCCATCGACTGCCGCGTCGCGGCACGCAGCACCTCGGGACTGGAGCGCTACTGCCGGGAACTGGTGCGCCACCTCCCGGGCGTCCTCGCGGAGGGGCGGCGCGTCCTGGTGCTGGTCTCCCGGTCGGGCGAGATACCCCTCGAGGACCCGCGCTGCGAGCAGCGGGTCTGCCCCTCCCCGGCGGAGGTCATCCGGGTCCTGCGCGGGGAGTCGGTGGCCCTCTACCACCTCCCCTGGCTTCCGGCGGAGCCTGGACTCTATGCGCCCCTGGTCCATGCCCGCCGTTCGGTCCTGACGGTGCCCGACCTCATCCTCTACCGCCACGCCGACTACTTCGGGGGAGGCCGCTCCCGGCGTCGCCACCGGCGATACCGGGGGCTCGTGCGCCGGGCGGCGAGGGCCGCCTCCGGAGTCCTGGTCTATTCGGCCCACGTGGCGGCGGAGGTGGTGGACGGCCTTGGCCTGGACCCCCGCCAGGTGCGCCCGGTGCCGCTGGCCCCCGCCTCCACGCTGGTCCCTGGGCCCCCGGCGCGGCGGGAGGGGCTTCGCCAAGCGATGGGGGTCCGGGAGCCCTACCTCCTCGCGGCGGGGAAGGACTATCCCCACAAGGGGCTCCACACCCTGGCGGAGGCCTTCCTCCGGTTGCGCGCGCGGCCTGGCGCGACGGCGGCCCAGCTCGTCCTCGCGGGCGAGAGCGTCTGGCCCCAGGGTCGGCGCGCCCTGGAGGAGAGGGTCCGCGAGGCGAGGGCCGGGGAGGCCGTGCGGATCCTGGACCATGTCGAGGACGCCGCGCTGGCCGACCTCATGGCGGACGCGGCCGTCTACGCCTTCCCTTCCGTGGAGGAGGGCTTCGGCCTCCCCCCGCTGGAGGCCATGGCCGCGGGGGCCCCCGTGGTGGCCATGCGGGCGGGGCCCATGCCCGAGGTCCTGGGCGACGCGGTCCAGTGGTGCGTGGCCCCGGAGGCGGCCGCCCTGGAGGCCGCCCTGGCGGCGGTGCTCCTGGACCCGGCCCGCTCCGCGGCCCTGCGCGCGGCCGGCCGGGAGCGCGCGGCGGCCTTCCGGTGGTCGGCCACGGCCGAGGCGACCCTCCGGTTCTACGAGGAGGTGGAGGCCGGCCCCGCCGGGCGCCTGGGGGCCCGGTGGGCCCTGGCGGCGGGGTCCTGGCTCCGGGGCCACCCCTCCCCGGGGGTGGCCGTCGCGTCGCCAGCGGGGGCCTGTCCTTGAAGTGGCGCCACCTGAGGAAGCGCCTCAAGGCCCCGCTCATCCGCCGCCGGCTGCGCTCCCAGGTGGCGGAGGGCGCGACCCGCGCGGACCTGGCCGGACGAACCGCATCGGTGGTCCTGGTGACATGGAACCGTCTCCCCTTCCTCCAGCTGGCCCTCGCCTCGTTGCTCCGCACGACCCGGTTCCCGGACTGGGAGCTCATCGTCTGGGACAACGCATCCACCGACGGGACGCGCGAGTGGCTCGCCGCCGTGGACGACCCCCGGGTGCGGGTGGTAGCCCACGGGGAGAACATCGGCCTCAACGCCTACCGGCGCGCCATGGAGCTGGCCCGGGGAGAGTTCCTCGTCCACACGGACGACGACGTGATCGCCCACCCGGAGGGCTGGCTCGAGTCCCTGGCCCTGGCCTTCCTCCGGCTCCCGGTCCTGGGCTACCTCGGCACCGACGTGGTGCAGGACGCCTGGACCCACGGGGCCAAGCCTTCCGCCTTCCGCTACGTAGACGTCCCCATCGGGGAGGGCCTCACCGTCCAGGTCGGGCCCGTGGGAGGCTGGTGCACCATGACCACCCGGGAGGTCTACGAACGCGTAGGGGGCTTCCACGAGGAACCCGGGCAGACCTATTTCTTCGTGGACGCCTCCTACTACGCCCGCTGCAGGAAGGCAGGACTCCAGAAGGGAATCCTGAAGGGTGTGCGGGTCTACCACGCCTGCGGCGTGGACCGGCGGGACCCCGCGGGGCGGGAGGCCTTCTTCCGGCACTTCGATGCCGGCCGCGGCGTGAGCCTCCATGCCCTCTAGGGGACGCTGGCGCAGCCTGCGCCGGGCCCTGCGCCGCCCCGTGCGCGCCCTTCGCATCCGGCTCTCCCTGGACCGGAGGCTTCGCCGGGAGGACCTGCGGGGGGATCGGGTGTCCATCGCGGTGGTCACCTACAATCGCCTGGGCTTCCTGCGCCTCGCCCTGGAGTCCCTGCTCCAGCGCACCGACTACCCTGGCCACGAGGTCCTGGTGTGGGACAACGCCTCCACGGACGGGACGGCGGACTACCTGCGAGGTCTCGCCGACCCGCGCGTGCGGGTCTTCCGCCACCCGGAGAACATCGGGGTCAACGCCTACGCCCGGGTCTTCCGGGAGGCCACCGGGAACTACCTGGTCGGGATGGACGACGACGTCATCTGGCACCCGCCGGGCTGGCTGGAGGCCATGCTCCTGGCCTACCGCCGGCTACCGCGCCTGGGCTACCTGGCCGCCAACGTCTTCCAGGACGCCTACACCTGGGGCGCCAAGGAGGGTCCGGCCCGATACCACGGCGTCTCCCTGGGGGGCGGCCAGTGGATCGAACTCGGCCCCACGGGGGCCTGGTGCTCCCTCATGAGCCGTGCGGTCTACGACGAGGTGGGGGGCTACCGGGAGCGGCCCGCGCTGCGCTACTGGTGGTTCGACCGGGACCTGGTGATGCGGATGCGCGCGCGGGGCTACTACAAGGCCATCCTGGGCCACGTGACCGTCTACCACGCCTTCGGCCCCCACTGCAACGAGGCCTTCCCGGAACACTACGCCCTGAAGATGTCCGAGGTGGACCCGGCGGACCGGCACCTGGACGCCCCCCGCGGCGGCTTCATGGACCACTTCCTCCGCCACTACCACGGTCGCGCCGCGCCGTCGTCCCCCGCCCCCGGGCCGACGGCATGACGGACGGCCCGCGGGTCACCGTCGCGGTCCCCTCTTACAACCACGCGTGCTACCTGGCCGAGGCGGTGGAGGGCGCGCTTGCCCAGACGGTGCCGGCCGCGGACGTGGAGGTGGTCGTCGTGGACGACGCATCCACGGACGCCACGCCGGAGGTGCTGGGGCGCTGGGCCGCCCACCCGCGGGTGCGGGTCCTCCGCCACGATCGGAACCGGGGCGTCTCCGCCACCTTCAACCACTGCCTGGCCGAGGCGCGCGCGCCCTGGTTCGCCCTGCTCCCCTCGGACGACCGCTGGCGGCCCGAGCACCTGGAGGTCTCGCTGGCTCGGCTCGCCCAGGTCCAGGACGCCTGTCTGGTCTATGGCCGCGCGGGGATGATCGACGAGGAGGGCCGGCCCATGCCACCCGGGGAGTGCATCTTCGGGGACGAGGCCCCGGAGGGGGACGTCCTCGCGCGGCTCGTGGAGGGGAACTTCGTCCCCCTGGCCTCGGTGGTGGCTCGCGCCCAGGTCCTCCGGGAGGCGGGGGGCTTCGACGAGGGGGTGCGGGTGACCCAGGACCTGGGCCTGTGGATGCGCGTCGCGGCCCGTCACCCGATCTGGTGCACCGGCCGCGGCACCGTCGAGGTCCGCTGGACCGGCGAGAACGTCTCCTACCCGCGGCCCGAGAAGGTGGCGCGGATCCAGCGCGACAAGATCGCCGCCCTGGAGCGGCTCCTCGTGGATTGCGCGGCGGAGGTGGAGCGCCGCGGCCTGGGCCCCCGCGTCCAGAGGGTGCTCGCCTCCAGCCACGCCAAGATCGGCCGCAGGGAGCGGGACCCGGCTCGCCTCGCGGAGGCCCTGCGCCTGGATCCCTGGCGGCCCGCCTACTGGCTGGACTGGCTGCGACTGTGGCTGGACCGCGGCCGGAGGAGGTCCAGTCCCCGTGACGGGACCGGCGAGGCGGAGTAGACTGGGGGGGCGGAGGGACCCGCCATGAAGGTCGTCTTCCCAGGGCATGCCGAGCGGGTGGTCCGCATCTGACCCGTCCCCCCGTCTCCATCGTCATCCCCAACTACGACGGCCGCGACCTCCTGGCCGCGAACCTGCCCTCGGTGCGCGCCGCCTGCGAGGCCTACCGGGGCGAGTCGGAGGTGGTGGTGGTGGACGACGGCTCCACCGACGGCAGCGTGGAGCTCCTGGGGCAGGCCTTCCCGTGGGCGCGCTGCGTGGCCCTCCCGGAGAACCAGGGCTTCCAGGGCGCCGTCCACGCGGGGGTGGAGGTGGCGCGCCACGACCTGGTGCTCCTCCTCAACACCGACGTCTGGGTCTACCCGGAGTTCCTGGGGCCCCTGGCCGCGCACTTCGAGCGTCCGGACACCTTCGCCGTGGGCGCCCTGGCCCTCCAGCCCGATCGCTCGCACATCGACCAGAACATCGCCGTGCCCTTCCTGCGCCGCGGGACCTTCCGATTCGAGAAGCTGCGGGGCGGCCTGCACGCCGAGACCACGCAGCGATTGCCGCGGGCCTACGAGTCCCTCTACGTGGTGGGGGGGCACTGCCTGGTGGACCGCGAGCGGTTCCGCGCCCTGGGCGGCTTCGACCCGATGTACCGGCCCTTCTACTACGAGGAGATCGACCTCTGCTACCGCGCCTGGAGGCGCGGCTGGACCGTGTGGTTCGAGCCCCGCAGCCTCGTGGTCCACGACCACAAGGGGACCATCGGGCGCCTCTTCGGCTCGTCCCATGGGGACCGCGTGAACGAGCGGAACCGTCTCCTCTTCACCTGGAAGAACCTGGCGGACCCGCCCCTCTTCCGCTCGCACGTGGCCCACCTGGCGCTGAAGCTCTGCTACAAGTGGGCGATCCTGGACGGCTCCTTCTACCGCGCCCTGGGCGGGGCCCTCCTCTGCGCCCCGGCCGCCTGGCGAGGCCGGCGGCGCGAGCGCGCCGAGGCCACCGTGTCGGACGCGGAGATCTTCGAACGGATCGGCGCGGCCTGGGCGCGGCTCCAGGCCGACCTCGGCGCCGCGCGGGGGGCTTGAGTTCGCCGTGGACGACGGGCGCGCCACCGTGCTCGACATCGGCTGCGGCGACCGCAAGGCCGCCGGCGCCCTGGGCCTGGACCGCGTCCCGCTCGAGGGGGTGGACGTGGTCCACGACCTGGAGGTCTTCCCCTATCCCTTCGGCGGCGACCGCTTCGAGCTCGTCCGCGCGCGCCACGTCCTCGAGCACGTGCGCGACCTCGTCGCCCTGATGAACGAGTTGCACCGCGTCACCCGGCCCGGGGGCCGCCTCGACCTCATCGTCCCCTACTTCACCTACCTGGGCGCCTACCGGGACCCGACCCACTGCCGCTTCTTCACCTGGGGCTCCCTGGACTACTTCGTGCGCGGGCGCCAGCCCTGCGTCTACACGGACCGGGTCTTCGAGTACGTGGAGCGGCGTCTGCGATTCGGCCGCAACTGGAGGGGCCGGCTGGGGGAATTCATCTTCCGCCGGGACCCCTCGCGCTACGAGCGCCACTGGGCCCGCGCCCTGCCCGCCCGGGAGCTCTGGTGCAGCCTGCGGGTGGTGAAGTGAGCCGGCCGGCGGCCGGTCGTCTACCGCGGGTGGCGCTCCCCGGGGCCCTGGCCCTGCTGGCCGCGGCCTCGGCGGCCCGCGCCCTGGACCTGGGGCACCGCCTCCCCCGCCACCTGGGCCACGCCGCCCCCCACGCCCCCTGGCTCGCCCTGGCCTCCGCCGGCTGGCTCGCCCTGGGCTGCCTCGCGGCCCACCTTGCCCGGCGTGCCTTGCGCGGCGGGGTGGTCCTGCCCCGGAGAGCGGCCCGCTCGACCCGCCTCCTGGCCTACGGCCTGGCCGCCGCCTCGCTCCCCGCCATGGCCTGGGGCGGGGTCAAGCCCGACCTGGTCTACGAGGCCGGCGTGGCCCTGGTGGCGGCCCTGGCCGCCGCGGCCCTGGTCTTTCCCGAGCCCGCACGAGCGCTCCCGGCCCGGGCCGTCGCGGCCCTGGACCTGGCGGCGGGGAACGCCCTCCTGGCGGTCCTGGGGCTCGAGGCGGCCCTGGCCCTCCACGCGAGGGTGGACACCTCGGTCCTCTACCTCCGCCACGCGGACCCGGCCTCGGTCCGCCTGGCGCGGATGCGCCTCGCCCCGGGCAGCCTGCACCTGGGCGACCGGGTCAACGCGGACGGCTATCACGACGAGCCCTTTCGCGAGGCGCGCACCCCGGGGACGGCGCGGCTCGCCTTCATCGGCGACTCCTTCGGGACCACGGTGGTGCCACGCGCCCGGAACGTGGCGGGGCTCCTGGAACAGGGGCTGGGGCGGTGGACCGGCCAGCCCCACGAGGTCTGCAACTTCTCCATCCCGGGTGTGGGCCCGCCGGAGTACCTGGAGGTCCTGCGTCACGAGGTCCCGCGCTTCCGCCCCGACCGGGCGGTCCTGGCCTTCTTCGTGGGGAACGACGTGGTCCGGGACTACGGCCCCGGCGGGGCGTGCCGCCTCTATCACCCGGAGGCCTGGTACCTCCACGCGGTCCTGCGCAAGCTCGCCCTGATGGCGAGGCCCGAGGGACGCGGGACCCAGGGGCGGGTCCCGGCCCCCGACGAACCCACCTACTCGGAGGAGGAGTTCCTGGCCATCGAGCGGGACCGGCTCCGGGTCTGCCGGGACCCCCCCGACGACGAGCAGGCGGGCCGGTGGGACCACACCCTCGGGCTCCTGGGAGACCTGGTCCGCGAGGCCGGGCCGGGCCTGGTGGTCCTCCTGATCCCGGACGAGTTCCAGGTGGACGACGCCCTGTGGGGCCACGTAGTGGAAGCGGCCCCGGGTGGGCCGCAGGCCTACGACCGGGGCCGGCCCCAGCGGGTGATCGGCGAGTACCTGCGGCGCCTCGGCGCGGCTGTGGCCGACCCCCTGGACGCCCTGCGCGAGGCCGCGCGCGGCGCCCCGGTCTATCAGCCGCGGGACACCCACTGGAACGCCCGGGGCCACCAGGTGGCGGCCGAGGTCCTCCTGGCGGCCCTGGCGGCGATGGCGGGGGAGTGAGCGCGCCATGGCGGAGGCGGGGCCGGTCCTCCTCACCGCCTGGTTCGACCGCCCGTGGGCCATGGGCCACTACCTCGCCCACGCCCTGCGGCGGCTCGGGCTCGAGGTGGAGACCCTCGACTACCGCGCGGAGCCCGACCCCGGCACCGCCCTGGTGGCGGCGGCCCGGCGCGTGCGCCCCGCCGTCTCCGTGCTCTTCAAGGGGGAGGGGGTGCCGCCCGCGGCGGTCCTGGAGCTGCGCCGCCTCGGGGTGCCCTCGGTCCTCTGGCACCACGACACGAACTGGGAGCGCCCCGCGTGGCTCATGGACCTGGTGCGGGCCCACGACCACTACTTCACCCACGCCCTGGGGATGGTGGACCGGATGCGCGAGGCGGGCATCGAGCATGTCTCCTGGCTCTCCGAGGGCTTCGAGCCCGACTTCTACCGCGGCGAGGCCATGGACCCCGCCGAGCGCTCGCGCCTGGAGGCGGACGTCCTCTTCATCGGGAACATCCACGAACACCCCCTCTACTGGCCCCGGCGCGCGATGCTGGAGCGCTGCCTCCGAGAGGGCCTCCGCACGCGGTGGTGGGGCCCCCGGGTCCCCCGCCGGCTCCGGTTCCTCCCGCTCCTCCTCGGCCGCGTGGGTCGCGCCTGGGGCGGGGGCATGGTCTACAACGAGGGCTGGGCCCGCGTGGTGGCCGCCTCGCGCGTGTTCATCGCCCGGGACGTGCAGCCGGAGGTGCGCTGTTCCATCTCCAACCGGGCCTACTGGGCCATGGGCTGCGGGGCCTTCTATCTGTGCTACCATGCCGAGGGCATCGAGGAGGTCTTCGAGGTGGGCCGCGAGCTGGTCACCTTCCATGACCTGGACGAGATGGTGTCCCGGATCCGCTACTACCTGGGCCACGAGGAGGAGCGGCGCGCCATCGCCCAGGCGGGCCAGCGACGGGTCCTGGAGCATTACACTTACGCGGATCGCTTCCGGGAGATGTTCCGGGTCCTGGAGGGGAGGGGGCTATGGCGGGGCGTGCCGCGCGAGGCCTAAGACGCCGTATAACAATCACTGACTACATTCGGCCGGCTGCGGCGGCGCGATGCGTCGTCGCTCGTCGTCGGCACGCGCTCGTGTGGAGATTGCTCCTCCTTGCTCCTAGCCTCGCGCCGCCTCGCTCGGCCTCGGTGTTTCACGCAGTGATTGTCTTGCGACTCCTAAGGGCGGCCTGGGTCCCTGTCCTGGCGCTGGCCGCGGGCTGCGCCGCCGGTCCGCCGGTCCGGGACCCGGACATCGCCGGGGCGGTATACGAGCTCGGCCCGCACCCGGTCTATCCCGACCGGGAGCTGACCCTCCCGCTGCAGGGCGTGGACGTCCGCGCCTGTGCGGTCGCGGGCCCCGAGGCGCCCCTGGCCGCCGGCCGCACGGACTACGCGGGGGGATTCGCCCTGGGGCGCGTCCCGGGCTTCCGCACGGGGACCCGCGTGCGCCTGGAGTTCCGCAAGGAGGGCTACGAGCCCCAGGACTGGGAGCTGGCCTTCGAGCGGCCGGCCGCCCACCGCGCCTACCGGGTGATCCTCCGCCGCCGCGAGGCCCCGGGGCCCCCGGGGGAGTAGGCATGCGCATCCTCTACGCCTGCTCCGAGGCCGTCCCCTTCGCCAAGACCGGCGGCCTGGGCGACGTCATGGGGGCCCTCCCCGCCGCCCTGGAGGCGGCGGGCCACGAGGTCTCGCTGGTGCTGCCCCTCTACCGCAGCGCCTGGGGCTCCGGGGTGGCACTCGCCCCCACGGGCCTGCGCGTCGCGGTGCCTGTCGGCGGCCGGTCCATGGAGGCCGAGGTCTGGCGCGCCGCCATCCCGGGGACGCGCTCCGGCACCTGCTGGCTCGTCCGCAACGACGCCCTCTACGACCGCGAGGGGCTCTACGGCGAGGAGGGCGGCGACTACGCGGACAACTGCCTGCGCTTCGTCTTCCTCTCGCGCGCGGTGCTGGAGGTCGCCCGGGCCCTGGGGCTCGCGCCCCAGGTGGTCCATGCCCACGACTGGCAGACGGCCCTGGTCCCGGTCTACCTGAAGACGATCTACCGGGACGACCCGGGCCTGGGCGGGGCGGGGACGGTGCTCACGATCCACAACCTGGCCTTCCAGGGCGTATTCTGGCACCTGGACTGGGGGCTCCTCGGACTGGACTGGTCCCACTACAACTGGCAGGAGCTCGAGTTCTACCAGCGGATCTGCCTCCTCAAGGGCGGCATCGTCCACGCGGACCGCATCACCACCGTGAGCCCCAGCTACGCCCGGGAGATCCTCACCCCCCGCTTCGGCTTCAGCCTGGACGGGGTCCTGCGTGACCGGGCCCACCTCCTCAGCGGCATCCTCAACGGCATCGACGACGCCACCTGGGACCCCTCCCGGGACCCGCACCTGGCGGCCCGCTTCGACCGGGACCGGCTCGATGGCAAGGCCCGCTGCCGGGAGGCCCTCCGCCGTGAGCTGGACCTCCCCTCCAGGCCGGACATCCCGCTCCTCAGCCTGGTGGGGCGGCTCACGGACCAGAAAGGCATCGACCTCCTCCTGGAGGGCTTCGACGGCCTGGTCCAGACCGGCGCCCAGGTGGTCGTCCTGGGGACCGGCTACCCGGAGTTCGAGCGCGCCCTGGCCGAGAGGGCCGAGCGCCACCCGCGCCAGGTGCGGGTCCTCCTGGGATTCGACGAGCCCAGGGCCCACCGCATCGAGGCCGGCTCGGACATCTTCCTCATGCCCTCCCGCTTCGAGCCCTGCGGGCTGAACCAGCTCTACAGCATGCGCTACGGCACCGTCCCGGTGGTCCACGCCACGGGCGGGCTCCGGGACACGGTGGTCCCGGCGACGCCCGACACCCTGCGCGCGGGGACCGCCACGGGCTTCGCCTTCGAGGAGCCGCGGGCGGAGGCCTTCCTGGAGGCCCTGGGGCAGGCCCTGGCCGCCTGGTCGGACCGGCGGCTCTGGCGGCGCCTGGTCCGCGCCGGCATGGACCGCGACTCTTCCTGGCGGCAGAGCGCCGCCGCCTACCAGGCCCTCTATGGCCAGGTGTCCCGCCCCAACGGACACCCGCCGGGGGCCCCGGGGCCGTGACCTCGGCGGGCGGGCGCCCCTCTGTCCACCTGGTCCTGGCCCTCCACTGCCACCAGCCCCTGGGCAACTTCGAACAGGTCTTCGAGGAGGCCTACGCCCGGTCCTACCTCCCCATGCTGGAGGTCCTGGAGCGGCACCCCGCCTTGCCCGTCAGCCTCCACTACTCCGGCTGCCTCCTGGAGTGGATCGAGGCCCGCCACCCCGACTACCTGGACCGCCTCTCGCGCGGCGTGGCGGCGGGTCGCTTCGAGATGCTGGGCGGAGGCCACTACGAGCCCGTCCTCACCATGCTCCCGGAGCGGGACCGGGAGGGCCAGCTCCGCCGCCTCTCCGAGTGGCTGGGACGGCGCCTGGGCGAGCGACCCACCGGGATGTGGCTCACCGAGCGGGTCTGGGAGCAGTGCCTGGCCAGCTCCGTGGCCCGCGCCGGGCTCCGCTATACCCTGGTGGACGAGTCCCATTTCCGCCTGGCGGGGCTCTCGCCGGAGCGCCTCGTCGGCCCCTTCCTCACCGAGGACCAGGGGGAGCTCCTCCGGGTGCTCCCCATCGACGAGCGGCTGCGCTACCTCATCCCCTTCCACGAGCCCGAGGAGGTCGTGGCCCACCTGGAGGCCCTGGCGCGGCGCCAACCGGGGGCCCTGGCGGTCTACGGGGACGACGGCGAGAAGTTCGGGGTCTGGCCGCGCACCTACGAACGGGTCTACGCCCAGGGCTGGCTGGAGCGGTTCCTGGCCCTGCTGGAGCGGGAGGGGTCCTGGCTGCGCGTGCTCCTGGCCGGCGAGGCGGTGCGCCGCCTCCCGCCGGCCGGCAAGGTCTACCTCCCGGACTCCTCCTACCACGAGATGAACGAGTGGACCCTCCCGCTGGAGGAGCAGGGGGAGCGCCAGCGCATGGCGCGCGAGCCCTGGTTCGCCCAGGTGCGCGGGCGGCTGCGCGGCGGCTCCTGGCGCTCCTTCCGCACCCGCTACCCGGAGGCCGAGCTGCTCTACGGTCGCACCCTCTACGTGGGCGAGCGGCTGCGGGAGGCCCGCGGCCGCCTGGGCGCCGGGGACGCCCTGCTCGAGGAGGCCGAGCGGGAGCACTACCGCTCCCAGTGCAACTGTCCGTACTGGCACGGGGTCTTCGGGGGGCTCTACCTCCCGCACCTGCGCGGGGCGGTGCAGGCCCATGCCATCCGCGCGGACCTCCTCCTGGACCGCGCCCTGGGCACCACGTATCCGGCCCTGGAGGTCCTGGACCTGGATCGGGACGGCCACGAGGAGGTCCTGATATCGAACGCGGAGATCAAGCTCGGCCTGAAACCCCACCAGGGCGGGTCGCTCTACGCCCTGGATTGCCGTCCCGGGGGCTCGAACCTGGTGGACACCCTGGCCCGGCGCCGCGAGGCCTACCACGACCGCGTGGCCTCCGCCACGGTCCTGGGGCGCGCGGACGGGGGTGGCGCCCGCACGATCCACGACGCCGAGCCGGCCAAGGAGGCCGACCTGGCGAGCCACCTGTTCTACGACGCCCTTCCACGCTGGTGCCTCCTGGACCGCGTCTCGGCGGACTCGCCGAGCGCCGAACGGTCGCGTCGGGGCGAGCTGGACGACCCGGGGGGATTCAGCTCCGGGAACTACGCCCTGCGCGCGACCCAGGACGAGGGGGCCGTCCGGCTGGCCCTGACGCGGCAGGCGCGGGTGGAGGGGACGGAGCTGCGCCTGGAGAAGACGCTGGAGCTGCCCGCCGAGGGCGGCCGGGTCGCCATCGGGTACGCGTTGTGGAACCTGGGCCCCGACGCCTGGGCCTTCATCCTCGCCACGGAATTCAACCTCGCCATGCAGGCGGGAGACGCCCCGGACCGCTACTACCGCGACCCCCGTGGGGCCGGGCTGGGGCGCATGTCCCTGGTCGCGGACCTGGTGGGGCTGGGGGGACTCGACCTCGTGGACGAATGGCGGCGGCTGGAGGTGCGGCTCCGTTTCTCACGCTCGGCAGGGATCGCCTTGCACCCGGTCGAGACCGTGTCCCGCTCCGAGGCGGGCTTCGAGCGCGTCTACCAGGGTTCGGCCGTGATCCCCCACTGGAGGGTGGCGCTCGCCCCGGGCCAGGAATGGCAGCTCTCCATGACCCTGGAGGTGGCCACGCCGGGTCAGGAGCCACGGTCCACCTCCGGGACAGGGACGGCGGCGCACCCCGGGGTGTAGCGCCCGTTCCAGCCCTCAGGGCCCATATCGCCCGAAGCGGATGGCCCCCTCCACCGTCACCGTGGAGCGCGCGGGCGGGGAGAGGTTGCTCCAGGCGTCCTGGGCCA
Source organism: Planctomycetota bacterium (assembly GCA_016209495.1). Classification (GTDB taxonomy): domain Bacteria; phylum Planctomycetota; class JACQVX01; order JACQVX01; family JACQVX01; genus JACQVX01. The sequence continues at coordinate 31,605 of JACQVX010000088.1, forward strand.
CCGCCTCCAGGTCATAGGCCCCGGGCTCCACCGTGCCCCCGGACTCGTCGCGGCCGTCCCAGACCAGGACCGCCGAGCCGTCCGCGGAGGGCCGCCCCGTCAGGGTGCGTACCCGGCGGCCGGCACGTCCCACCACGACCCGGGCGGCCCGCACGACCCCGTCGTCCTCCACCCCGAGGGAGACGAGCGTCGTGTCGGAGCGGCCGTCGCCGTCCGGGCTGAAGGGTGAGGGGGCCACCGAGAGGCCCACCACGCGAGGCGCCAGGACGTCGGGCACGGCGCCGAGGAGGAAGGAGAAGTCGTCCGCCGGACCCGAGGGGAGGCCGTCCAGGTCCCCGTCCAGGGGGTTCCCGTCCGGATCGGCCAGGGTGTGCCGCAGGGTGAGGGTGTAGACCTCGGCGCCCACGTCCAGGGCCGCCCCGGGCCGGAGCGTGACCCGCGAGCGGGCCGGGTCGTAGCCCAGCTCGCCACCCACCGCGCCGGACAGGCTCCCGGTGAGCACCACGGAGGAAAGGTCCACGCGGCCCGCGTCCAGGGGCTCGCTGAACTCGGCCCAGAGTTCGAGGGGCGCCTCCTCCAGGTGGCCCCCTGGACCGAAGGCCACGACCACCGGCATGACCCCGTCCCCCCGGAGCTCGACCGCGGCGCCGCCTGCCGCCGCGCCCTCCACCGACTCGACCCACACCCGGGCCGTCCCGGCCCGCCGGCCCGAGCGCAGGCCGAAGCGCAGTTGCCCGCCCGCCGAGGGCACCTGCACACCGGGGCGCGCGGGGTCGGCGTCCGGGGCCAGGACCGTCCCCAGGGTGGCCGCCACGGTGTAGGCGTGGCCGTCCAGGACCGGCCGGCCCTGGCAGTCCGTGAGGGGTCCCGCCACGAGGGCCGACTCCGCCACCCCGTCCGCGGGGATGGCCGCGGGCGCCGCCACGAGCCGGATGGGCCCCGCCGGGTCCTCCCCCCGCGAGCCCACGTGGACCGTCCGCGTGGCCGAGTGGGCCCAGCCCAGCGAGTCCACGACCGTGAGGCGGACGGGGTGGATCCCCGGCCGCGTGAAGCGGACAGGGGGCGGGGTGGGGCCGTCGTGGTCCACCGCGCCGTCGGCGTCCAGGTCCCAGAGGTAGCTCACGAGGACGGCCGGGGCCTCGGTCCACGAACGGTCCCCGCTCGCCTCCACCGGGTCGCCCAGGCAGGCCACCTCCCGGTCCAGGTCCATGATCGCCCGCGGGGGGTCCGAGGTGAACTGGACCGTGCCCGAGACCTCCAGGAGGGCCGTGGCGCTCGTCTCCGAGAGGCTCACCGTCACGGCCTCGGTGCTCCCGTTGTTGGTGACGGTCACCGTGGCGCTCGCCACCCCGCTCGCCAGGGAGACGGGGCCGCCGGCCACGGCACCGGAGCCCGAGGCCGAGACCGTGGCCGCGTAGGCCGGGTGGCTGGCCTGCGGGTTCCCGCTGGAGTCCTGCACCTCCACGGTGACCACCACGCTGTCGGTCTTGAAGGGGGCCGCCTCCGAGGCCGAGCGCACCACCACCCGCTGGGCGGGCCCCGTCACCGTGACGCCCGAGATCGTCCCGGCGAGGGCCGCGCCCGAGAGGTCGGTGGCCGTCACCGAGCGCTCGCCCTCGGTGCGGAGCACCAGCCCGCCGGAGAAGGTATGGCGGCCGGCGTCCGCCGGGACGAAGGCGTAGTCGGCGGGGAGCGTCGCGGCGGGGTCCGAGGAGGAGAGACGCACCGTCCCGGCGTATCCCGCGGCCACCGTCCCCGAGATGGTGCGGGCGGTGACCGTGAGGTCCGAGGCGGAGCCCAGGGCGTAGGGGTCGGCCACGCCCGAGAGCTCCAGGCGGTACGCCGAGGACTCCACCACCGTGATCCCGTCGCGGACCCCGCTCAGGCCGGCGTCGTCCCGGTCGGTGGCCGTGAGGGACTTCTCGCCCGCGGTGGCGAACGAGAGCCCCGTGGCGAGGGTGGCCACCCCGCCCACCAGGGCGGTATCCGGGGGGAGCGTGGCGCCGGCGTCGTCGGAGCGGAAGCGGACGGTGCCGGCGTAGTCCGAGGCCGTGGCCCCCGTGGCGGTGCGCGCGGTGACCGTGAGCCCCGTGGCCGCGCCCCGGTTCAGGGGGTCCGTCACACCGGAGACCTCCAGGCGCACGGCCGGCGCGGAGGACCAGCGCACCGCCAGGCCCCCCGTCCGGCCGGAGGCGGTGGCCGTGATGGTGACCGGGCCCTCGACTGCCGTGTCCGTCACCCGCACCAGGGCCTCGCCGCCGCTCCACGCGGTCCCCGCCAGGGTGGCGGTCCCGTCCAGGGCATCGCCCACGCCGGCCCCCGCGTAGCGCACGTTTCCGCCGGCGGCGGCCCCGCCCTGGGAGATCGCCGCCGGTTGGTTGAAGGTCGTCACCGTGTTGCCCTGCGCGTCCAGGGCCCGGAGCCTGAGCGAGGTGGCGGTCCCCGCGAGGACCTGCGTCGCACCCGTCACCGCGAAGCGGTCCAGGGCCCCCGGGTCCACGGTGTAGGCCACGGTGGCCCCCGCGATCCCGTCGGCGGCGACGGCGACCTCGAAGCGCCCGGCCAGGTTGTCGGCGTAGGTGAAGCTGCCGCTCGAGACGAACTGCAGCGCCAGCTCCGCGGGCACGAAGGCCTTGCCGGACCCGGTGGAGGTGGAGGAGGGCCGGACCCGGATGGTGGCGTCCGGCGAGAAGGCGGGCGAGAGGTGGGCCGCGTCGTGGAGCTCCACCGTGAAGGGGCCGGAGGTCGCCCCCGCGGTGACGGAGGCGGGGACGACGGTGAGGTGGAGGTGGTCCACCTCGCCACCGCCCCCCGCCACGAAACCCGCCACGGCGGTGGAGGTCACGGTGAGGCCCGCCGTGGAGTCCCTGGCGGTGACCGTCTTGTCGCCGGTGGTGGTGGAGCGAAGACGCGCCGCCACGCGGCCGCCGGCGTCGGTGGTCCCCACGGCCACCTCGGCGTTCGCGGCGACCCCCTCGATGCGGTCCGTGGCGCCCCCCGTCGTGAGGGTGACCGGGCGGCCCGGCACCGGGTTGGAGAAGGCGTCCCGGAGGACCACGGTGACGGTGGCCTCGTCCAGGCCGTTCGCCACCACGTTCGCCCTGGGGCTCGCGGCCGTCGAGGAGGCGACCGCGTCCACGGCCCCGGGGCTCACGGTGTAGGGCGTGGTGGCCGAGGCCAGGCCGCCCGCCGAGGCCGCGAGGGTGAAGCCCCCGGCCTTGCGGTCGGTGTAGGTGAAGCTGCCGCTGGACTGGCCCGTCTCGATGCGGAGCGAGGCGGGCGTGAAGGCGGCCGCCGCGCCGCCGGAGTCCGTGGAGAGCGAGACCTGGAGGGCCGCCCCGGTCGCCGCCACCGGGGCGTGGCCGGCCCCGTGCAGCTCCAGGGTGAAGGCCCCGGAGGTCTGACCCGCCGTGATGGCGGCGGGGACGGTCACGAGATGCAGGTGGTCCACGGCGGTCGAGACGAAGGACACGTCCGCCGGCGAGCGGAGGTCCACCCCGTCGGGCAGGTCCCGGGCGAAGACGGAGAGGCGTCCCGGGACGCCGCTGCGCACCGCGCCGGAGGTCCCCCCGGCGGCATCGGTGGCGACGGTGGGCTGCACCAGGCTCCCTCCGGCGGCGGAGAGCGCCACGTCCTTCCCTGCCACGGCGTTCCCGAAGGCGTCCCGCAGGGTGACCGCGAGGGTGGCGAAGGCGGAGCCGTCGGCGGGGACATTGCCGGCCGGAGAGGCCTCCACCGTGGAACGCTCCGGGTCCACCGCCGCCGGGACCACCACCAGGGTCGCCCCCACGGTGGCGCCGGAGACCGAGGCGGAGGTCGCGGAGATGAGGGGACTCCCGGCCAGCGTGTCGGTCGCGGTGAAGCTCGTGGACGAGCCGCCCGCCGGCAGGGTCACCGTGGCGCCGGGGCTGAAAGACACCCGACCCGTGGACGTGCTCGCGAGCGACGCCACCAGGTCGTTGGCCAGGACCACCGGGGCATGGGCCGCGTCGTGGGCCGCCAGGGTGAAGGCCCCGGAGGCCACCCCCGCCGCGACGGCGCCCGGCGCCACCAGGTGCAGGTGGTCCACCGGGTCGCTCGCGGCCACGAAGCGCACCGGAACCTGGGCGGCCAGGGCCACGCCGCCCCCGGTGGCCCCCACCGTAAAGAGGCCCGCGGTGCCGCTCTTCAGGCTGCCCGTGGCGCGGCCCGCCACGTCCGTGGCGCCGCCGGGCTGCGTCGGGGTCCCGCCCGTCGTGGAGAGGACGACCGCCTGGCCGCTCACCGGGTTGTCGAACCCGTCCCGGACCGTCACGGTGAGGGTGCTGGCGGCGACCCCGTCGGCGGCCAGGTTGGCCGAGGGCGAGGCGGCCACCGAGGAGCGCGCCGCGCTCACGCCGGAGGCCGCCACCGTGTGGGCGGCCCCGACCGTGGCCCCGGCGACCCCCGGGGCCGAGCCGGACAGGGTGTAGGCCCCGGCCCGCTCGTCCCGGTAGCGGAGGCTCGCCTGGGACTGGCCCGCCGGGATGGCCACGGTGGAGGTCGGGAGGAAGGCGGCCGCCGCCCCGGGGGAGGTGGTGGAGAGGGACACGGGGAGTTCGGCGTCCACGTTCACGGCGGCGTGGGCCGCCGTGTGGGCCGTCACCGTGAAGACCCCGGAGGCCTGACCCGCCACCGAGGCCCCGGGGCTGGCCGAGAGGTGCAGGTGGTCCACGGTGTTGGCCGCGCCCACGAAGCGGACCTGGGCCTGGGCGGCCAGGGCCACCGCGTCGGTGGTGTCGGTGGCGCCCACCGTCGCGGTCCCCGCGGAGCCGCGGGCCACGGTCCCCGCGGCCGACCCCGCCGCGTCGGTGACGGTGGCGGGCTGGGTCACGATCGCCCCCGGGGCCGCGAGGGTGACGGTGCGCCCGGGCACAGGGTTCCCCAGGGCGTCCCGCAGGACCACGGTGACGGAGCTCGCCGTGACCCCGTCGGCGGGGACGTTGTTCGCCGGCGAGGCCGACACCGTGGAGGCCGCGGCGTCCACGGTGCCCGGGGCCACGGTGTAGGAGGCCGTGCCCGAGGTGGCGCCCGCGGTGCCGGCCGTCAGGGTGAAGGTCCCCGCGCGGCGGTCGCTGTAGCGGAATCGCGCCTGGCTCGCCCCCGCGGGGATGGTGAGGCTCGCCGAGGGCAGGAAGGTGGCGGGGCCCGCGGAGGTGGTGGAGAGGCTCACCGGCCGCGGGGCCCCCTGGACCACGGGGTTGCCCAGGGCGTCCCGCGCCTCCACGACGAACTCGCCGCTCGTCTGACCGGCCTGGACGGGCGCGGCCACCGAGGCGAAGGCCAGGCGGTCCAGGGCCACGAATCCCACGGTCGGCGTCGTGGCGAGGGCCGTCCCCGTGGCCACCTCCCGGGCGGTCACGGTCTTGGCCTCGGCCACGGTGCTCCGCAGCCGGCCCTCGATCCGGCCCGCGCCGTCGGTGAAACCGGCCAGGGTCACCGGACCGTTCCCCAGGGTGGATGCGACCTGGTTGCCGGTCCCCGTCACCTCCAGGGAGACCTGCCGCCCCGGGATCGGATTCGACCGCGCATCGCGCAGGGTCACCGTGACGGTGCTGGCCTGGACGGAGTCCGCCAGGACGCCGGTGGCGGGGCTCGCGGTCACGGTGCTCTGGGAGGGGCTGAAGCCCCCGGGGACGAAGCCCAGGGTGAGCGTCCGCGAGAGGGTGCGCCCCTCCGTCTCGTCGCGGGCGGTCACGGTCTTGGCCTCGGCCACGGTGCTCGTGTAGGCGCCCGAAAGGGTCCCCGAGGCATCGGTCGTCCCGGCCAGCAGGGTGGGGCCGCCCCCGGCGGCGCCCGCCAGGGCGTTTCCCGTCCCCGTGGCGGCGAGGGAGACCTGGTGGCCCCGCACCGGGTTCCCGAGGGCGTCCCGCAGGGTCACCGTGATGGTGAAGGCGCTAGACCCGTCGGCGGCCAGGTTCCCCGCGGGTGCCGACGTCAGGGTGGAGAGGGTCGCGTCCGCCGCGGCGGCCACGAGCTCGTAGCCGGGGGCGGCCCCCAGGACGACCCCCGCGGTGGCATCCCGAACGGTGACGGCTCGGACGCCGGCCACGGTGCCCCGGAGGGCCGCGGAGGCGGTGCCCGCCGCGCTCGAGAGGGAGGCGAGCGGCAGCGGGCCGTTCCCCGGGGTGCCGTCGATGGAGTTGCCGGCACCGGGGAGCTCCACCGTGAGCTGGTGACCCGCGATGGCGTTGTCCTGGGCGTCCCGGAGGACCACCGTCAGCGTCACGGCCGCCACGCCGTCGGCAGTGGCCGTGGCGGGGCTCACCGAGGCGCTGGACCGGGAGGCGCTCACGGGGCCCGCCACGAATCCCACCTGGGGCTGGGCCGAGAGGACGAGGCCCGTGGTAGCGTCCGTGGCGCTCACGGTCTTGACCTCGGCCCGCGTGGAGCGCACCCGCGAGAGGGCCTGCCCGTCGGCCCCGGTGGGGAGCGGGGGCTGGACTACCGAGTGGGCGCCGCCGGAGACGGAGACCTGGACGCTGCGGCCGCTCACCGGGTTGTCGAAGGCGTCCCGGAGGGTGACCGTCACGACCGCCTCCTCCACCCCGTCGGCCACCCGCGTCGCCGGGGCGACCAGGACGGAGGACCGCGCCGGGTCCACGGGACCCGCCACCTCCGCCAGGCGCGCCTCGCCCCGGACGTCCGGGGCCCGGCGGGAGGTGGCCGCGATGGCGCGCACCCCGGAGCGGGTAGACGCCGTGTAGGTCACCCGGGCCACCCCCAGGCGGTCCGTCACCGTGTAGGCGGGAGAGACGGTCCCGCCCCCCGCGGAGACGGCGAAGTCCATGCGCTCCCCTTCCACCGGGTTCCCCAGGGCGTCCCGCACCGTCGCCTCCACCTGGGAGCGGGCGACCCCGTTGGCCACGAGGGCCGAGGGCGAGGCCGTCACCACCACCTGCCGGGGCGGAAGGGCGACCACCTCCACGGTGGCCCGGCCCGAGGCCGTCCCCGAGCGCGCCTCCAGGTGGGCCGTCCCCACCGAGAGTGCCCGGTAGCGTCCCAGGGCCCGGCCCCCCGCCACGGCCAGGGACCCCGGGGCCTCCCCCAGGTCGGCGCTCAGCTCCACCGGAGTCCCGTCCGCCGCCGGGTTCCCGAAGCGGTCCACGGGTCGCGCCTCCACCTCCGCCTCCCGCCCCACCTCCAGGCGCGCCGGGGTCACGGCCAGCTCCAGGGTGGCGGGGGCGCCAGGGAGGACCTGCAGGGCCGCTCGCCCCCTCGCGGTCCCGGCCACGGCCTGGGCCTCCGCGCCCCCTGCCCGGGTGGGCGCTGCCGCCTCGGCGCGTGCCAGGCCTCCGGCGGTCGCCGCCTCCACGACCGCCCCGCCCAGGGAAAAGCGCACCTGTGTCCCGTCCTCGACAGGGGCGCCCATGCCGTCCAGCACCCACGCCGTGAGACGCACGGACGCCGTCTCCCCCGCCACCCACGAGACGGGCTCCGCCTCCAGGCCGAGGGCCGCCGGTCCCCGGGGGGCGGGGCCTACGGGCCCCGGCCCTGGCACCGGGCCGACGGCCGGCCCCCCCTCCGGCACGCCGGCCTCGGCGGGGGTCGCGGCCACCACCTCGACCTCGGCGAGGGCCTCGAGGCCCGAGCCTGCCATGCGGGCGGTGAACACGACGCGCCCCGGCGGCCGCCCCGCGGCGGGCCGCCACTCGGCCTCGTAGACCCCGGGGGCGCGCTCCCGCATGGGCCCCAGGGCCTCGTCCCCGGCGCTCGTCTCCGGCGGCGTCGGCACGACCGCCGGGTCTCCCGCCGCGTCCCACACCCTGGCGCGCACGAGGACGCGGGCCTCGGGGCCGGCCACCACTCGCGCGGGAGTGGCCTCCAGGTCCAGCCGGGCGGGAGGGCCGAGCTCCAGCTCCAGCTCCAGGGGCTCCGGGGCGCCGTGGCCGCCCCGGAGCGCGCGGGCCTGGGCCCAGGGAGGGACCCCCGCCGGCGCGAGAGAGAGGCCGCACCCCGCCAGCCCGCCCGTGGCCGCGAGGCCTGCCAGCCAGTCCGGGTCCATACCGCGGGGGACGAGACCGCGGGTCACCAGGTCGCCCGCCAACTCCGGCCGCGTCTCCACGCTCACGAGGGCCGGGGCAGGGCCGCCGGCGGGCAGGGCCGCCACGACCACCCCGTCCGCCCCGGTCCGCCCTTCCTCGACGACGTGGCCCCCGACCGAGAGGTGGAGCGGGTAGCCGGCCACCGGCCTCCCGGCCGCGTCCCGGGCCAGGACCGCCAGCCGCGCACCCTCCGAGCCGGACCCGGGGAGGGCGGCAAGGAGCAGGTCGGCCGGCGCCCCGAACTCCCGGGCCGCCAGCTCCGGCACGAGGCGCACCCGGCCCTCGAGGGGCCGCGCCGGGGGCGTGTAGCGCACGGCGTGGAGCCCCCCCCCGCGGGCCTCCACGGGGCCGGCCGACCCCTGGCTGGCCTCCAGGGACAGGAGTCCCCCCTCCACCGGGTTGCCCGCGGCGTCCCGGACCTCCAGGAGGATCTCCACCGCCGACGGGTCGCCAGGGCGCAGGCGCGGGGCGGGACCCACGCCCCGGAGGACCGCCGCCGGGCCGGCCACGAGCCCGATCCGGGCCTCGGCCCGGTGGCTCGGTCCCGCCTCCGCCACCACCCGGACGCGGCCCACGCCCACCCCGTAGGGGGCCGTGTAGAGGCACTCGTAGCGCCCGCCGGGGCGCTCCACCGCGGGGCCGAGGAGCCCCTCGCCCTCCGCCAGGCGGAAGCGGACCTCGCGCCCCTCCAGGGCCTCGCCCCGGTCGTCCGCCAGGTCGAGGGCCAGACGGGCCGTCTGGGCCCCGTCCGCCACCACCGCGGTGGGCTGGGACTGGAGCCGGGCCCGGTGGGCTACCGGGAGGTCGAGCCGGAGCCGCTCCTCCCGCGGGCCGCCGGCCTCGTCCCGGGAGAGGACCAGGGGCTCCTCCATGGGGCCCACGATCACCGGGACCCTAGCCACGCCGTCCTCCCCGGCGAGGCCCCGGTACTCGCGGGGGCCCACCCGCACCAGGACCTCGGCCCCGGGCTCTGTCTCGACGACGACCTCGTTCCGGGCGTAGAGCGGCAGGGCGAGCCGCCCCCGCTCCGGCCCCGGATGGGACACGTCCTCCACCCGGAGGAGATCGAGGCGGGGCGGGCCGCCCGCGGGCGGACGGTAGAACGCCTGCCAGAGACCGGGCCCCGCCGGCCCCAGGGGCCCCATGGTCTCCCCCTCGTCCGCGCGGAGCCGGAGCCCCCCGGGCCCCAGCTCCCCGGGGAGGCGGACCCGCACCACCGCGCCCTCTCCCTCGCCCAGGACCAGCGAGGGCGGCTCCGCCGACATCTCGATGCCCGGGAGGACCCCGAAGGCCAGCGAGGCACGCACCCCGCGGCCCTCCAGGCCGAGGAAGAGGTGACCCCTTCCCCCGGCCCCGGCCGGGGGGGCGGTATAGCGCAGGGTCCATGCGCCGGGGGCCAGCTCGCGGGGCTCCGAGGCCGTCCCCGGCCTCGCCTCGGCCACCAGCCGATCGCCCGGGACGCCCCGGCCGTCCGGGCCGACCGCCAGGACCAGCACCCGGGTCCAGCTCCCTTCCGGCAGCGTATCCTCGGCCGCCGCGGCCAGGAGCACGACTTCTTCTCCCTGGACCGGGCCGCCCCGGGTCAGGAGGGCGACCGCGAGACACCCGAGGGCGAGGGCCGGAGCGCCCTGGCGCGCTACCACTCGCGGCCCATCCGGTAGCCCCGGACCCGCGGGGGCGCGGCCCGCCCGCGCCACGCGAGGGCCCGCGCGGCGCCGAAGGGACCTTCCATGCCCTGGTCGTCCAGGGCGCGGACCCGCCAGAGGTAGCGTCCGCCGCCCGGGTCGCCGAGCACAAGGGCCACGTCGCGCGCCTCGTGGAGTCGCGCCTGCATCGGTCCACCCTCCCCGGCGGGGCGGACCTCGACCCGATAGGCCACGGCCCCCTCCACGGGCTCCCAGGAGAGGAGGGCCTCGGAACCCCCCTCCAGGACCGCCCCCTCCGCCGGCGTCAGCGCCCGGGGCGCACCCGGGAGGGGCCGCCGGAGGGGGCGCGACTGCGCCACGGCCACGTCCGCACCGTAGCCCTCGGGCACGACGAGGGCCCCCGAGGCGGTCTGGAGCCGCACCGCCCCCTGGTAGACCTGGACCCGGCTCGCCCCGTCCGGCGCCACGCGCAGGGAAAGCTCCGCGGGGCCCCGCGGGCCGCGCAGGCGCTGGGCCAGGCGCCAGGCGCCCAGGTAGAGGGCCTGCGCCTCCGCGGGCCGGCCCGCCTCCAGGGCGCGGTCGCCCAGCCGCAGGGCCTCGTGGGCCGCGCGGGCTCGCAGCTCCAGGTCGTCGTCGCCGGGCGGCTCGCCCACGACGAACCGGGTGTAGCGCGAGGCCAGGCGGGCCGCCCCCTCGGGCCCTTCGGGGGTCGGGACCGGTTCGAGGAAGAGCAGGACCGGCGCGGCGGCCTCCAGGGCCACGGCGGGTGTGCGGATGCGTAGCGGCCCGCCGGCCCCCAGGCGGGCCTCCAGGGCCCCCAGGTCC
>JACQVX010000089.1 GCA_016209495.1 Planctomycetota bacterium
GGCTGCGGGAGGCGGGATGGGGAGGCGACCGGCCCTGGGACGGCCTCGGCCGACGGGCCGACCGTCTCGCGTGACGCGAGCCCGGGGCGAGTCGGCGCCGCCCGGGGAACGGCCCCCGGGGTCTCGACGGTCGCCGGTGGGACTGGCCGCCCGGCCGCGGAGGCGCCCCGCGCGCCGGAGAGGCCGCCGGCCGTGGCGGTGAGCCCGCGCCTCTCCATCGTCACGGCCAGCCCGGAGCGGGGGGTCTTCGCCGACGGACGCAGCTCCGCCGCCATCGCCATCCGGGTGCGCGACCTGGCGGGCGACGCGGTAGCGGCGCGCCCGGTGAGGCTCGCGGCGGTGGGTGAGGGAGCGGTCCTCACCCAGCCCGGCCCCACGGACGCCCAGGGGCTCGCCACCGGCCAGGTGGCGTCGACCGAGCCCGGGGTGCTGGCCGTGACCGTCACCGTGGACCCGGACGGGGAGGCGGTGGTCCTGGCCCAGCAGCCCGAGGTGGAGTTCATCCTCGACCCGGAGGCCCCCTCGGACGAGGTCCTGGGGGTCTACCGGATCTTCGAGGGGGTCCACGTGACCGCGCCCACGGTGCTCCATACCGGCACGTTCCAGATGTGGTACGGAGGCCGCCAGGACGGGGGCGAGGGTTCCCCGGAGGGGCTGCACTATCGCACGTCTTCCGACGGCGTCGCCTGGAGCGGGCACATGACCGTGCTCACGAGCGCGGAGGTGGGGCCCGCCTTCGCGTGGGTGGGCGACCCGAGCGTCCTCAAGCGCCTCGACCCGGCCTCGGCCCGCTGGCAGTACGTCCTCTTCTACACGGCCGCGCTCCAGCCAGGGGGCGGGGGGAGCCAGGTCTGGTCGGCGGTCTCGGCCAACGGGCTGACGTGGAAGGACCACCGGGTCCTCCTGGATACCCCCGCGGGGGCAGCGGCCCCCGCGGCCCTCCTGGACCCCGGGCCCGAGGGGCGCGCCTTCCGCGTCTACTTCGTGGAACGGGCCGACCCCCGGAGGGTCCGGATGGCCTGGGCAGACGAGGGGAGGTCGCCGCTGGGGGACCTGGGGGTCCAGGTCGTCTATACCCATCCGGGTCCGGAGTCCATCGGAGACCCGGAGGTCCGCCCCATGAACGGCCGGTGGCAACTCTTCTTCTCGCTGGCCACGGGCAGTGGCGTGGACGTGGCGAAGGTGGAGTCGGGCTCCCCCGACTCCTTCGAGGGGGGCGAGGTGCAGGTCGTCGTGCGGAATGAAGGCTCGGACCTCTGCGCCACCCTGGGGCCCGGGGTCCTGCCGCGCGAGGGGGCGAACTACGACCTCTACGCGGGGCTCGTGAGCCGGGAGTCCGGCTGCGACCTCTCCCGCGCCGGCGCCATGCAGCGCTGGCGGCTCCAGGACCGTTGACATCGGAGGGATACCCATGGCCAAGGCCAAGACCGCCGACCGGGTGCGCATCTACGGCAAGGACACCTGACCCTACACTACCGCGGCCCGTGAGGCCTACGCGAGGCGAGGGTTCGAGGTCCGTTACTTCAACGTCAAGGGCGACGCGAAGGCCCTGGACGAGATGCTGGGCCTGAGCAACGGGGGACGGCAGGTCCCGGTCATCGAGGAGCGGGGCCAGGTGACCGTGGGCTTCGGGGGGACCTGAGGGGTTTGAATCGACCGGCGGTCGATTCACGCAGGACGTAGCGCGGCGGCCAGGGCACGGCAGTCCGGGAAGCGCCCCGCGGGCTCCTTGGCCAGGCAGCGAAGCACGGTGCGCTGCAGGTCCTCCGTCAGCTCCGCCACCTGCTTGCGAGGCGGGGTGGGCACCTCGTAGACGTGGCGAAAGGCCACGTCCCCGGAGTCGAAGGGTGGACGTCCGGTGGCCATCTCGTAGAGGGTGACGCCCAGGGCGTAGACGTCCGTGCGCGCGTCCACGGCCTGCCCGCGCACCTGCTCGGGGGCCATGTAGAGGGCCGTCCCCAGGACGTGGCCCGCCCGGGTGAGGCGCGAGGCCTGGCTCGCCTCCACGAGGCAGGCCAGGCCGAAATCGGTGAGCTTGACGCCACCGTCGGCCATGACGATGACATTATCGGGCTTCACGTCCCGGTGGATCACCCCCTTCTCATGCACGTGGGCCAGGACCACGGCGATGCGGGCCCCCAGGTCCCGGACCCGCGCCTCCGTGAAGCGCCGGCTCTCCCGGAGCAGGTCGCGGATGTTCCGGCCCTCGACGAACTCCATGGCGATGGCGAGCCGCTCACCGTCCACGATGTCGTGGATCCGCACGACCCCCGGGTGGTCGATGCGGGCCGCCGCCTCCGCCTCGAGGCGGAAGCGTTTGAGGGCCTCCGCGTCGTCACGGTAGGCCTCGTTGATCTCCTTGAGGGCCACCACGCGGCGGAGCTGGGTGTCGAACGCCCGCCAGATGGTCCCCATGCCCCCGCGCCCGATGAGGACACGGTTGATGTAGCGGCCTCCGTCGGGTCGTACGGCGAGGGACGCCAAGCGCTGGCGGGCGTCGCCGTAGTCCCGGTCCAGCTCCAGGATCTCGCCCAGGACCTTCCTGGCCTGGTCCACCAGGCCCTCCTCCTCGTAGCGTACGGCTAGTTGGTAGAGGCCACGCTTGCGGTCGCTACCCTCCGCGGAGGACACGGGCACCGGGACGGCCCGGACCGCCCCTCCCGCCCGGGCCCGCTCGACGGCGGCGTGGCGCTCGCGGGCGTCTCGGTAGCCCACGTCCAGGAGAAGGACCTCTCCGTAGGTCCGGGCGGCCTCGGCCAGGCTCCCCTGCCCCTCGTAGCCCTGGGCCATCTCGTAGAGGAGCCGTTTCCTGTCCTCCTCGGAGACGTCCAGACGGTTCAGGTCGACCTGCTCGAAGGAGCGGGCGGCCAGGTCGAAGTGGCCCTCCTCGATGAAACTCATGCAGAGACGGTAGAGGGCCTGGTCCTTGAACCGTGAGTCGTAGCGCGAGGCCTGCTGGAACAGACGGATGGCCTTCTCCCGGTCCTCGCCCAGTTCCGTGTAGAGCGCGCCAAGCTCGACCAGGGCCTCCTCGCGAGGGACCGTCTCGGGGTGTTCCAGGGAGCGGCGGAACGCCTCGGTGGTGAGGAGCGAGACGGCCTTCCCTTCCACCTCCACCGTGACCCGCTCCATATCCGTCACTCCCGAGGGGTCCAGGAGCAGCTCCAGCTCGCGGACCCTCCGCTTGCGGGCCATGGTGCAGAGCAGGTCCCACTGCTTGCGCAGGGCCTCGTCCCCGGGGCGCTGGTCGAGGATGGGTCGGTAGTGCTCCAGGGCCCGGTCCAGGTCCCCGCCACGGAGGAACAGGACGGCAAGCTGGCCTTGCAGGAGGCGGTCTTCCGGGTGGGCCGCCAGGGCACAGCGGTACCAGCCGATGGCCTCGTCGCGACACTCGGGGAAGCGGAGGACGATGGCCTGGATCGGACGCGCAGCGGCGGCCACCTCGCCCCTGGCGTAGAGGGCCTCCGCCAACCCCTTGTAGGCGTTCTTGTCGTCGGGCTGGGTCGCCACCAGGGCCTCGTAGACCGAGCGGGCCTCGTCCAGCCTCCCCAGCCGCAGTGTCGCGGCCCCCAGGTAGTGGAGGGCCGACGGGTCGCCGGCGCGCGCCCGGTCGCGCGCCTCCGCCAGGGTGGATTCCAGGGTGCCGCGGACCTGGTGGGCCTGGACCAGGACGCGCACCAGCGGGAGGTTTCCCGGGGAGCGCCCCAGCATGGCCTCGATCGCGCGGACGCAGTCCTCGGCCCTGCGCGGGTGGTCCTCCAGGAAGGTCGCGAGCCGCCCCGCCGCCCGATCCAGCTCGCCCCGGCGCTCGTGGAGCCTGGCCAGGTGCAGGTGCCGGTCGGCGAAATGGGGGTCGAAGACCTTGAGGGCCTCGAAGACCTCGAGGGCCTCGTCCTCCTTCTGCTGCGCCTCCAGGATCTCCCCCAGGACCATATAGTGAAGCATGTAGCGCAGGGAGACCTTGCCCGAGCGGACCAGGTCCGCCGCGCGGGCCACCTGGTCGCGTGGGTCCTTCTGCGGAGGGACCCCGAAGTCATTGAGGGCGATCTGCCGGCAGGCCTCGTAGGCCTCGGACTCCAGCCCCTTCCTGTGGCAGGCCACGGCCATGTCGTGGTAGGCCTTCCGGTCGTAGGGCACCCCGGCCAGCCATTCCCGGCAGATCGCGAGGAGGCCGTCCCAGTCCCCCTGCTCGTAGCAGTGGTGCCGTCTCCGGGCGAAGCGGTCGGCGCGCATGCCAGCCAGGAAGCCCATCGCGGCGCGATGATAGGAGCTCTCCCGACACCCGGCAAGCGCCCGTGCGCCCGCGGTTGACGCCTCTGGAGCCGACGGGTACCTTCCCCGCCCTGTCAGGAGGGGCAGCCATGGCCCAGGGTTTCAAGGGACGGAGCTTCGTCTCGCTCATCGATTGGGGCGCGGAGGACCTCCTCGCCGTCCTGGACACGGCGGACGAGCTGAAGCGCATGGCCCGGAGGGGCGTCCGCGAGCCCCTGCTCCAGGGCCGCGTCCTGGGCATGATCTTCCAGAAGCCCTCGACCCGCACCCGGGTCTCCTTCGACGTGGCCATGCGCCACCTCGGTGGGTCGGCCCTCTACCTGGGGGCCTCGGACCTGCAACTGGGAAGGGGCGAGACGGTGCCGGATACGGCGCGGGTCCTGGGCCGCTACGTGGACGCGGTCATGGCGCGCACCTTCGCCCACAGGGACGTCCTGGACCTGGCGGAGCACGCGGGCGTGCCCGTGATCAACGGGCTGACGGACTTCGACCACCCGTGCCAGGCCCTGGCGGACGCCGAGACCCTGCGGGAGGTCTACGTCCCCAGGGGGCGCGCCCTGGAGGACCTCACGGTGGCCTACGTGGGGGACGGCAACAACGTCTGCCACTCCCTGCTGCACGCCTCCGCGCGCTTCGGGTTCCGTCTGCGGGTGGCACACCCGCGGGGCTACGCCCCCCAGGCGGCGGTGGTCGCCGCCGCCGGGCCCCGGGCCCAGGTGGGCGAGGACCCCCGGGAGGCGGTGCGCGGGGCGGACGCGATCTACACGGACGTCTGGGCCAGCATGGGCCAGGAGGCGGAGCACGCGGAGAGGGTGGGCCGCTTCCGCCCCTACCAGGTGAACGAGGCCCTGTGCGCCCTGGCCCGGCCGGACCACGTGGTCCTCCACTGCCTCCCGGCCCACCGCGGGGAGGAGATCTGCGACTCGGTGGTGGACGGCCCCCACAGCCAGGTGTGGCGCCAGGCGGAGAACCGCCTCCACGCCCAGAAGGCCCTGCTGGCCCTCGTCATCCCCTGAGGGCCGCTACAGGCTCGAGGGGAACGGCAGGAGCTTGATCACCGTCTGGGGGGTCAGGTTGTTCTGGGCGAGGACCGCGAGGCCCGCCTGAAAGAGGACCTGCTGCTTGGTCAGCTCGGCGGTGGCTGCCGCGGAGCTGATGTCCTCCAGGGCGCTCCGGGCCTCCTCCACCTCGTCGTCCTGGGTCTGGAAGAGCGTCCGGAGAGGCGTGAAGATGCGGCTGATCTGGGCCCCCACCAGGGAGCGCAGGGCGCTCACCTCGCTGGCGGAGGCAGTGGCGATGTCCCCGGCATTGTCCGGGTCCGTGGCCACGGCGTTGGCCCCGCCGGTGCGCAAGGAGGAGAGGAATCCGAAGAACTCCTCGCTGGCGGCCGAGACGAGCGCCCGGCGGCCCAGGTTCCCGGTGGTGACGCTCGGCATGCCGAGGTTGAGGCGCTGGTTCAGGCTCGTGCCGGCCCCCAGGTCGAAGCTCACGCCGCTCCCCGCCGTCACGGAGATGGTGTCGGTGAAGGTGCCCGCCTCCTGGAGCTGGAAGCGCAGGTCGTGGTGGGGGCCCACCGCCGACACCTGCAGCCCGTTGACCGCCGCCGGGAGGCCGTTGACCTTGACCACCGCGTCGGTCCCGCGGGTGGTGACGGTCTGGCCGTTGGTGAAACCCACGGTGGGGGTCCCGAAGTTGTCCACAAGGGACATGGTCCCCGTCCCGGCGGTGGCGGTGATGGTGAGGACGGCGGCGGCCCCGTAGTCCACCGAGCGGGTATTGGTGGCCCCGTTGAGGGCCACTCCGGTGACGGCCCTCTGGGCGTCGATCTTGGTCGCCACGTTGGCCGCCGTGTCGGTGGAGAGGATCGAGATGCCCGTCGCGGTCCCCAGGGGCCCCGTCACGTCGATGGTGAGTCCCGTGCCGCCCACCGACCCGCCGAACACGAACTCGTAGGAACCCCGGGTGGCGGGCGTGATGAGCTCCACGTCCAGGTCGGCGGAGGCCGAAGAGAAGTCGAAGCGGCGCACCTCCAGGTCGGCGATGCGCGTGTTGTCCACCCCCGTGACCCGGAGGGCGGAGCTGCCGTCCAGGAGACGCCGGCCGCCGAAGGTGGTGGTCTTCGAGACCGTGTCGATGTTGGTCAGCTCGGTGTCGATGGTGGTCTGGTTGGGGGTGGCGATGGCCGCCTGGATGTTCGTGATGGACGTCTGGATGGTGGCCAGGGCGTTGTCCACGGTGGTGAGGAGGTTGATGGCCGTCTGGGCGTTGGTCGCGGACTGGACCAGCCGCGCGAACTCGGTCTTGTAGGACTGCAACGTGCCCACGGCCCCCGGGTCGTCCGCCGCGCTGTTCATGCGTTTCTGGCTGGCGGCCCGCTCGGAGGCCCTGGACTGGGCGCGCTCGATCTCGTTCAGGGCGGTCAGGGACCGCACCGCGTCCATGTTGCTGCGTATCCGGAGTCCCATGGTCGTCTAGCTCCTTTCCTTGCCGCGTCCCACCGCTAGCCCGCCTTGGGGAAGGGCAGCAGCCGGAGCACCTGGGAGGGGATCAGGTTCGCCTGGGCCACCACGCTGGTGGCCGCCTCGAACAGGACCTGCATCCGTGTGAACTCGGCCGTCTCGGCGGCGAAGTCCAGGTCCTCGACCCGGGAGCGGGCCTCATCCACCTCGGCGGACACCCGCTCGGTCAGACTGAGATTGGGCTCCAGGACCCGCGAGATGATGGAGCCGACGAAGGCGCGCAGGGAGGACACCTGGTCCGCCGCCGCGTCGGCGATGCGCGCGGCGTTGGCGCTGTCGGAGGCCAGGTCGTTGTCGCCGCCGGTGGCCAGGGAGGAGAGGAAGCCGAAATAGGTGGTGACGGCGGAGGTCTCCACCAGCGGCTGCCGGCCCAGGCTCCCGGTGCCCACCATGGGGATGCCCAGGGTCAGCCGGTCCCTGGGGTGGCCCGTGGAGCCGAGCTGGAAGGTCTCGCCCCCGCGGGCGAGGCTCAGGTTGATGGTGGTGCCCGCCAGCACCGTGGGGTCGATGCGGAAACGGAGGGCCATGTCGAGGGAGGTGGCGTTCACCCGGTCTCCGTCGGTGGCCGCGGAGCGGCCGTTGACGGTGATGGAGGCGTCCGCCCCTGCGAAGCCGAGGCTGTCCCCATTGGCCAGTGCGGTGCCGGAGACCGTGAGGGTCCCGGTCCCCGAGACGCGGCGGACCGTGAGGGTCGAGGAGGCGCCGAAGGTCAGGCTCCGGACCGGATTCGCGCCGCTGTTGGAGTCCAGGCCCAGGGTCCCCCTCAGGGCGTCGAGCTGGTTCAGGAGGTCCGGGATGGGGGTCGCCTCGCCGCCCGCCAGGCTGATGGTCCCGGTCCCGAAGGGGCCGGTCACCTCGGCAGTCAGGGGCCCGCTGGCGACGTCGATGGTGAACGAGGCCCGGGTGGGGGCCGTGTTGACGGTGATGGAGAGGCCGAGGGTGCTGCCGGTGAAGCTGGCCCGGCGCACCTCGAGCTGCCGGATGCGCGAGTCGGGGGTCGAGGGCGATAGGGCGCTCAGGCCGCGCAGGGGGGTCTTCCCCGCGAAGGTGGTGGCGGAGGCGATCTGGTCTATGGCCTCCAGGGCCGAGTCGATGCTCGCCTGGTCCGAGGCCAGGATGGCGCTGGAGATGTTCCCGATGCGCTGGCCGATCTGGTCCAGGGCGTCGTCGACGGTCTTGAGGAAGTTGATGCCGAGCTGGGTGTTGGTGCCGGCCCGCTCCAGGCCCATGACCTGGGCCCGGGCCCGGGCCACGAAACCGACGCCCGAGGGGTCGTCGGCGGCGTGGTTGATCCGTCGCTGGGAGGCGAGCCGCTCGGAGGACAGGCTGAGGAGGCGGCTGATGGACCGCAGGCTGGTGAGGGCGTCGAGCGAGTAGAGGTTGGTATGGATGGACAGTCCCATGGTTCCCTCCTGATTTTTTTCCGGCGGCCTCAAGTCCCCCCTGCGGGCGTGCCGATACAGGGAGTGACAAGGGAGGATAGAGCCTGTCACCGCACCCCGCGCGAGAGTTCATGCGCCCGAAGAGGGCGACGCGCGGAGCAGGTGACGGGCCTTCCCCCCGCCGGGATTTCAGCCCCGAGGTGCTTTGGGTAGAGAGGGACCAGCCGTCCGAAAGGGCGGGACCTTGGGGTTGCTTCTTCGGGCGGTCCCGAGGGCCTACGGACTGCCCATACCTTAGTCGCGGGGCCGCCGAGCTGTCAAGGGGATCGGCGGCCCCGAAGATTAGAATCCGTCGGTAGCGGCGCCTTCCAGGCCCTCGGGGGCGGTGGCCCGCACGATCTGCAGGTCTCCGCCCGCGCCCAGGTCCCGCAACTCGGGGGCCTCCAGCCTCCGGCCGCTACGCGCCAGGATCGCGACCACCGGCCGGGTGTGGACCTCGGGATTGGCCCGGGTCACCCGCGCCACCGAGTCGTCCGAGAGGATGACGTGGGAGCCCACGGGGAACAGGGAGTTGCACACCAGGAAGGCACGGACGACCCGGGCGTCCAGCTGCTTGCGAGCCACCAGGCGCAGGAGCGTCTCCATGGACTGGTAGGGCAAGAGGGCCTTGCGATACGGGCGGTCGGTGGTGAGGGCGTCGTAGACGTCCGCCACCATGGAGATCCGGGCGAACGGGTGGACGAGCTGCCCCGGACGGCCCCTGGGATAGCCGCCCTTGTCCATGCGTTCGTGGTGCTGGTAGACCACCAGGGGCGTGCTGCTGGGGAGGAGGGGGACTCGCTGCACGTAGTTGATACCGTGGACGGGATGGCGTTCCACCTCGCGCCGTTCGCCCGGGGTGAGCCTCCCCGGCTTGCGCAGGACCTCGGCGGGGACCTGGATCATCCCCACGTCCTGGAGGAAGGCCCCGTAGGCGATCTCGAGGACCTGCCGCTTGCTGTAGCCCAGGGTCGTCGCGATGTTGGAGGCGTAGACCGCCGTGTTGAAGGCGTGGTGGAGCAGGTACCGCTCCGGGTGCTTGAGGGAGACCTGGGCCAGGAGGAGGGAGTGGTCGGCCACTATGGCGTTGATGAGACGCTTCGTGATGTCGGTCACCCGGTCGCTGTCCACGGTCTCCCCGGCCTCCAGGGCGGTGTAGACCTGATGGACCCGTCCGGCGGTCTCCTCCAGGTCCGCGTTCCTCTCGCGGAGCTCGTCCTCCCGGCGGGGCGAGAGCGGGTCTCGCTCGACGAGGTGCCTCGCGAGGGCCTCGCCCTCGGGGCTCCCCTCCATGCGGCCGGACTCCACCTGGCGTTGGACCGCCTCCTCGGTGACCTGGGCCGAGTCCGCGACCCGGTCCTCGGGTCGGAGGTCATCGGCCGCCTCCCAGCGCACGAGCTTGGGCCTGGGCCGCCGGATGACCGCCCGGTCCGCCTCGAAGGACTGGACCTCTACGAGCCCACGCTCGGCCGAGGACCTCCGGATGTAGAGGGTGGTGATGCCCCGTTCGCGGAGCTTGTCCCTCATGGCCTGGTGGACCACCACCCCCTGGCTCAGGAGCAGGGTGCCGTCGGCGTCGAAGACGTCGGAGGTGAGGGGCGTGCGCTCGTCCAGGTCCTCGAGCCGGACCACCCGCCGCTGGGCCTCGCACAGGAACCCAGCGAGGTCCTCGTCGCTCGCCGGGACATGGACCTCGCTGATGCGGTGGCGGGCCAGGAGCTCCACCTCTTCCGGGGTGAGCCTCTCCCCGCGGTCGTAGAGCCGCGTCCCGCTGCGATGGTACAGCGGGTCGGGGAGCCGCTCCTCCGGCCTCAGACCCTGGACGGGCACCTTCCGCATCGAGCCCCCTGCAACGCCCCGATGCCCCCCGAAGGGCGGGGGCCGATTATGGGTCCGGGTCCGCGGGGAATCAAGCGCGGCCGGGTGTAGCGGTCATCGAGCGAGGGACCCTATAATCCGACCGTCCCGGAGGAGCGCATGGGGGCCTCAGCCACTACCCAGGAGGGCCGTGCCGAGATCGTCGTCGTGGACGACGAACGCTGGATCCGCGAGCTCATCGCCCGCGTCCTGGAGGGGGAATACACCGTGGTCACGGCCTCCAACGGCCGGGAGGGGTTGCGCTGCCTCTCGCCCCGGACGCGGCTCATCATCACGGACATCCGCATGCCCGGGATGGACGGCCTGGAGTACCTGGAGCGGATCCGGGCGGCGAGGCTGGACCTCCCGGTCCTCCTGATCACCGGCTACGCCACCTCGGAGAACCTGCTCCGGGCCAAGTCCCTCCAGATCCGCCACGCCCTGGTCAAGCCCTTCCACCCGGAGGAGCTTCGCAAGAAGGTGGCATCCATCCTAAAGGAGTCCCGGCGCATGGCCGTGGTCCCGCCCGGGGCGGGTCCTGGCGAGGCCCCCCGGGGAGCCGATGCGCCGGGTGGCGGCGCCGCCCCGCCGGCCGCGGCCGCCGCCGAGGCCGCGAACGCCGCCGTCACGACACCGCGTCCCGCGGAGCCGGCCGTGGAGTCGGACGACGGGCTCCCGTTCCTGGCGTCGGGCCCGGGGGATCAGGCCCTGAGGCTCCAGGAACCGGTCCGGGTCGACATCGGGGTCCTGCGGCTCATGGCCGGCGGTGATGAGAAGTCCTTCGAGGAGGGAGGGACCGTGGCGGTCCGGGACTACTTCGTCATGGACGAGGGGGTCTCCCTGGACGAGGCGAAGTCCGGGTTCACGCCGGATCGGGCCTTCATCCGCGCCGGCGTGGCCCTCACCAACGCCGTCTTGAGGAAGCTGGACGACCTCGACAAGGGCCGCTGGAACCAGATCGTCGAGGTCGAGTTCGACCCCGCCGGCGCGGTCCAGTCGGTCCGATCCGCGCCCGACGTGGCGGTCCGGCCCAATGGCTACCTGGCGGGCCATTTCCGGGGCGAGCTGCGGGAATCCCTGGAGGGCAAGCTCCCCTTCGGAGACGTCCCGAGCTGGCGGGCCCTCGCCTCCCAGCTCCCGGGCGCCGACCTGGAGGCGGTCGGGGCCGCCCTGCGGGGCGTCTTCGCCCACGACGACGCGGTCCTCCTGCATGCCGACCTGCAGAATGCGGCGAGGCAGAAGCGACCCGGGGCCCAGGCTGCCCTGGCCCGCGCACGACGCATGGGACCGGTGGCGGCCCAGCTTGCCCTGGTGGAGCTGCGCCGGCGCGGGGTCGAGGGCGAGGCCCTGGCTCGCTCCCTCGTCACCGTCGCGGCGGCGGGCCTGTTCGCGGAGATCGGGGTGGTGGGTGCGGTCGTGGACGACTACGTGGAGAAGGGGGACCTCAAGTCCTACCAGACCCACCCGGGGGCGGCGGCCCGGCGCCTGGCGCCGACGGGACTGCCCCCGGCCGTGGCGGCCCTCGTGAGGGATCACCACGCCGCCGTCCCGCCCTCCGGTCTGGGGGCGCGGGTCCTGGCCGTGGCCGACGCCATGGCCGTCCTCGACGAGGAGGCGGCCTTCCTCTGGAATGGAGACCTGGTGGAGGTCGTGAAGACCCGTTCCAGCGTCAAGGCCAGCCTGGTGCGCCTCCACAAGCATGCCAGCGCCGGGAAGGGCTATGACCGGCAGACGGTGGAGACCCTGGCCCAGCTCCACGAGTTCTGGGACATCATCGACCCGGGCTACTCCGCGGAGGTGGACAAGGTGCGGGCCATCTGCCCCCACATGCGCCTCTCGCCCAGCGATCGAAACCCGGTGACCGTCCTCTGCGGCGAGCGTGCCGTGGCCCAGGCGCGCAGCCAGCCGGGTTGCGAGGGCGCCGGGGATGACGAATCGCACTACCTGCGCGGGGTGGCCTACGCCCGCTGCCTGGCGGGCCACGAGCGGATCACCGCCCTCAATGCCGACTGGCGCGCCAGGAGGGGCGCCGCGGGCGCGGGCGAGTGACGGCGGCGGCGGTCGATGTCCTCCCGCCAGGACGTCCCGCGGGCCGCCGCGCAGCGGCTCAGTCTCTACCTTCGCCAGCTTCAGGGCTATCAGCGCGCGGGCCGGTCCACCGTCTCGTCGCACGAGCTGGCCGGCGGCCTGCGCCTCACGGACGCCCAGGTACGCCGGGACCTGGCCTACTTCGGGCAGTTCGGCCTACCCGGGGTGGGATACAAGGTGGACCGCCTCATCGCCAGCCTCCGGCGCATCTTGGGGACCGACCGGGGCTGGAGCACCGCCATCGTGGGGGTGGGCAACCTGGGCTCGGCCCTCGCCCGCTACCGGGGGTTCGAGGAGCAGGGCTTCCGCGTCGCGGCCCTCTTCGACTCCGACCCGCGTCGGGTAGGTCAGGTGGCCGGGGGGATGGCCATCCGCCCCATGGGCGAGCTGGCGGAGACGGTGCGGCGGGAGGCCGTGCGCCTGGGGATCATCACCGTCCCCGCGGAGCATGCCCAGGAGGTGGCGGACCGCCTGGTGGCGGCCGGGGTGCGTGGGATCCTCAACTTCGCCCCCGCCTCGGTGGCCGTGCCCGCCTCGGTGGCGCTCTGCTCCGTGGACCTGGCCCTGCAGCTCGAGCAGCTCAGCTTCCTCGTCCTCGACGCCCAGAGGGAGAGGAGGCGCGGCGGGACCTCGCCAGGCGTCCCCCCCGAGGTATCCGGCGACGGGCGCGAGACCGAGGCGGATTGACTCGCCCCCCCCCGGTGTTACAATCCCGCGCCTTTGCCGCCGAAGGCCGTACCCGGTGGTGTAATCGGTAACACTAGAGGTTTTGGTCCTCTCGTTCCAGGTTCGAGTCCTGGCCGGGTAACCAGGGTGGGTTGCCCGCGGGGGTCGCAGGGGTGGTGAGGATGTCCGGAGCGATCGCCATCGTGCTCGCCGCGGGGAGGAGCCGGCGGATGAAGGGAAGCATCCCCAAGGTGCTCCACCCGATCCTCGGCCGCACCGTCCTGGGGCACGTCCTGGACGCCCTGGTCGCCGCCGGGGTGGCCCCGGCCGACACGGTCCTCGTGGTGGGCCGGGACGGCGACGCGGTCCGGGACTCGGTGGGGGGACGCGGGTACCGGTTCGTCGTGCAGGACCCACCCCTGGGGACGGGGGACGCGGTGCGCTGCGCGCTGCCCGCCGCGAGGCCCTCGATCGGGGTCGCCGGCCGCGCCGAGCCTGGCGCCCTCCCCGATCTCGCCCACGCGGACCTCGTGGTGCTGTGCGGAGACGCGCCCCTGGTGAGCCCCGAGACCATCGCGCTCCTCCTGGAGAGGCGCCGCTCCACGGGCGCGGCCTGTGTCCTGCTCAGCGCCCGCCTGGCGGTGCCCGGGGCCTACGGGCGTGTCCTCCGCTCCGGCGACGGATCCGTGAGCGCCATCGTCGAGGCGGCGGACGCCGACGAGGTCGCGCGGGCGGTGGACGAGGTCAACGCGGGGGCGTATGCCTTCGACCGCGCGGCCCTGGCGCGGCAGCTCCCCACCCTGAAGGACCGCAACGCCCAGCGGGAGGTCTACCTCACGGACGCGGTGCGGGGCCTCGCCTCGGCCGGCGAGCGGGTGGAGGCGGTGGAGGCCCGCGACCCCAGCGAGGTCATGGGGGTGAACTCCCGCGAGGAACTGGCCGCGGCGACCCGCGCCATGAGGGACCGGGTGAACCTCCGCCACATGGATTCGGGCGTGAGCATCGTGGACCCTGCCTCCACCTGGATCGACGTGGACGCGCGCATCGCCCCGGACGTGGTGATCCACCCCTTCACCGTGATCTCCGGGGACGTGGAGATCGGCCCCGGCTGCGAGGTCGGGCCCTTCACCCACCTGCGCCCGGGGACGGTGCTGGAGGAGGGCTCGGAGGTGGGCAACTTCGTCGAGGTCAAGAAGACGCGCCTGGGCAGCCATACCAAGGCCAAGCACCTCGCGTATCTGGGGGACGGCCAGGTGGGGAGCCGCGTCAACATCGGGGCGGGGACCATCTTCGCCAACTACGACGGGCGCTCGAAGCACCGCACGGTGGTCGAGGACGGGGCCTTCATCGGCAGCGGCACGGTGCTCGTCGCGCCGGTGAGCGTCGGGAGCGGGGCCGTGACGGGGGCGGGGGCCGTGGTCCTCGCCGGCCAGGACGTCCCGCCCGGCGACGTCGCGGTGGGGGTCCCGGCGAGGCTGCTGGGACGGACGGCGGCGTCCCCCGCCGCGCGATCGGAGGGGTGATGCGCGGCGACGAGCTCATGATCTTCAGCGGGAACGGCAACCGGCCGCTGGCCGAGCGGATCGCGGAGCGCCTGGGGGTGCCCCTGGGCAGCGCCACGGTGGGCCGGTTCCCCGACGGGGAGATCTCGGTCAAGCTCGAGCAGAACATCCGTGGGGGGGACGTATTCGTCGTCCAGTCCACCTGCCCGCCGGTGAACGAGAACCTGATGGAGCTGTTGATCATGATCGACTGCTTCCGCAGGGCCTCGGCGCGCCGGATCACGGCGGTGGTCCCCTACTTCGGATACGCCCGCCAGGACCGGAAGGACGAGTCCCGGGTCCCCATCAGCGCCAAGCTGGCGGCGAACCTGATCCGCACCGCCGGCGCGGACCGGGTCCTCACCACCGACCTGCACTCGGCCCAGATCCAGGGCTTCTTCGACATCCCCGTGGACCACCTCTACGCCCAGCCGGTCCTCCTGCGCTACTTCCAGGGGCTGGGGTTCTCCGGCGTCGTGGTGGGCCCGGACGTGGGCAGCATCAAGATGGCCCGCTCCTTCTCGAAGCACCTCGAGTCCCGCCTCGCGGTGGTGGACAAGCGCCGCGTCAGCGACCGCGAGACCGTGGTGGGGTTCCTCATAGGCGAGGTGGAAGGCATGGACGCCCTCATCGTGGACGACATGATCTCCACGGGGGGTTCCATCGTGGAGGCGGCGCGGGTGGTGAAGAAGAAGGGCGCACGCGACGTCTACCTCTGCGCGACCCACCCGGTCTTCTGCGGCGAGGCCATGCGGACCCTCTCGGAAGCCCCGGTCCGGCAGGTCGTGGTGACCGACACCATACCGCTGACCCAGCCCCTGGATCGCATTGAGGTGATCTCCGTGGCGGGCCTCCTGGGCGACGCCATCCACCGGATACACATGAACGAGTCCGTCTCGTCGCTGTTCAATTGATCGGAAAGGAGACCGCCCTCGCGGGCGGCGCTTTGCCATGATCCAGGAAGTGCTCGAGGCCAGGCAGAGGGAGCCGGGGGGCAGCCGCCGGGCCCGGGCCGACAGGAGGGCGGGCCTGGTCCCCGCGGTGCTCTACGGTCGCGGGGCGGAGGTCCGCAGCCTCTCGGTGGAACGCACTCGCCTGGAGTCGCTCCTGCGCCGCCACGGCCAGGTGTTGAAGGTCGTGGCCGGGGGCGCGGAGGACAGCGCCATCCTGAAGGACATCCAGTACGACGCGCTGGGGGAGACCATCGTGCACGTGGACCTGCAGCGCATCTCGCTGGACGAGAAGGTCAAGGTCTCCGTCCGCCTCGAGCTCGTGGGCACCGCCAGGGGCGTCGTGGCC
Organism: Planctomycetota bacterium; assembly: GCA_016209495.1. Classification (GTDB taxonomy): domain Bacteria; phylum Planctomycetota; class JACQVX01; order JACQVX01; family JACQVX01; genus JACQVX01. The sequence continues at coordinate 15,664 of JACQVX010000089.1, forward strand.
GGGGGCGTGATGGAGCAGAACCTCCACGAGCTGGAAGTGGAGTGCCTCCCCATGGCGATACCCGACTCCATCCAGGTGAACATCAAGGCCCTGGAGGTCGGCCAGTGGCTGGAGGTGAAGGACCTCGTCCTGCCCGAGGGGGTCGTGTGCCTGGATGCCGCCGACACCCCGGTCGTGGGGGTCGAGGAGCCCCGCGAGGAGGAGGCGCCCGCCGTGGAGGCGGCCGTGGAGCCTGGCGCCGAGGAGCCGGAGGTCATTGGCCGCAAGGAGCCCAAGGAGGGCGAGGAGACGGAGGAGTGACTTCGGGGCGGTGAAGCTCGTGGTGGGCCTGGGGAACCCCGGTCCGGCGTATCGGGGGACCCGGCACAACGTGGGGTTCCTGGTGGCCGACCGCTTCGCCCAGATCCACCACATGGACCTCACCCGGACCCGATTCCGGGCCCTGGTGGGGGATGGGGTGGTGTGGGACGAAAAGGTGGTGGTCGCGAAGCCGCAGACCTACATGAACC
>JACQVX010000098.1 GCA_016209495.1 Planctomycetota bacterium
AGGAACTGGGACAGCTCGCCCGGGATCTGGAGGACGCCGCGGAGACCTCGCCGGACACGAACACGCCCACGAACACGCCCACGACCACGTCCACGAACACTCCCACGCCTACGCCCACTCCCACTCCCACTCCCGCGCGGCGCCTGGCTCTCCTCCAGGCGGCCGCCCGGACCCGGGCGCTGGCCCTGGCGCTGGGGGCCGCGGACACGAACACGACCACGGTCACGAACACCCACACGAACACCAACACCCACACGAACACGAACACGGACACGACCACGACCCCGACCCCGACCCCGGCGGACGCCTCTTCCCATCTCAGCCTGGACGAGGTCGAGGCGCTCATGACCCGCGAAGGAACGCCGCCGGACTGCCGCGAGGCGGTCCGACGCTACTTCGGGACGATGGAGGACGACGGATGAGACATCTCGATATGGCGCTGGCCTTGGTACTCCTCGCCGGCTGCGCGGGGACGCCCACGGACACGCCCACGCCCACGGACACGCCCACGCCCACGCCCACGCCCACGGACAAGCCCACGGACAAGCCCACGGACACGCCCACGGACACGCCCACGGACACGCCCACGCCCACGCCCACGTCGGCGCCCGTGGACACGGCCCCCCACCGCGCCGCACTGGCCCTGGGCCTGCGCTGGCTCGCCTCCCAGCAGAACGAGAACGGTTCCTGGGGGGCCATCCCCGGCGCGCCGGAGAAGGGATACGTGGGCATCACGGCCCTGGCCGTCATCGCCTGCGCCCGTGCGCCGGAGGACGTGCGCGCGCCGCACCTGGGCCGGATGGAGCGCGGGGTGGCCTACCTCCTGGGGAAGCGCCACCCGGACGGGACCATCTTCAACGACGGCCTGGGGAACGCGGTCTACAACACGGCCCTGGCCCTGCTCGCCCTGGACGCGGTGAACCCCGCCCGTCACGCCGAGACCATCGGGGCGGCGCGGGACTACCTGGCCTCGAGCCAGTTCTCCGGGGTGGGCGGCGTCCCGGAGGCCGACCGGAACCACGGGGGCTGGGGCTACGGGGAGGACAACGCCACGCCGGACGCGGACCTCTCCAACACCCAGTTCGCCATGGAGGCCCTGGCGGCGGCGGGCCTGCCGGACGACAGCCAGGTGTGGCGCCGGGCCGCGCGCTTCCTGGCGCGCTGCCAGAACCGCAGCGAGTCCAACGACACGGCCCTCTGGGCCCCGGCCGATGACGGGGGCTTCATCTACGACTCGGGGGCCGACCGGAACAAGTCGGAAGTGGTCGAGGGTCCCGACGGGCGGCCGTGCATCGCCTCCTACGGGAGCATGACCTACGCGGGGTTGAAGTCCCTGCTCCACGCCCGGGTGGACCGCGAGGACCCCAGGGTCCAGGCGGCCCTGGGCTGGCTGCGCGAGCACTACACCCTGGAGGAGAACCACGGCCTGGGCACCCGCGCCGATCCCGGGGCCTCGCGCCAGGGGCTCTACTACTACTACAGCGTCCTGGCCAAGTGCATGGCCGCCTGGGGCGAGCCCGACTTCGCCACCGCCGACGGCACGCGCCACCGCTGGGCCCTGGAGCTGGCCGACCGCCTGGCGGCCCTCCAGACGCCCGAGGGCTACTGGGTGAACGAGCTCCCCCGCTGGTGGGAGGGCGACCCGGTCCTGGTGACCACCTACGCGGTGGGGGCCCTGGACACCTGCCTGACGGCACTCGAGGACTAGCGCAGTGCCCGGCGGCCTCGGCGTCTGGCTCGTGGGCGCCCGGGGCGCCGTGGCCACCACCGCGGTGGCCGGGGCCGCGGCCCTGGCCCGAGGCCTGGCCCCTGCCACCGGACTCGTCACGGCGAGGCCGCCCCTGGACGCCCTGAAGCTCGCCCCCCTGGACCGCCTGGTCTTCGGCGGCCACGACGTGGTGGACTCGCCCCCGGAGGCCACCCTGGACACCCTGGTGGCCGGTGGGGTCCTCCCCCAGGCGTTGGTCGCGCCCGGCGGACCGGTGCGCGAGGCCGTGCGCGAGGCCGCCGGCCGGGTGCGGCCGGGGTCGGCCCTCGGGGCCGCCGCCCCGGTGGCCGCCCGGGCGACCTGGACCCTGGAGCGGCGGGAACCGGACCTGGCCCGGGTGGTCGAGCGCCTGCGCTCGGACATGGCCCGTTTCGTCGACCAGGTCGGCGTCGACCGCGCGGTGGTCGTGCACCTCGCCTCGACCGAGCCGGCGGGAGGCGATGTCCACCCGGCCTGCGCGGACCTCGCCAGGCTGCGCCGCGCCGTGGCCTCGGACGACCGCTCGCTCCCGGCCAGCGTCCTCTACGCCCTGGCCGCCCTGGAGGCCGGGCTCCCCTATGTCAACTTCACCCCCAGCGCCGGAAACGCCGTGGAGGCCCTGCAGGGGCTGGCCCTGGACCGGGGCGTCCCCCACATGGGCCGGGACGGCAAGACCGGCGAGACCCTCCTCAAGTCGGTCCTCGCCCCCCTCTTCGCCGCGCGGAACCTGCGGGTCCTCTCCTGGAGTGGCTTCAACCTCCTGGGCAATGCCGACGGGGAGACCCTCACGGACCCGGCGGCCCTGGAGGCCAAGACCCGTACCAAGCGCGCGGATCTGGCGGCCCTCCTGGACGGCCAGGCCCCCCACACCACCGTGGGCATCGACTTCGTCCCCTCCCTTGGCGACTGGAAGACCGCCTGGGACCACGTCCACTTCGAGGGCTTCCTGGGGACCCGCATGAGCCTCCAGTTCACCTGGCAGGGCTGCGACAGCGCCCTGGCGGCCCCCCTGGTCCTGGACCTGGCCCGCCTGGCCGACCTGGCGGCCCGTCGGGGCGAGCGCGGCCTCATGCCCCACCTGGCCTGCTTCTTCAAGCAGCCCCTGGGGGTGGACCGCCACGACTTCGCCGGACAGTTCCAGATGCTCCTGGACTACGCCGCGGCGGTCCGCGCCGGGACGTGAGCTACGGCTCGAAGACCTCGGCGAGCCGGATCCGAAGGCGGGGGAATGGGCGGCCGCTGAACGGCCGGTCGCCCCGGACCGTCCGGCCCGGTCCGTAGCGGCCCTCGGCGTCGAGGGCGAACCCGGTCAGCGAGCGATCCACCGGGTCGGCGACCCAGTAGGCGCGCACCCCCTCGCGCTCGTAGACGGACCTCTTGAGGCCAAGGTCGATCTGCCGGGTGGATCGGGAGAGCACCTCGACGACGAGGTCGGGGGCCCCCTCGATGAAGCTCGGCCCCACGATACCGAGCCTCTCCTTCGCCACGAAGACCACGTCGGGCTGGACCACATCGGCGCGCGTGAGGACGACGTCGATGGGCGAGACGTAGACCCGGCCCAGGTCGTATCGCCGGACGTGGGTCATGAGGATCGCGCCGATGTGGAGGACGACCGTCTGGTGGTGGGGGACCGGTGCCGGCGTCACGTGGTGCCTCCCCCCGATGAGCTGGTGGCGATACCCGTCGTCGGGAAACTCGCGATAGTCCTCGTAGGTGAGGACGGTCCGGCCGTGGATGACCGCGGGCTTCATGCAGCCCAGGATACCCCGGCGGCCGGACCGGGTCCACCCGCCCCCCGCCGCCTTGTGTACGCCACCAGGGCCTCTATAATCCGCCGCTTCCATGGCGCTCAGGGTCCTCGTTTCCGACGACGTGGGCGACGCCCTCCGGGCCGTCTTCGAGCGCGAGGGGGTCGTGCTGGACTACCGGCCGGGCCTCGCCGGCGGAGCGCTCCGCGAGGCGCTGAACGGCGCGGCGGGCCTCATCGTGCGGAGCGCCACCCGGGTGAGCGCCGAGGTCCTGGGCTGGGCGCCCTCCCTGCGGGTGGTGGCCCGCGCGGGCGTGGGTGTGGACAACGTGGACCTCGACGACGCCACCCGTCGCGGGGTGCTGGTCATGAACACCCCGGACGCCAACACCACCAGCGCCGCGGAACACACCCTGGCGCTCCTCCTCTCCCTGGCCCGGAACGTCCCCCAGGCCTCGGCCCGCCTGCGGCAGGGCGGCTGGGATCGCGCGCGCTTCACCGGGACCGAGGTGGCGGGGAAGACCCTGGGGGTCATCGGGCTGGGGAAGATCGGCCGCCAGGTGGCCCGCCGGGCCCACGGCCTGGACATGCGCGTCCTGGGCCACGACCCCTTCGTCACCGGCGAGGTGTCGCGGGAGTTCCACGTCGAGCCGGTGGGGCTGGACGAGCTCCTCGCGCGCTCCGACTTCATCTCGGTGCATGTCCCCCTGACGGAGAAGACCCGCGGACTCATCGGCCCCGCCGCGCTGGCCCGCTGCCGGCAGGGGGTGCGCGTCCTGAACGTGGCCCGCGGGGGGATCGTGGACGAGGCGGCCCTGGCGGAGGCTCTGCGCTCCGGGCACGTGGCGGGGGCCGCCCTGGACGTCTTCGAGCGGGAGCCCCCGGAGGGCTCGCCCCTCCTGGCCATGGAGAACGTGGTGGGCACGCCCCACCTGGGGGCCTCCACCGTCGAGGCCCTCCAGAACGTGGGGGTGGAGGCGGCCAGGCAGGTGTGCGCCTACCTCCTCCACGGGACCATCGCCAATGCGGTGAACGCCGCGAGCCTGGACCCGGCGTCCGTGGCGCGGGTGGAGCCCTACCGCGTCCTGGCGGAGCGCATCGGGTCCATCCAGGCCCAGCTCCTCTGGGGACAGCTCCGGCAGATCCGCGTCGTCTTCCGGGGCGAGGCCTTCGACCGGAAGGCCCAGGAGGTCCTCCGCTCGGCCGTCCTGGCCGGGTTCCTCGGCCCCTCGGTGGACGCCCCGGTGAACCTGGTGAACGCCCCCCTCTTCGCCCGGGAGCGGGGCATCCAGGTGGTCACCACCTCGGCCGACGCCGACCCGGACTTCCACCACCTCCTCTCCGTGGAGGTGGAGACGGACCGGCGCACGCGGGCCATCGCCGGGACCCTCTTCGGCCACACGCAGCCCATGCTGGTGCGGGTGGAGGCCTATCCCGCCGCCATCGGCCCGGAGGGGGTGATGCTCTTCTGCTCCAACGACGACACCCCCGGCGTCCTGGGCTTCGTGGCGGGCACCCTGGGCTCGGCGGGGGTCAACATCGCCAACATGTCCATGGGTCGCGATGTGGCGACCCGGACGGCGCTCGCGGTGTTGAGCCTGGACAGCCCGGTACCGCCGGAGACCCTGGCGCGCCTCTCCTCCAGTCCCCACATCATCTGGGTGCGGACGGTCAAGGTATGACGGAGGTGGTGCGCGACCTCATCATCCTGGGCTCGGGGCCCGCGGGGCTCACCGCGGCCCTCTACGCCAGCCGGGCCAGCCTGCGGCCCCTGGTCGTGGAGGGCCGGCAGCCCGGGGGCCAGCTCACCATCACCACCGAGGTGGAGAACTACCCGGGCTTCCCGGAGGGGATCCAGGGCCCGGAGCTGATGGTGCGTTTCAAGGAGCAGGCGGCGCGCTTCGGGACCGAGTTCATCCCGGGGAACGCAAGCTCCGTGGACCTCTCCCGGCGGCCCTTCCGGGTGGGCGTGGAGGGGGCCGAGCCCCTGGGATGCCGTGCCCTGATCATCGCCACCGGGGCCAGCGCCATGACCCTGGGCCTGGCGGGCGAGGACCGGCTCATGGGCCACGGGCTCTCGGCCTGCGCCACCTGCGACGGCTTCTTCTTCAAGGGCCGCGAGGTCCTGGTGGTGGGGGGCGGGGACAGCGCCATGGAGGAGGGGACCTTCCTCACCCGCTTCGCCACCCGCGTCACCATCATACACCGGCGGGACCGGCTCAGGGCCTCGCGGATCATGCAGGAGCGCGCCCGGCGGAACCCGCGCATGGGCTTCCTCTGGAACACCGAGGTGACCGCCCTCCTGGGGGAGGAGCGCCTCACGGGGGTGCGGCTGCGGGACGTGACGAACGGTCGGGAGAGGGAGGAGTCCACCGGCGGCCTCTTCTACGCCATCGGCCACCGGCCCAACACCGCGGTCTTTCGCGGGTGGCTGGACATGGACGAGAAGGGCTACCTCGTGGTCGAGGACAGCACCCGGACCCGCGTCCCGGGGGTCTTCGCGGCCGGGGACGTGCGGGACGCCCGCTACCGGCAGGCGGTGAGCGCCGCCGGCCTGGGCTGCATGGCCGCCCTGGACGCGGAGCGGTTCCTGGAGTCGGGGGAGGGCTCGCCTTGACAGGGGCTGGCGTGGTGGTCTACACGAAGGACGGCTGCTCCTACAGCGCCGCCGCCCTGGCCCACTGGCGCGGCCAGGGGGTGGAGGTGGAGGAACGCAACGTCCAGCGGGATCCGCGCTGGGCGGCGGAGCTGGAGGACCTCATCGGGCGGCGCCGGGTCCCGGTGGTGGTGCGGGGCGAGGAGGTGACCGTGGGCTTCGGCGGGTCCTGTTCGTTCTAGGGGGGCGGGCGGCTTGGGGGTCAAGAACGACGCCTGGATCCGGCGCATGGCCCGGGAGCACCGGCTGATCGAGCCCTTCGAGGACGCGCTCGTCGCCTCCGGCCGGATCTCCTACGGGCTCTCGTCCTACGGCTACGACGTGCGCATCGCCGACGAGTTCAAGGTCTTCACCAACGTCCACTCGGCCCTGGTGGACCCCAAGGCCTTCGACACGCGCTCCTTCGTGGACCTCCGGGGCGAGGTCTGCACCATCCCGCCCAACTCCTTCGCCCTGGGCCGCACCGTCGAGACCCTGCGCATCCCGCGCGAGGTCATCGGCCTCTGCATCGGCAAGAGCACCTATGCCCGCTGCGGGATCATCGTCAACGTCACGCCCCTGGAGCCCGAGTGGGAGGGCCGCGCCACCCTGGAGGTCTCCAACACGACCCCGCTGCCGGCCCGGATCTACGCCGGCGAGGGCATCGCCCAGATCCTCTTCGTCTCGGCGGACGCCCCCTGCGAGGTCTCCTACCGGGACCGCGGCGGGAAGTATCAGCACCAGGTGGACGTCACCCTGCCCCGGGTGTAGGGGGACAGGGGAGGTCAGGAAGGGTAGGTAGCCATGGCCGCCTGCAGATGGGGTCCCGTGCTGTGCCTCTACTCGACCCTGGTCCTGGCCGGAGGGGACACGGCGAAGTGGGAGCGGCTCTTCGAGCGCGCTGACGTGAAGGCCCTCCTGGCGGACGCCCGGGGGGACGGGGCCGTGGCCGATCTGGTGGCCTTCCTCGTGCCGCGCCTGAAGGCGGGGCCGGGCGCCAACCGGGGCTGGCGGACGGCCCTGGAGGCCGTGGCGGGGCTGGGCCCGGAGGCCGCCGAGGCCACGGACGCGGTGGGCGCGGGCCTCGCGGACGAGGACCCGGGGATCCGGCAGAGGTCGGCCCAGGCCCTGGGCCGGATCGGCCCGGCCGCCAGGTCCAAGGTCCCGGACCTCATGAAGCTGGCCGGGGACGAGGGCCAGGACCCCCGCATGGGGGCGATGGAGGGCCTGGGGGGCATCGGGCCCGACGCGGCCGCCGCGGTGCCCCTGCTCGTCGAGGGGCTCTCGGACAGGGCCGCGGGGATCCGCCATCGCGCGGCGGAGGCCCTGGGCCGCATCGGCCAGGAGGCGACCACGGTGATCCCGGCCCTGACGAAGGTCCTGAAGAAGGACGAGGAGAAGGGGGTGCGGTGCGCCGCGGCGGTGGCCCTGGGCCGTTTCGGGCCGGCCGCCAGGGAGGCCGTCCCGGTCTGCATCGAGCGGCTCGCGGACGTCATCAGCGCCTCCAACATGCGGGGCGAGGACCACCAGGTCCGGGCCGCCTGCGCAGCCACCCTGGGCCTCATCGGCCCCGACGCCCGGGAGGCGGTCCCGGCCCTCCTCGGGAGCCTCCACAGCGACCCGACGAGCGGGGCCCTGGAGGACCTGGAGACGCAGAAGAACGCCGCCGAGGCCCTGGGGCGCATCGGGGCGGTGAGCGCGGAGGTGGTCCCGGGCCTGGTGAAGGCCCTCCAGAATCCCTATGGCCTGGGGTTCTACGCGAAGGTCTGCGAGGCCCTGGGGGCCATGGGCCCCGCCGCGGCCGAGGCCGCGGACGCCCTCGAGGCCCTGGCGGACCACCCGCGCATGGACGCGGCGACCCGCAACGCGGCCCGGGAGGCCCTGAAGAGGGTCCAGGGGGGGTAGGACCCGAGACCCCTCCGCGCCCTGCGGCTCACCCGGACTGGACGCGGCCGCGGGTCGCCTCCAGGGACCGCTCGCAGGAGACCAGCCGCCGGATCAGGGCGTTGTAGCGCCCATGGGCGTCGTCCCCGTGGAGGGCGGCGAGGTGCCGGTAGAGCCGGCGCTCGGGTTCCGAGGGCAGGGCCTCGGGGGGGGGCAGCGCGATCCCCTGGGCGCGCAGGCGCGGCGCGCCGATGGCCACGAGCAGCGCCGCCGCCGTCTCGCGCCTTCGGGCCAGGTCCGCCAACCCGGCGGTCAACAGGTCGGCGCCGGGCAGGCCGGCCTGCGTCCTAGCCACGGAGCGCCTCGTCCAGTCGGGCGCGGAAGGCGACCGGGTCGATGGCCGGATAGCGCACCAGGGCAGGCTCGATGGAAGAGAGGTGCAGTCGCAACTCCGACGCGGCGATCAGGCCGCGCGCGAGCATGGTCCGCACGTCGTGGCGGTCCTGATCGTGGCCGCGCTCCACCTTGCAGAGGGCCTGGGCGTAGAGGTCGTAGTGGTAGAAGTCCACCCGGCCGTGGGTGGCCACGAAGAGCGAACGCTCGCGCCACCCCGGTAGGACGGGGATGAAGTCCGGCGGCCAGGCCAGCTCCACGTTGATGGCCAGTCGCTCCTTGAGGTCGCGCAGGGCCTCGAAGACCCCCGGCGGTTCCGGGTCGAAACGCAGGTCCACGTCGATGGTGGCCTCGCGCCAACCCAGGAGCACGGCGGTGGCGCCTCCGGTGAACCAGGTCGTCCCGGGGCCGCGGGCGGCCTCGCCCAGGGCGACCATCAGGCGCTGGATCCGCTCGCGGGTGGCCTCCTCGCGCACGCCGGGATTCTACCCCCACCGGACCGCGCACTGACATGCGGGGGACTCGCCGGGGCACGACCGCCCTGGCAGACCACGGGGAGGGATGACCGGGAGCCCCCCACTTTCCCCTTGCCCCCCGTCGGCGCAGCGCTAGGATTCCCCCCCTCGAACTGACTCTGAGAGGGGGATCGCCATGTCTGCATGGATTCGCTGGGGGGTCCTTTCTTGTACCGGTTTGCTCCTCTGGTCCAACCTGGCCCTGGCCGGCGGGGACGTGAAGAAGTGGGAGCGGCTCTTCGAGAGCGGGGACGTGGATGCCCTCCTGGAGGACGCCCGGGAGGACGAGGCGGTGGCCGAGCTGGTGGCCTTCCTGGTGCCGCGCCTGAAGGCGGGGGAGTCGGACAACCAGGCCTGGCTCGTCGCCCTGGACGCCGTGGCCGCCCTGGGCCCCGAGGCCAAGGAGGCCATCGGCGCTTTGGGGGCGGGTCTCACGAACGAGGACCCGGAGGTCCGGCAGAAGTCGGCCCAGGCCCTGGGTCGGATCGGTCCGGCGGCCAGGTCCAAGGTCCCGGACCTCATCAAGCTCGCCAAGGACGAGGTCCTGGAGCCCCGCATGGGGGCCTTGGAGGCCCTGGGGGGCATCGGGCCCGACGCGGCCGCCGCGGTGCCCCTGCTCGTCGAGGGGCTCTCGGACGAGACCCTGGAGATCCGCTACCGCGCGGCCGAGGCCCTGGGCCTCATCGGCCAGGAGGCGGCCAAGGCGGTCCCTGCCCTGGTCAAGGTCCTGAAGAAGGACGAGGAGATCGGGCCGCGCTGGGCCGCGGCCGTCGCCCTGGGCCGCTTCGGGCCGGCCGCCAAGGAGGCCGTCCCGGTCTGCATCAAGAAGCTCGAGGCCACCGCGGTGAGCATGACCGAGCAGGGCGAGGACAACGGGGTCCGGGCCGCCTGCGCCACCACCCTGGGCCTCATCGGCCCCGAGGCGAAGGCGGCCGTGCCCGCGCTCCTCAAGACCCTCCATAACGACCCCATGAGCGGGACCATGGAGGACCTGGACGTCCAGAGGAACTCCGCCGAGGCCCTGGGGCGCATGGGGGCGGTGACGGCGGACGTGGTGCCGGGCCTGGTAAAGGCCCTCGAGAACGCCTATGGCGTGGGGTTCTACGAGAAGGTCTGCGGGGCCCTGGGGGCCATGGGCGCAGCCGCCAAGGACGCCGTGGCGGCCCTCACGACCCTCGCCGACAACGGGGAAATGGACGAGGCGACCCGCAACGCGGCCCGGGAGGCCCTGAAGAAGATCGGGGGGGGCTGATCCTCGGGGGGGCTGTCTGGACGGCCCCCCACGACCTTGCCCGTGGACGTGCAGGTGAACGTGACGGCCCCGGCCCACGCCCACGATCACGCCCGCGCCCACGATCACGCCCGCGCCCGCGCCCACGGCCACGACGGCGAAACTCTGGCCTGGCCGCCCCCCGCGCGCAGGAGGAGGAGGAACTCCCGGTTCCCCCCCTTCCCCCCGCGCAGGGGGGACTCGACGCGAGCGAGGACCGGGAGGCCCAGCCCGGCGAGCTGGGCCTCCACCCGGGCCACCACGCCCTCCAGGGCCTCCGGCCGCACCGTCCCCCGCAGGCGCTCCTCGGGCCTGGCCTCGTAGTGCGGCTTGAGGAGCGCCACCAGGGGCGCGCCCGAGCGGGCCAGCCTGGCCGCGGCCGGGACCGCCAGGGCCAGGCGCGTCCACCCCAGGTCCACGCTCACCAGGTCCACGGGCTCGGCGAGGACGCAGGCGAGGGCGTTGGTGCGCTCCCGCACCACCACCCGGGGGTCCTGCCGGAGCCGCCAGTCCAGGACCCCGTGGCCGGCCTCCACCGCGTAGACCCGCGAGGCCCCGTGGGCGAGCAGGCAGTCCACGAAGCCCCCCTGGTGGGAGCCCAGGTCGGCGCACACGAGGCCCCTCACGTCCAGGGCAAAGGCCCCCAGGGCCGCCTCCAGCTTGAGGCCCCCCCGGGAGGCGTAGCCGCCGCGGCCGGTGGCCGGACCCACGGCCCTCCTAGCGCCCCCGGTGCAGGGCGAGCTGGCGGAGAAGGACCGCGAGGTCCCGCGGGATGGGCGCCTCCACGGTGAAGGGGCGCTCGTCGTCGGGGTGGAGCAGGCTCAGCCGGTGGGCGTGGAGGGAGAGTCGGGACAGGAGCGGGGCCTCCCGGGGCTGCCGGCGGGAACGGACGTAGCCCCGCTTGATGGACGAGAGGAAGAAGGCCCCGGAACGCCCGTAGAGCGGGTCCACCACCAGGGGGTGGCCCAGGTGGGCCAGGTGGAGCCGGATCTGGTGCGTGCGCCCCGTGCGAGGGACCACCCGGAGCCGCGTGTAGCCGCGGAAGCGCTCCACGGGTTCGTATTCGGTGAGGGCGGCCCTCCCGCCCGGGTCGAGCGCCATCACGCCGTGCTGGCGGCTCTCGGCGATGGGGACCTCCACCGAGCCCGCCTCGGCCACCTCCCCCTCGACCACCGCCACGTACTCCTTCCGGGCGCGGCGCTCCTCGAACTGGCGCGAGAGGTGTCTCGCCGCCTCCGTGTCCTTGGCCACCACGAGGACTCCGCTCGTCCCGCGGTCCAGGCGGTGGACCAGGTCCGGGTGCTCCTTGCCCAGGTAGGTCGCCAGCCAGGCGTGGAGCGTGGGGTCCCCCCCGCTCCGGCCCGGGACCACCATGAGCCCCGGCGGCTTGTCCACGCAGAGGAGGCGGCCGTCCTCGTGGAGGACGACCGGGTCCTGTCGCCGGCCACGCCGAGGCATCAGCCGTCCCCGCGAAACGGGCCGCCGGAGGTGGTATGTTGGGGGACGGACCTCGAGGACCTCCCGGTGGAAGGCGACGCTGTCCGCGTGCTCTCGACCACGTCGCTCCTCTTCGCGGCGCTCATCATTGCCACCTACACGGACGTCGTCCACCACAAGATCTATAACTGGTGCACCCTGCCGGCCACCGCCCTGGGCCTGGTCCTGAACCTCCTCCTCGCGCCCGGGACCGACGGGCTCGTCTCCAGCCTGGCGGGGCTCGCCCTGGGCTTCGGCGTCTTCCTGGTGGCGTGGCTCCTGGGCGGCCTGGGGGCGGCGGACATGAAGCTCATGGGCGCCGTGGGCGCCATCCAGGGCTACCCCTTCGTCGTGGACGCCCTGGTCTGGACCGCCGCCGTGGGGGCCTTCATGGCCTGCGTGGCCCTCGTGGCCCGAGGCCGTCTCCTCCGAGGCCTGGCCCGCTCCTTCGCCCTGATGTTCTCGCTGCGCCACGGCCTGGGCCTGCCGGACCCCGTGGCCGGAGAGGCCGCGGGGGCGGCCGGACCGGCCCAGGTCACCATCCCCTACGGCCTGGCCATCGCCGCGGGGACCTCGCTCGCGTGGTTCCTCCACCTCCTCTCGGCGGGCGCGCGCTGAGGGCGCCCGGCGAGCGGCCGGTGATATACTCGGCCGGGGATGGACGGTGAGGCGGGATCGGGGACGGGACGCGGGCCATGCGCCTCCTGAGCGACGACGGGACCGTGGTGGCGGATCGCCTCCAGGTGGCCCGGACGACCCGGGAGCGAGCCCGGGGGCTCCTGGGTCGCGCGCGCTTCGAGCCGGGCGAGGGGCTGCTCCTGGAGCGCTGCCGCTCGATCCACACCTGTTTCATGCGCTTCCCCATCGACGTGGCCTACGTGGACGCCGACCGGGTCGTGGTCAAGGCCGTGGCCGGGCTCGCCCCCTGGCGCGTGAGCGGCTCGCTCCTGGCCGAGGCCACCGTCGAGCTCCCCGCGGGGACCCTGGCCCGCCACGGGCTCGCGCCTGGGGCCCGGCTCCGGGTGGAGCCATGAGCGCGACGCCGTGATCGTCGCCGGCTACAACGAGGAGGACCTCCGTTTCCTCTCCACGGCGGTGGGGAACCGGCTCCTGGCGCCCGAGCAGCTCGACTCCTGCCTGGACCTCCTGAAGGAGTCGCGGCGCGAGGGGATCTCGCTCGCGGAGCTCCTGGAGTCGCGCGGCGTCCTCAGCCGCGACCAGGTCCGGAGCGTCCAGGACAGCCGCGCCGCGAACCGCGCCGGGGGCCCGGTGGTCCTGGGCTACGAGCCGGCGCGTCTCCTGGGACACGGTCCCCTGGGGACGGTGTGGAGCGCCCGCTCCCTGGCGGACGATCGGGAGGTGGCCATCAAGACCTTCCGGCCCACGCTGGCCGGGAACCGGGCCTTCGCGTGCGAGCTGGTCCGGCGCGTCCGCCGGCTCTCGGGGTTCGCCCACTCGGGCCTGGTCTCCCCGGTGGAGGTGGTCCACCAGGGCCCGGCCCTGCACCTGGTCTCGGTCCTGGCCCGGGGCGAGCCCCTCTCGGCCGTCCTGGAGCGGCAGGGGAGGCTGGCGGCGCCGGAGGCGGCGAGGGTGGTCCGGGACGCGGCGCGGGCGCTCGCCGCCTCGGGTGGCCTAGGCCTGCACCACGGCGACCTGTCCCCGGGGAACGTGTTCGTCGCGCCCGGCGGCCGCGTCGCGGTCCTGGACCTGGCGGTGCCCAAGCCGCTGGAGGTCCTGGCCCTCTCCCCCTACATCTCCCCGGAGCAGGCGGGGGGCCTGGAGGAGGCCGACGCGCGCACCGAGGTCTATGCCCTGGGGCTGGTGCTCTACCGTGCCCTCACCGGCCGGGTCCCCTTCGAGGGCCCGGTCCCGGCGGTCGTCCTGGCGCGGCACATCGGCGAGAGGGCCGCCCCGGCCCGGGACCTCGTCGCCGGGTTGACCGCCGAGATGGACCGCCTCCTCGAGGCGGCCCTGGCCAAGCGGCCCGCCGAGCGTCCCCGGGACCCGGGGGAGATGGCCCGGGCCCTGGAGGGCGTCCTGGGGGCGATGGGGGCGGCACCGGACCTCGAGGCCCCGGCCCAGGCGGCGGCGGGCCTGCCGGAGGCTCCTGGGGCCGAGGTGCCGAACCAGGCCGGCCTCTCGCGCCGGGACCTCCTGGCCGCGCGCTTCGTCCACGAGCAACGCCTGGCGGCCGCGGGCCCCATCCACGGCGCCCTCCGCGACCGCCGGGCCTCGGCCCCGGTGGACGGGGCGGAGGCCTCGGGGCTGGCCGTCCACCTCGTCCGCCGGGGCGTGGTGGACCGGACCGCGTTCAACGAGGCGGTGGCGCGGGGACTCGCCGCGCCGCGCTGCGCGCGCTGCGGCGCGGCCCTGGCCGCCCTGGAGGCCACGGCGGGGGAGGACGCCGCGGGGGTCTGCCCCGAATGCGGGTCCGAGGTCCTCGTCCCCGCGGCCCTGCCGAGCGACCTGGCCGTCGAGGCCCCGCCGGCCGAACAGCCCGCGGCGCGCCGCGACGAGACCCTGGCCCGGCTGGCCGTGGAGCGGGGCCTCGTGGACGAGGAGGCCCTGGCGCGGGCGCGCTCGGGGCAGGCCACCGAGGGGGCGGCCTTGCCCCTGGGGCAGGTCCTCGTGCGTCAGCGGCTCATCTCCGCCCAGGCCTTCGTCGATCTGAACCGGGCCGTGGACCTGGCCCTGGGGGAGGTGGCGGTGCCGGGCCCGCCCCCGGTGCGCCGCTTCGGGCCCTACGAGGTCCTGGGGGAGGTGGCCCGCGGCGGGATGGGCATCGTCTACCGGGCCCGGGACCCCAGCCTGCGGAGGACGGTGGCCCTCAAGGTCCTGAGGGACGGGGCCGGGGCCGACGCCTCCCAGGTGGAGCGGTTCCTCCGGGAGGCCCGCTCGGCCTCGCGCCTGGCCCACCCGTACATCGTCCAGGTCTTCGACGTGGGCGAGGTGGAACAGACACACTACTTCACCATGGAGTTCGTGGAGGGCGAGTCCCTGGACGCCGTCCTGGCCGGGGGCGAGCGCCGTCTGGACGAGCTCCTGGTCGTCATCCTGAAGGTGGCCATGGCCATGCACTACGCCCACGAGCAGGGGGTGGTGCACCGCGACCTGAAGCCCCAGAACATCATCGTAGACCGCCAGGGGAACCCGAAGATCACCGACTTCGGCCTGGCCAAGACGGTGGACACGGAGACCCTGCTCACCAAGAGCGGGACGGCCCTGGGGACCCCCTTCTACATGCCGCCGGAGCAGGCCCTGGGGGACCTGGAGCGCATCGACGCCCGCAGCGACGTCTACGCCCTCGGGGTCATCCTCTACGAGGTCATCGCGGGGAAGCTTCCCTACACCGGGGCGACCACGGTGGAGATCTACCACCGGATCTGCCACGACGACCCCATCGCCCCGCGGCGGATCAATAGCCGCATCCACCGGGACCTGGAGACCATCTGCCTGCGCGCGATGGAGAAGGTGCCCGACGCCCGCTACCGGAACGCCCTGGAGCTGGCGGAGGACCTGGAGTCCTACCTCAAGGGGGAGCCCATCCGGGCGCGCCCCGTGAGCCTGCTGGGGCTGGCCCTGCGCCGGCTCCGCAGGCATCGGCGGGTGGCGGCCCTGGTGGCCTTCCTGGTCCTGGCCGGGGTCGCGGGCATGGTCGCCGCGGTCCGCTGGCAGGCCGCGGCCATCGCCCTCCAGCGCCAGACCCAGGCGGAGGCGGCCCTGGGGGACGCCCGCGAGATGGCCGCCTCGGGGGACGCCGCCGGGGCCGCGCGCCGGGCCGAGGAGGTGGCCGTCCGCTTCGCCGGCCTGCCGGCCGCCTACGAGGCCCGGGTCCTGGCGGGGCGCATCCTGCGCGGGGTGCGCGAGCATGCCCAGGCCGCGGAGGGCTTCGCCCGGGCCTTCCTGGAGGCCCCGGACGACGCCGGGGAGGCCGTGGCCCTGGCGGAGCTGGGTGAGACCTTCCGGCTCACGGAACGCTTCGACGAGGCCGAGGACGCCCTGGGGCGGGCTCGCGCCCGGGCGTCGTCGAGCCCGGCGGCCCTCGATGTGGACCTGGCCAGGGCCCGGTTGCGCCTCGCCACGGGCCGGCTGGGGGAGGCCCGCGCGCTCTTCGCCGGGGTCGCCGCGGCGGGGGGCGCCAGCGAGACGGCCCGCCTGGAGGCGGCCCGGGAGGCGGCCTGGCTGGCCACCATGCTGCCGGAGCGCCGGGTCGAGGGGAGCTTCGTGGCGCCGCGCCTCGTGGACCTGGACGGGGACGGCCGGCCGGAGCTGGTCCACGGCGAGGGCGCCGCGGTGGTCGTGCGGAGCCTGGGACCGGGGGGGGAGGCGCCGGAGCTCGGCCGCCTGGAACTGCCTCGGGGCGCCTTCCCCGCCGAGGAGGTGGCGGGCTTCCGGCCCTCGGTCCTGGCCATCGGGGTCGGGGACCTGGACGGGGACGGTCGGCCCGAGGTGGTGGCGGCCTGGTCCCCGGCCTCCCGCTTCGCCGCCTGGCGCACCCTGAGCTGGAAGGACGGCCAGCTCGTGGACCGGGGCGGCGGGGAGAACGGGGTCACCACCGTCCGCGACGTCCTCCTCGCGGACGTGGACGGCGACGGCCAGGCCGAGGTGGTCTTCGCCCATGGCCACCCGTGGGTCGCATCGTTCGTCCTGGACCGGGACCCGGCGAGCGGGGAGGAGGTGCGGGTGCCCTTCTGCCCCGACCTCATCCAGGTAGGGACCAGCGTCACCGAATCCCTGACGGCGGGCGACCTGGACGGGGACGGGCGGCTGGAGGTGGCGGTGGGGACCTCGGAGCACGCCTCCTACGAGGTCCGCGTGGTGCGCCACGACGGGCAGGGACGCTACCCCACGGTCTGGAACCGGAAGCTCGGGGCCGTGCGGCAGGTGCTCCTCACCGACGTGGACGGGGACGGCACCGCCGAGGTCCTGGCCGCCAAGTCCTATGCCTTCTCCCCGGTCCTCGGGGGGAACGCCGACCCCTACGGCCCCCGGGAGGGCCTCTACGCCTTCCGCTACCTGGAGGGGACCTACCAGCAGGTCTGGGCCCACACCCTCCCCCCGGGGGACCGCCGCGTCCGGCACGACGTGCTGCGCCTGGCGGCCGGGGACGTGGGCGGGGTCTACCAGATCGCCTCCTGCTGGACGCGACGGGGCGCCGCGGGCGAGGGCGCCGCCTGGCTGGAGGTCCTGGAGCGGGGCCCCGACGGCCGCTTCACGGCGCGGCGCGTCCATGGAGACAACCCCCCGACCGGCGGCCTGCTCGTGGGCGACCTGGACGGAGACGGCGAGGGGGAGCTCCTCGTCTTCGACCGGGAGGGGATGCGTGTCCTGGGCTGGTGAGGGCGTGGTCGGCTCGGCGGTCGCCTGCCTGGCGTCCCTCTCCCTCGCGGGGGCGGCGGGTTGCGAGGACCGCGCCGAGCGGGACGTGGAGGCCCTCGTCCGCCGCGGCGACGACCTGCTGGCCCTGGGCCTCCGGGACGTGGCCCGGGAGGCCTACCGGGAGGCGACGACCCTGGCGCCGGACCACCGGGGAGCCTGGCTGGGCCTGGAGGCCTGTCTCGCCGGGACCTCCGGCCGCAGCGAGCGGGCCCAGGTCTGCGAGACCATCGCGCGACGCTTCCCGGGAGATGCCCGCCCCGTGCGGCAGCGCGAGCTGGAGCGCCGGCTGGAGGAGTGGGACTGGGACGGTGCCCTGGGTCTCGTGGATACGCTCGGGGTCGGCGCCTCCCGCGACGAGGCCGCCGCCCTGGAGACGACGCGCCACTGGGTGGTCGGCGAGCGCGGCCCCGCCCTGGCCCTGCGGCTGGACTTCACCTCGCCCCTGGACGAGACCTGGCGGGTCAGCCACCCGCTGGTCCTGGCCCGCTCCCGCGGCATCCTCCAGTGGAGGCAGCCCCTGGGGGCCGGGGCCCAGGCCTGGCGGCCCTGCCCCTACGCCGGAGGCTCCTTCCGCCTCGGCTTCGACGTGCGCGTCGCGCGCCTGGTCTATGCGGGGGGACTCTCCTTCGGGCTCTGGCGGCTCCCGGGCGGGGCCGCGGAGGTCCCGGCGCGGGGCGCCCCGGGGGCCGATCGGGTGGTGGTCGGCTTCTCGGGGGCCGGCGCCTCGGACAACGCGGGGGGGATCACCGAGGTGAACGCGAGCCTCGTGGGGGTGGCCGGGGGGAAGGGCTTCGGCGACTCCAGCTCGAGCCAGTTCCTCTCCTTCCGCCCGGCCACTCGCTACCGGGTGGAGCTGCGCTACGTGGCCCCCCGGCGGGAACTGCGCGCCGAGTTCCGCGAGGAAGGCTCCGACGAGGCCTACCTACGGTTCCGGGTCCCGGTGGCCGAACCCTTCGAGGCCGGGACCTGGTGCCTGGGCTTCACCGCCCCCCGCGGCATCGAGGGGGACCTCTCGGGGGTCGTCGTCGGGGAGGTGGACAACGTGAGCCTCTCCCTGCCGGGGGACGAGGTCCCCGGGTCCCCCGCCGAGCCTCCCGAGGCCCCGTGGCCGGCCGCCCACCGGGTGTACGCCTCCGGGGAGCTGGAGGCAGCCCTGGCGCTCTACGAGTCGGCCCCCCCCGAGGACGGGGTCTCGGGCCTGGGGCGGGTCCTGGCCCTGGCCCGCCTGGGCCGCGCCGCCGAGGCCGACGCGCTCCTGGAGGCCCTCCACCGCCGGAATCCCCAGGAGGTGGACAACCACCTGGGGACCTTCGCCTACCTCCTGGAGGGCCTGCCCGGGCTGCTCGGGGCCGCCGGGGAGGCCTGCCGCTCGGCCCGCCAGGCGAAGACCTACGCAGAGGCGCGTCGCTATCCGGAGGCCCTGGCTCACATGGACAAGGCCATCCAGCGCTGGCCGAACCCGGTCTGGTTCCACGACCGCGGCCTCTACCGCCTCATGGAGGGCGACGCGGCCGGCGCCGCCGAGGACCTGGACCGCGCCGTCCGTGGCCGCCCCGACGACGAGAGGTTCCGCTACAACCACGCCTGCGCCCTGGCCCGCGCCGGTCGTCCCGTCGAGGCCCTGGACGCCCTGGAGGCGGCCGTGGGACTGGGCTGGTCGGACGCGGCCCAGACCGAGGCGGACGCGGACCTGGAGACCCTGAGGGGCGAGGCCCGGTTCCGGGCACTCCTGGACCGCATGCGCGGGGGCGCCCGGGGCGACTGAGCTGGCCTGGGCCCTTCTCCCCGGGGCGCCGGCGCGGTATAGGATGCGTCTCCATGGCTCGGGTCCGGCGCCTCGGCGTTCGGTTCCGTCACGGGTTGACGCGACTCCTTCCGGTAGGTGGAGAGTACGCCCTCCTGGCCCTGGGGGTGGCGGCGGTGGCGGCCGTCCTCGCCGTGGACCTGGTGGGCTCCCACGCGGGGCTGTTCCACCACCTGGGACAGATCGCGCACCCCGACGCCGCCACGGCCCGCGCCGTCATAGGCAACTGCTCCCGCGTCCTGGGGGCGGTGCTGGCCCTGTCCATCTCGCTCGTGGCCCTCGCCGTCCCCCTCACGGCGAACATCTACACCCCGCGGCTGATCCAGCTCTTCATCTCGGACCGTGTCGTCCGGGGGGTCCTCTCCCTGTTCGTCCTCTCCAACTTCTTCGCCATCTCCACCCTGGCCATGGTGCGGGAGGGCTTCGTGCCCACTGTGGCCTACCTCTCGCTCCTGGTGCTGGCCCCCGTCTGCCTCCTGGCGGTGATCCCGTTCATCGCCTACGTGTTCCGATTCCTGCTGCCACGCCAGATCATCGACCGGCTGAGCGCCGCCACCCTGGGCCGCATGGCCGCGGCCGCCGCGGGCCGCGCGCCGCCCCACCAGGCCTGCCTGGAGGTCCTGGGCCTGGTGGAGACCCAGGCCAACATGGCCCAGAAGTCGCTGGAGCGCATGGACCGGGTCGTGACCCTGGACGCCCTCCAGGCCCTGAAGGCCATCCTGATCCAGTACGTGGACCTGAAGCCGCGCCTCCCCGGCGACTGGTTCGTCGTCCTCATGCGGGACATGAAAGGCTACACCCGGGAAACGGTGGCGGCGGTGCACCGGGACCGGCTCATCATCGAGATGCACGTCTACCGCCAGTGGGAGCTGGTCATGGGGGCCTCCCTGGGGAAGATCCCGGACGTCTCCACCACCATCGCCTCGTCGGCCCGGGAGGTGGCGGAGGCCCAGGTGGCGGCGCGCGACAACGCCGCCATAGGCCTCACAGTGGAGTTCTTCAATACGCTCCTCCGGGTCGCCATCAATCGGCGTGACGCGCGAGGGGCATACAACGTCATCTACCAGTACCGGCTCCTGGCCGAGTTCTTCTGCCTGGCCGACACGGACCGGGCCGCCCAGGTGGCTGGCCATTTCGCCTACTACGCGAGGTTGGCCGGCGATGTGGGCCTGGGGTTCATCACCGAGGTCGCGGCCCACGACCTGGCGTACCAGGTGGACCGCTTCGTCTCCGCCGGACTGGAGGCGCGGCTGGTGGAGGTCCTGGCCACCTTCCCGACCCCGGGGAGCTCCGCCCGGGGCGTGCGCTGCGCCCAGGCCCGGGCGGGGGCCGCGCTCCTCGCGGCCGGCCGGGAGGGGGCGGGGCCCCTGGTGGACCTCTTCACGGCCCTGCCCGACCGGGAGCGCCACGAGGTGAAGGAGGCCCTCCTGGCTGAAGGACCCCAGTGGTTCTGGGAGATCACCGACCGCCGGCAGAATCTCCACTACCTGCCCCCGGAGGATCGCCCCCACGTGGAGGCCTTCTTCGCCCGCGTGGCGGCCGGGACCAGCCCCTAGTCGCCGTGAAACAATGACTGGCGTGGTTCATCCGCGGGTAACGCCCCCGTACCCACTTCGAGTGGAGTCAGTCTGGGCTACGCCCTCGCGGACGCCGTGGCCCGGTCGTGTACCGGGCCGGTGTGCCCTCCGGACCCAGAGCACCGTTCCAGTGGTGACGTCTTGGGCACTGAGGGTCCGTCACGAAACAAATGCGTCAAACACGGAGGCCGAGCGAGGCGGCGCGAGGCTAGGAGCGAGGAGGAGTAATAGCAATGGAGGCTGGCGTCTCATCCAGTCCCACATTCCGCAGGTCGCTCCGACGATTTCCCCGGATTTTGCGGACTCCCGAGCTGGCGTCCAACTTTCCGCAGTTCCCGTACGCGATATCGCGCCACGACCGGTCACGAACAGAGCCGGAACGCGGACACGGGGAGTCGCAGGAGGGCGAGGACCGTCTCGTGTAGTGTGCTGAGCTGGGGCTCGAA
>JACQVX010000099.1 GCA_016209495.1 Planctomycetota bacterium
GCCGATCACGTCGTGGACATCGGGCCGGGAGCCGGCATTCACGGGGGCCAGGTGATCGCCCAGGGGACGCCGGCCGAGGTGGAAAGCGTTTGCGAGTCCACCACGGGTCGATATCTTTCGGGCAACCTGTCCATTCCCGTGCCGGCCCGGCGCCGGCAGCCCGACGGGCGGTGGATCGAGCTCCGAGGTGCCCGCCAGAACAACCTCTGTCGCGTGAATGTGGGCTTTCCCGTGGGCCTTTTCACGTGCGTCACCGGGGTCTCCGGCTCGGGCAAGAGCACCCTGGTCCGGGAGGTCCTCCTGGACGGGCTCCTCCGGGCCCTGGCGGGCGAACCGCCGGACGCGGCGCGCGCCGACGCGGTGGTGGGGGCGGAGGAGATCCGGGCGGCCCTCGAGGTGGACCAGGCGCCCATCGGCCGCACCCCCCGTTCGGTCCCCGCCTCCTACGTGGGCATCCTGGACGACCTCCGGCGGCTCTACGCGCGGATCCCCGAGGCCCGCGCGCGGGGCTACACGGCGAGCCGCTTCTCCTTCAACGTCCGGGGCGGGCGCTGCGAGACCTGCCAGGGCCAGGGCGAGGTCCGGCTGGAGATGTCCTTCTTGCCCGAGGCGCGGATCCCGTGCGAGGATTGCGAGGGCCGCCGCTTCAACCCGGAGACGCTGGAGGTGAACTTCAAGGGCGCGTCCATGGCCCAGGTCCTCGCCATGACGGTGGACGAGGCGTTGCCCTTCACCGCCGCGCACCCCAGGGTGGCGCGCGGCCTCCAGGTGATGCAGGACCTCGGCCTGGGCTACCTCCCCCTGGGCCAGCCCAGCCCCACCCTCTCCGGCGGCGAGGCCCAGCGGGTCAAGCTGGCGGCGGAGCTGGTCCGCTCCCGGACGGACGACGGCCCGCCGCCCGTGCCGCGGCCGGGTGCCCTCTACGTCCTGGACGAGCCCACCACGGGGCTCTCGGGCCCCGACGCCGAGCGCCTGGGCGCGGTGCTCCGGGGGATGGTGACCCGGGGCGAGACGGTGGTGGTGATCGAGCACAACCTGGACTTCCTCCGCTTCGCGGACCACGTGGTGGACCTGGGGCCCGTGGGGGGCGAGGGGGGCGGCCGCGTGCAATACCAGGGGACCCCCGCAGGGCTGGCCGCGCGAGCGGACCTGGCCACCGGGCGCTGCCTCGCCCGGCTTGAATGAGGTGCCCGCGCCATGGGTCTCGCCTACGCCCTGAACTTCGCCCGCAGCTTCCTGATCCAGGCGGCCCTCTTCTACTTCCCGCTCCTCCTCCTGGTCGAGCGGGGACTCGCGGGCTGGCAGCTCGGGGCCTGCACGGCCGCCCATTCCCTGGCCGGACTCTTCCTCAGCGCCCCCCTGGGGGTGGCGGCGGATCGCCTGGGGCCGCGGCGCATGCTCGCGGCCGGCCTGGCGGGCCTGGCCCTGGCCTACGGGGCCCTGGCCCTGGCCCAGGGCTTCGCCGCCCACCTGGCCGCCTTCTTCCTCCTGGGCAGCGGGGTGCAGACCGCCGTCGGAGCCACCCACGCCTACGTCTACAAGCAGATGGGGTCGGCCCACCCGGGCCGCAGTCTCGGCCATTACAACGCCTCCTCTTCCCTGGCCGTGGCCGCCGGGATGCTGGCCGGAGGCCACGCCCTCGGGGCGCTGGGCTGGCCCCGATTCCTGGGGGCGGCCGCGGCCCTGTTCGGGGTCCTTGCCGCCTGGGCCTTGCTCCTGGCGGAGCCGCCCCACCACACGGCGGCCGCCCGCGCCTACTGGCGCGACCTGGGCCGCCCCGGGGTCCCGGCCTTCGCCGTGCTGGTGGGCCTGTTCGCCACCCACTGGGGGGCGGAGATGACCGCCTACGTCCCCTACCTGCGCCAGACGCTGGGCCTGTCCACGGAGGAGTGCGGGCACTTCATGGCCCCGCCGATCCTGCTCCTCGTCACGTTCGCCTACGTCTTCGCCCACCGGCTGGATCGCGGGCGAGCCCTCCACGGCGCCCTGGCCTTCGCCATGCTTGTCTCCGGCGCGGGCAACGTCGGCATGGCCCTCTCCCGCGCGGTCCCGGCGGCCCTGGCCTGGAGGACCCTGCACGAGTGTGGGGACGGGGCCTTCACGATCTTCCTGCTGCTGGGGACGCGACGCCTCTTCGAGGTGGAGCGCATCGGGGGCAACGCCGGGGCCATCAACCTGGTGACGCTGGCCGGGGCCGGCCTGGGGGCCCTGGTCTACGGCCCACTGGGGACCCGGCTGGGCTTCGCCTGGCCGCACCTGGCGGCCGGCGTCCTGTCCGTCCTCTGCGGCCTCGCCGTGGCCGCCCGATACCGCGATGCCGCCCGATCGCCGGAGGGCCTCGGCCGTAGTGGAGCGCCGGCCTGCGGCCCTCCCTGGCCCACCGGCCAGGGCTGCAGGTGACGCGGCCTGGTCGCCCACCCATGCTCGCCTCGCGAGCCCGGGTCCCCGGGCTCCCCACCCGCTCCCGCAGGCCGCTACTCGCTCGGCCGCCCCGCCGGCGGCCTGCGCTCGTCCCCTGCGAGGTGCAGCATGCGGGGGGATGAGGCCGTGGTCCTCCTGAGCGGGGGCATCGACTCGGCCACCGCCGCCGCCGTGGCCAGGGACCGGGGCTTCCGCCTGGCCGCCCTGAGCTTCGACTACGGCCAGCGCCACGCCGTGGAGCTGGGGGCCGCGCGCCGGGTGGCGGCCCACCTGGGGGCGGGACGGCACGCGGTGGTGGCCATCGACCTCAGGACGGTGGGGGCCAGCGCCCTCACGGCGGACATCGACGTCCCGAAGGACCGCCCCCCGGAGGACATCGGCACCGGGATCCCGGTGACCTACGTCCCGGCGCGCAACACCATCTTCCTGGCCATCGCCCTGGGCTGGGCCGAGGCCCTGGGCAGCCGGGACATCTTCATCGGGGTGAACCAGCTCGACTACAGCGGCTACCCGGACTGCCGCCCGGAGTTCATCGCCGCCTTCGAACGGCTGGCCCGCTATGCCACCCGGGCGGGGGTCGAGGGCGAGCGCATCGCGGTGCACGCCCCCCTGGTGGAATGCACGAAGGCCGAGATCATCCGCAAGGGGGTCGCCCTGGGGGTGGACTACGCCCTCACCCACTCCTGCTACGACCCCACCCCGGCGGGCCTCGCCTGCGGGCGCTGCGACGCCTGCATCATCCGGCGCAAGGGCTTCGACGAGGCGCGGGTGAAGGACCCCACCCTCTACGCCACGAGGTGAGCGAGCCCGGCGCGGCGAGGGGGGACATGCGGGCGCCCGGGTCGCCCGGGTCCCGCCACCGATTTGAAATCCGCCACCGCCTTGGGCTAGACTCGGAGGGCCGGCGGGGGCGAGGTTGCCGGTGGGGAGCATCGGGGGCGTATCCAGGACGGCCAGCGACGCCGAGTTGCTGGGCCAGAATCCGTTCAGGCTATCGCGGCCGGACGCCATCGCCATCGACCAGCGGGGCCTCTCCGTCGGGGACCTGGCCCGCCGCGGCCTCGCGCGGGGGGCGGTCCGACCCATGCGGCCCCCCCGACCGGCGTCCTACGGCCAGGTCCGCGGCGTCCCCACGCAGAGCATCCTCGGGAGCCAGCGCGGGCGGCACCTGGACGTCTTCGCGTGAGCGGCCAGGCCTGGCGCGGGCGCGGGCGCGCAACATAAGGCCGAGGGACGCGGCCACCGCTGGCCCGAGGTCACCGGCCGGTGTAGTATCCGGCGGAGGGGGTCGTCATGGGGAGCATCGGCGACGTCTCGCGCACGGCCAGCGACGGCCAGTTCCTGGGCCAGTCGACCTTTCGCTTCCAGCGGACGACGGTGGGGTCCGACATGCGCGAGATGGACGTGGCCGACGCGGCGCGGCGCCGGCCTGCCGGGGCCCGCCCGCCGGCCCGGCCGGAGGGCTTCGGGGCCGTCCGTACCACCGCGGCCGCGGAGCACCTCATCGCCTCCGAACGGGGCAGGAACCTCGACGTCTTCGCCTGAGGAGGCCAACCGCCCGCGGGGCCGCCCGGGCCGCCGCGGGCGCTACGAGGTCTGGTACCTCACGCTCGGCCACCGGCGGAGCGGCACCGGGTTCTGGATCCGTTACACCCTGCACTCGCCCCTGGAGGGGCCGCCCCACGCGGCCCTGTGGTTCTCCCGCTTCCCCCCCGACGGAGGGCCGCCCTGGGGCCTGTGCAACGTCTATCCCGCGTCATCCTGGTCTGCCTCCCCCACCGGCCTGGTGCGGCGCGCGCCCTTCGTCCTCACGGTGGGCGAGGCGGTGCTCACCGCCGGCCACGCTACAGGGGCCGTTCGCGGGGCGGGCCACCTGGCCGCGTGGAACCTGCGCTTCGAGCCCACGGGCCCCGTACACCGCCACCTCCCCTGGGTGGCTTATCTCCTCCCGGTGGCGGACACGGTGGTCCTCTCGCCCTACCTCGGGGCCCGCTTCCGGGGGAGCATCAAGGCCGACGGGGTCCGCTACGAGCTGGAGGACGACGCGGGCTGCCAGAGCCACCTCTGGGGCCGGCGCCACGCGGCCGAGTGGGCCTGGGCCCACTGCAGCGCCTTCGAGGGGGAGCCGGGCGCCTGCCTCGAGGCCCTGATGGCCCGGGTGCGGCGCTGGGGCCGGTCCATGCCGCCCCTCACCCTGGTCTCCCTCTGCCACCGAGGCGAGTGGCTGCGCCTCCAGGGGCTCGTCCACCTGCCCTGGGGCCGCTCCGCCTGGCAGGTGGGCCAGTGGCGCTTCCAGGCCCGGGGCGCCACGGCCCGCGTCGAGGGGGAGGTCCTCTGCCCACCGGGCCGTCTGCTCCGGGCGGAATACGCGGACCCGGACGGGTCCCCGGCCTGGTGCCACAACAGCGAGGTGGCGACCTCGCGGGTGCGCGTCTGGCGCCGCGCGGCCCCGGGTCTGCCCTGGCGGGAGGCCGGGGAACTGGTCTCCAACGGGACGACCCACGCCGAGTGGGGGGAGCGGAGCCCCTCTCCCGAGGTGGCGCACCGCCTCGCGGTCGAGGAAGTGGAGGCGCCGGAGGTCCCGCCCGAGCCGCCGGCCACGCCGGCCCCGGAGGCCATGGACTAGCGGACGGCCTCCATGGCCCGGCGCGCCATCGCGCGGAAGTCCACCCCCTGGTTGCGGCCGAAGACGGTGGCGATCTGCTCGTAGCCCCCCCGGTCCCACTCGGCCGGGGTGACGATGTAGCCGCAGTGCTCGTTGGTCAGGGAGACGACCATGACCTGGCCGTAGCCCAGGCCCAGGCCGTCGTTCTTGATCTCGAACCCCAGATCCGTGATGGGCTCGCCGGGGACGGAGGCCAGCACCACGTCGTTCAGGCGCATCGCGTGGAAGGGCATGAGGTGGGCGACCCAGGACTCGTCGAGCTGCAAGGTGCCCCCGGGGGCCAGGCCCAGGGGGACCCAGGAGCAGAAGTCCATGATGCCCGGCTGGCGACAACCCGTCTGGATCGAGGCGCCCGAGAACCGTTTCTCCAGCCTCGTCCCCCGCATCGCGAGCCGGTCCGTGGTGGCGATGCGCGGGTACTCGTCCAGGGCGGTCTGGGCCAGGCGCAGCCCCGTCGTCTCGGCGGCCGCGAAGCCCTTCCCCCCCGTGGGATTCACGTCCCCCTCGGCCCCGTTGAGGAAGAGGGCCGTGCAGCCCGGCAACCGGCGCTCGATGTCCAGCCTCATGTAGCCCATGTTGTCCGCCGAGTAGTCCAGGTTGTCGCTCCAGAGGTTGATCCCGTGGATCGCGAAGTTCACCACCAGGGCCATGGGTGACCCGTCGGCGCGGTCCACGCGGATGAGCCCCATCTGCGGGTCGAAGACCCCCTGCTGGCCGCGGCGGTTGCGGGTGGCCCCGTACTCCAGGGTCCGGCCGAACCCGATGCGCGCGGGCTCCAGGGCCTGGAAGGCCTGCACCACCGCGGCCTCCAGGCGCAGGGCAAGGGCGTCGAAGACCCTCTGGTCGAAGCAGTCCATGGCCGCCACCTGCCAGAGCTTCTTGTCCGCGATGGCCCCGGGCCCGCTGTGGGTGTGGCTCGCGGAGAGCCAGAGGTGCTCCCGCGGGACCAGGTGGGCGATCGCCCGGTGGAGGGCGTCGAAGGCCATTCCGCTCGTGGCCACCAGGTCCGTGGTCACGAGGACGAAACGCTCCACCCCGTCGTCCAGCACCAGGGCCCTGGCGGTGATCGGATCATGGAGCCCGGTGGAGGGCTTCAGGAAGACCACGTAGTCGCTGGGGTCCAGGTCGAAGCAGAACAGGCCCCCCAGGAGCTGGGTGAGGGGGCTGGCCTGGCGCCGGGCGGGCTCGCCGAAGCCGCCCAGGGGTACGCCGACCGGGGGGGTGATATCCACCGTGGCCACGCCGGCGCGGAACGGGCGCCCTGCAGGCGCGGGGCCCGGGAGGCCGGTGCCGGGGGTGGACGCGGCGACCGCGGTCTGGGACGCCGGCAGGGTCTGGAAGACGTCCCGGGTCCGGGTGGAGCAGGCGAGGAGGCACAGGGCCAGCGCCGCGAGGTACAGGGCCGGGCCGGCAGGGATTCGCACGACTTCCTCCCCTCCCGACTCCTCGGGGGCGACTAGATGAGGGATGCCTGCCCACGCGTCAAGGGGAAAGCGGCCTCCATCGATGCCGGTCCCGCCGCCCCGGCCCCGCCGCTTGCCACGTCCGAGGCGGGGCGCTACATTCGCTCCCTCGCTGGCTGCATCGCGCCACGGGGGGTCAGACATGGAGACCGTCACCAAGCGGGCACTCGTTTCCCGGATCGCGGACAAGACCGGTCTCACGGTCACCGCCACCCGGGGCGCCGTCCAGGCCTTCCTCGACGCCATCATCGAACAGCTCGCCCTGGGGCACCGCATCGAGTTCCGCGAGTTCGGCGTCTTCGAGGTGCGGAATCACAAGGGCCGGGTCACCCTGAACCCCGTGACCGGGAAGCGCATGGTGGTGCCTCCGCGGCGCGTGACGGGCTTCAAGCCGGGGAGGCGGATGCGAGAGCTGGTGTCGCGCAGGCCCCAGAGGCCGCATGGCGCGGCCCGCCGGCGCGTGGCCGCGTTCCGCTGAACTTCCGCTAGGGCCGGGTCCGCGCCTCGGCGTGGTTCGCCGGTTTCACCTCATCGAGGCGCTCCACCAGTCCCTGCTCGGGTCCCTGGGACTTCGTGACGGCGGCGCGGGCCTCGCGCGCCTCGGCGTCCAGACGTTTCTCCATCCCCGCGAGTATGGCCCGGAGGTCGGCGGCCCGCATTTCCCGGCCGTCCTCTCCCCGGTGGGCGGCCTCCTTCCGCGGATAGTAGTCCGTGAGGGTCTCCAGGTAGGCCTCCTTCAGGCCGAACGGGGTGCCGAACCAGACGCCCACGTAGCGGTCCGAGACGTTGGCCACGAAGACCCGGAAGGCGGTCCCGGCCAGGGCCGAGGCCCGTCCCCTGTGGACGTGCGAGAAGGTCAGCTCGGCGCTCCCGGCCAGTCGCGCCACCTTCTCCTTGTCGCGCGCCTCCGTGACCGAGGCAGGGTCCGCCAGGTACCGGTCCAGGAGGCGAAGGACGTCGTCCACCCCCTCCTGGGCGTCCTGGATGAGGACGTCCGAACGGCGCCCGTCCACCTCCACGTAGATCCGGGCGCGAAGGGATACCAGGAAGGAACGATAGGCCTTGAGTGCCTCGGCCTCGTCCACGGTCTCCCCCGGGGCGCCGCTCGCGGACGCCACCAGGAGGACCCACGCCAGGCCTACGGAGCGGAAACCTCGAACCACGTCCGTGTTCCCCCAGGGGGCCGGCCGGCCCCCGTCCCCAGGCCGGTTGGCGCAAGCTACGTTCCCCTGGCCCGGCGTGCCGGCCGCTCACGGATCTCACGATGGTGAAACCCCATTCCCCACGGTGGTCCCCCGGGACGCGAGTCCGGCCGGTGTTGCCGGGACCGTCAGGTGTCGAGGGGCTCGACGGCCGGCGCGAACCGCGCCCGGACCTGGGCCGCGAGTTCCGCGTCGCCCGCCTTCTCGTATAGGGTCGCCGCGTAGCGCCACTTGCCGGCCCCCTCGGCAGCTCGCGCGGCGCGCCGGCGAAGGTCCGGGTCCACCAGGTCCGGGAAGGCCGCGCCGGCGCGCTCCACCAGGAAGGCGTCCCCCTGCTCCACCGCCTGCTGGAGGAGCCCCTGCGCCCGCACCCGATCCCCCGCCCGGATGTAGAACTCCAGGGCCTCAGCCAGCCGCCCCGCCCCCCGGAACCGGTCGCCGAGCCCCGTGGGGTCCTCGCCCGCGACCTTCGGCCCGTAGAGCAGTTCCCGCTTCCGCATGGGGTCCGGCATGGTGTCGTCTTTCCTGGCCACGCAGTGCCTCCTTCCCCTGTCCAGCCCCATCACGCTGGACTAGAATCCCCCGCAGTGGACGGAATCCTACTCGGCCTTGCCTTCTGGCACGTGCTCCTCTTTTTCGCCACGGGGGCCCTGGGGTACGGTCTCCTGCCCTGTCCCGGGGGGGACTTCACCTGGCACGTCTGGGGTGGGGTCTTCACCGCCATCTACACGGTCCTGTGCCACGCCCTGGTCTTCATCTACTTCCTGGGTTCCGGGCGCTATATCAAGGAGAACTGCCTGGCCCACCGCTTCCCGGCGGATCTCCACCGGCGCAGCCGCGAGCTCAAGTTCGCGGCCTTCCCCTGGGCCATGGCCGGGGCCCTGGGGACCATCGCCGCCACCGTCCTGGGCGGCGGGGCGGACACCGGGGCGGTGGCCCCCTGGGTCCACGGCTCCGTGGCCTGCGCGGCGCTGGGGCTCAACCTGGCGGCCTTCGCCCTGGCGCGCCGCGCGGTCCGCAGGAACATGGACCTCATGCACGAACTGGAGGTCTATATCGACCGGCTGCCGGCGGGAGGCTCCGACTGAAGTCTCTCCCAGACCCGCCGGGCGGACGCGAGACGCTCGCGCTCGGCCACCTCCAGGTCGAAGGCCCCGACCTCCGCTCCCGGTGGCGCCCCTCGAAGGATGGCCTCGCAGCCATAGCACACCGTCACCTCGGGCAGCCAGCGGAACAGGACGAGGTCCAGGGCGCTCATGAGGACGAGGCAGAGCGGCAGGGTCTCGAGGGCCAGGTCCAGGAGGCCCGCCCCCACCACCAGGGCGATGCCGAGGTAGCGGTTGAAGTCCCGGTGGCGGTAGGAGGTCTCCGAACCGCACACCGGGCAACCCCCGCCCGACCGGAGCGGACCGAGGGGGAACGCCAGACCGCAGGAGGCGCAGGGGGGCGGCCCCGCCCCGTCCAGGGGTGACGCGCGCCGGACCTCGCACCGCGGACAGCGCCATACCAGCCAGGGCCCCACTAGATGGGCACCCCGGTCCCGTGGGCCAGGGCCACCGCCGCCCCCTCACCGGCCAGCACCAGCACGCAGGCCCCGTAGAGGATCCCCGTGGCGCTCCGGGTAGCGCGGAGGCGCGCGCCCTCCCAGGCCATCCAGGCGAGGACCGCGGGGGCCGCCAGCCCGAAGAGGACGCGCAGGGCGAAAAAGACGAGTTCCCCCCGCCAGAGGGCCTCGGCCGGCGGCCCCGCCATGACCAGGACGATCCCCAGGACCACCGTCCGCGTGGCCAGGCCGATCCCCAGGAGCCGGATGCTGCGCTGGAGCGGGGCGATGGCCAGCTTCGGGACGACCAGGTAGAAATGGCCCAGGATCATGGCGAGGAACACGGCCCCCAGGACCAGGGCCCCGGATAGGGCGCTGAAGCCCGCCAGAGACCGCCCCGCGGTCCCCAGGCCCTGCGCGAAGATCCCCACGGTCCCCGCCACAGCGGCGGCAGCCACCGCGTGCTCGCCCCCGTTCCTCCGCAGGGCGCACAGGCGCTCCGCCAGGAGGGCCAGGCCGGTCGAGAGGACGAGGGCCGCGCCCCCCAGCGGGGGGGTCGTGAGGCCGTGGGGCGGGAGGGCGAGGACCAGGCCCAGGCTGGCGAGGACCACGAGGGCGGTGAACCGGGCGAAGCGGCGGCCGGCCTCATCGGGCCGGCAGAGCGCATGGGCGAGGACGTAGCCCACCCCGAAACGAGCGGCCACGTCCGAGAGGACCGCGATCATGCACGCGGCATTCTAGCGCGTCGTGCGGGCCCTGCTATAATCCCGCAGTCTCCATGGGACTCACCTGGAAGCGATCCACCCCGGACGAGCTGGTGTGCTGCTGCTTCAAGGTGAGCCGCAGGAGGCTGGAGGCGGTCATCCGCACGCACCGGCTGCGGACGGTGGAGGAGGTGACTCGGCTCACGGGCGGTTGCGGCGGCTGCCAGACCTGCCGTGCGGACATCGAGGCGATGCTGGCCCGGCGTGAGCGCGAGGGCGAGTGACGCATGCGGCGGATCTACCTGGACCACAACGCCACCACCCCGCTGGCCCCCGAGGCCCGCGAGGCCATGGGCCCCTATCTGGGCGAGTGCTACGGGAATCCCTCCAGCGTCCATACGTTCGGGTCGCGCCTGCGGCTCGCCCTGGAGGAGGCCCGCGCGCGGGTGGGCCTCCTCCTGGGGGCCGACCCCCTGGACCTCGTCTTCACCAGCGGGGGCACCGAGGCGGACTCGGCGGCCATCCTCGGGGTATGCGCGGCACGCCCCGACCGGCGCCACCTGGTCGCCACCCGGGTCGAGCACCCGGCGGTCATCGAGCCGCTCAGGACCCTGGAGCGCCGGGGCTATCGCGTGACCTGGCTCGAGGTGGACGCGGGGGGACGCCTGGACCCGACCCAGGTGGAGGAGGCCCTGCGGGGGGACACGGTCCTGGTCACGGCCATGTACGCGAACAACGAGACGGGCGTCCTGTTCCCGGTGGACGCCATCGGCGAGGTCTGCCGGCGCCGCGGGGTGAGCCTCCACGTGGACTGCGTCCAGGCCGCGGGGCGGGAGGCCCTGCGCCTCGCCGGGAGACCCATCGACAGCGCCGCGGTGAGCGGCCACAAGGTCCACGGACCGAAGGGCACCGGCGTCCTCTACCTCCGTCGCGGGCTCCCCTGGGAGCCCCTCATCCGCGGGGGGCATCAGGAGCGCGGCCGCCGCGGGGGCACGGAGAACGTGGCGGCCCTGGTGGGGCTGGGGGTGGCGGCAGGGCTGGCCCTGGGCGACCTGGAGGCGGAACGGGAGCGGGTGCGCGCCCTCCGGGACCGGCTGGAGGAGGGGATCCTGGAGGCCTTCGAGGACGTGCAGGTGAACGGCGACCGCCGTGCGCGGCTCTGCAACACCAGCAACGTCTCCTTCCGGCGGCTGGAGGGGGAGGCCATCCTCCTCTCCCTGGACCGTCTGGGGGTCTGCGTCTCCACCGGGGCCGCCTGCCAGGCCGGCAACACGGATCCCTCCCACGTCCTGGCCGCCATGGGGGTGCCGAGCACCGCCATCCACGGGTCGGTGCGTTTCAGCCTGGGCCGCGACACGACCGAAGGGGACATCGATACGACCCTGGATCGACTCCGCGAGGTGGTGGGGCGCCTGATGCGTCTCGCCCCGGTCTTCCCCGCGGAGGAGGTCCCCGGGGCGACGAAGGAGGTGCGCGCATGATCTCGCTGACCTCGAAGGCCATCGAGAAGGTCAAGGGCTTCCAGAGGGCCGACCCTCGCTACCAGGAGAAGCCCTTCCGCGTCTACGTGACAGGCGGAGGCTGCTCCGGCATGTCCTACGGGTTCAAGTTCGACGACCGGCGGGACGGCGATCAGGTCCTCTGCCTCGACGGTCTGCAGGTGGTGGTGGACCCCAAGAGCCTGGAGTTCGTGAAGGGCTCCCAGGTGGACTACCACGAGGGCTTCGAGGGTTCGGGCTTCCTCGTCCAGAACCCCAATGCCACCGGCGGCTGCGGCTGCGGCCAGTCCTTCAGCACGTGAGCGCCCGAGAGGCATCGGCGGCGGAGGTCCTCGCCCGGTTCGGCCTGCCCCCGGCTGGCGGCCACCCCTCCACCTTGCGGCAGGGCACCGGACCCGGCAGCCTGGCGCGCCCCGCCGACGTCGGGGGCCCGCTGGCCTACAGTTCACCGGATTCCCCCGGGATGCCTGCCCCCTCGGGGCGTACGGCCTGGGACTTCATGCCCCAGGACTGGCGCCGCGTGGGGGCGCGCTGGGAGCCCCCGGAAGGTTTCACGCCCATCACGCAGCTCGACCATGCGAGGCTGGGCCGGGTGACCCCGGCCATGCGGCGGGTCGCCGAGCGCGAGCCTCACCTCTCGCCGGAGGCGGTGCGCGACGAGGTCGCCGCCGGGCGCATGGTGATCCCGGCCAACCTCCACCACCTGGGCCGCGGCCTCGACCCCATGGCCATTGGCCGTGCCTCCCGCACCAAGGTCAACGCCAACCTGGGGGCCTCGCCCGTCTCCAGCGGCACGGCCACCGAGGTGGAGAAGATGCGCTGGGCCGTGCGCTGGGGGGCCGATACGGTCATGGACCTCTCGACGGGAGGCGACCTGGACGCCACCCGGCAGGCCATCGTGGACGCCGCGCCGGTGCCCGTGGGGACGGTGCCCATCTACTCCATGATCGTGGGGAGCCCCATCGAGGCCCTGGACGAGCGGCGCGTCCTGGCCACCCTGGAGCACCAGGCGCGGCAGGGGGTGGACTACTTCACGGTCCACGCGGGGACCCTGCGGGAGCACCTCCCGCTGGTGCGCGGGCGGCTCATCGGGATCGTGAGCCGGGGCGGGGCCCTCCTCGCCCGCTGGATGCTGCACCATGGGCGGCAGAACCTCCTCTACACCCTCTGGGACGAGGTCTGCGAGGTCCTCCACCGCCACGACGTGACCTTCTCCATCGGCGACGGCCTGCGGCCCGGGGGCCTGGCCGACGCGACCGACGCCGCCCAGCTCTCGGAGCTGGAGGTCCTGGGGGAGCTGACGGAGCGGGCCTGGCGCAAGGGGGTGCAGGTCATGGTCGAGGGGCCGGGCCATGTCCCCTTCGATCAGATCGAGTTCAACATGAAACTGGAGCGCCGCCTCTGCCACGGGGCCCCGTTCTACGTCCTGGGTCCGCTGGTGACGGACGTCTTCCCGGGCTACGACCACATCACGAGCTGTATCGGCGCCACCGCAGCCGCCTGGCACGGGGCCGCGATGCTCTGCTACGTCACCCCGAAGGAGCACCTGGGGCTCCCCGGGATGGACGACGTCAAGGCCGGCTGCGTCGCCTACCGGATCGCCGCCCACGCCGCCGACGTGGCCCTGGGGATCCCGGGGACGCGGGACCGCGACGACGAGCTGACCAAGGCCCGCGCCGCCCTGAATTGGCAGCGGCACTTCGATCTCGCCTTCGACCCGGAACTGGCCAGGGCCTATCACGACGAGGGCCTGCCCGTGGACACGGACTTCTGCGCCATGTGCGGCCACGACTGGTGCAGCGTCCGGATCAGCAAGGAGATCGCGGAGTTCGCCAGCGGGAAGGACGCCGCCTACGCCACGGGACCGGCCCGGCGGTCGGCCGAGCGGGTCCGGGAGCGGGTGGGGGCCTTCCCGGGGCGGCGCGGCGCCTGCCACAGCGACCTCGTGGACGCCGAGGCCGCCCGGTCCATGCAGGGGGAGGCGCCGGGCGTTCCTGGTTTCGATGGATGAGGCTTGCTAAACTATGGGAGAGAAGCCATGGCAGCGATTCCGCCGGTCACCGATACGAACTTCGACGCGGACGTCCTCCGGTCCCCCCTCCCGGTGATGGTGGACTTCAACGCCACCTGGTGCGGCCCCTGCAAGGCCCTGGCGCCGACGGTGGAGCGGGTGGCCCACCAGTACGACGGCCGCGCCAGGGTCTACGGCCTGGACGTGGACGAGAGCGGAGACGTGGCGGCGCGCTACGGGATCATGAGCGTCCCCACGGTCCTCTTCTTCAAGGGCGGGAAGGTGGTGGACAAGGTCATCGGCTTGGTGGGCGAGGAGGACCTGCGCTCCCGCCTGGACCGGCTACTGGGATGAGGGAGGATCAAAGCCCTCCCCCCCCCGCCGAGGATTAGCGCATGTCCTATTTCATCACGGACAAGTGCACCGGCTGCACGATCTGCGAGATCAAGTGCCCCACGGACGCCATCTGGGGGCAGAAGAAGCGCATGTACTTCATCGACCCCCAGCTCTGCATCGACTGCAACACCTGCGCGATCTGGTGCCCCTATGACGCCATCCAGGACAGCTTCGGCCAGCTCGTCGGCCACCTGGCGGCCAAGCAGATCCCCAAGGCCGCCGTGGACGAGGAGTCCTGCACCGGCTGCACGTTCTGCGTCGACATCTGCCCCTTCGACGCCTTGCGGATGAAGCCCGACCCCCGCAAGTTCGGGGAGGACGCCGAGGTGGACGTCCACGGCCTGAACATGTCGGACACGGTGGCCGAGGTGATCGTCAAGAACTGCGTGGGGTGCCGCCTCTGCGAGGACGTCTGCATTAAGGAGTGCATCACCGTGGGCTCGGGCGACCTGCCCTACAAGCTCTCCCAGTGGCCCCAGAAGCAGACCTACGCCGTCAAGCAGCCCGTTCGCAGCGCCGACCGCCCCCCCTATGCGCCCGACGCGATGGCGCCCGCCGTCGCTGGCGAGTAGCCGCTCGCATGGAGCCCGAGACCCTCGAGGTGGATATCCTCTTCGTCGGGGCGGGCCCGGCCGGCCTCTCCGGGGC
This sequence comes from Planctomycetota bacterium, assembly GCA_016209495.1. Lineage (GTDB taxonomy): Bacteria > Planctomycetota > JACQVX01 > JACQVX01 > JACQVX01 > JACQVX01. The sequence continues at coordinate 14,553 of JACQVX010000099.1, forward strand.
CATCCGGCTCGCGCGCCTCGTGGACGAGCGGTCCCTGGGGGCGAGGACCATCATGGTGCTGGAGAAGGGCGACCCGGTGGGTGCCCACGGCATCTCCGGATGCATACTGGACCCCCGAGCGCTCCGGGAGTTCATACCCGACTTCCTGGAGCGGGGGGCGCCCCTGGAGGGTCCGGTGACTGGCGAGGAGGTCCTCTTCCTCACGCGGCGGCACCGGATCCGGGGGCCCTTCACCCCGCCACCCTTGCGCAACGACGGTTGCTATGTGGTGTCCCTGGGCAAGCTGGTACGCTGGCTCGCCGCCCAGGCCGAGGCCCTGGGGGTGGATGTCTACCCCGGCTTCCCCGCGGCCGAGGTCCTCTACGAGGATGGAAGGGTGGCGGGGGTGCGCACCGGGGCCAAGGGGGTGGATCGGGAGGGCCGGCCCAAGGCGAACTACGAGCCCCCCATGGACGTGCGCGCCCGCGTGACCGTGTTTTGCGAGGGGCCGCGCGGCTCCTGCGCCAAGCAGCTCATCGGGCGGCTCGGGCTGGACGCCGGCCGGCACCCGCAGAACTACTCGACCGGCGTGAAGGAGGTCTGGCGGGTGCCCGGCGGCCGTTGCCCGGCGGGACATGTGGTCCACACCATGGGCTATCCGCTGGACGGCGCCACCTTCGGGGGCGGCTTCGTCTACGGGATGGCCGAGGATCACGTCTCCGTGGGGCTGGTGGTGGGCCTGGACTACCAGGACCCGCACCTGGATGTCCACGAGGCCTTCCAGCGATTCAAGATGCACCCCTGGCTGGCGGCCATCCTGGAGGGCGGGGAGGTGGTCTCCTACGGGGCCAAGGCCATCCCCGAGGGTGGCTACTACGCCATGCCCCGGCTCTGGGGCGACGGCTTCCTCCTGGCCGGGGACTCGGGCGGGTTCCTGAACTCGATGCGCCTGAAGGGCGTCCACCTGGCCATGAAGAGCGGGGCCATGGCCGCAGAGGCCTGCGCCGAGGCCCTCGCCGCCGACCGCTACGACGGGGGACAGCTCCGCCGCCACGAGGATCTCTTCCAGGCCTCCTGGGCCCGGGAGGAGCTCTGGAAGGTCCGGAACTTCCACCAGGGGATGCAGCGCGGCCTGTGGCTTGGCCTGGTCCACGCCGGGCTGCAGATGGCCACCGGAGGGCGTGGCCTGTTCGACCCCATGACGCCGCGCTTCACGGACCACGGGGCCCTGCGGAAGGTGGATCGGGCAGGGGCGCCCCCGGAGCGCGCCCGATTCGACGACCGCCTCACCTTCGACAAGCTGAAGGACGTCTACTTCAGCGGAACGACCCATGAGGAGGACCAGCCCGTCCACCTCCGGGTGGCGGACACGGGGGTCTGCGTCGAACGCTGCACCCGGGAGTTCGGGAATCCCTGCGAGCACTTCTGCCCGGCCCGGGTCTACGAGATGGTGCAGGAGAACGGGTCCCGCAGGCTCCAGATCAACGCCTCGAACTGCGTCCACTGCAAGACCTGCGACATCAAGGACCCCTACCAGATCATCACCTGGGTCACCCCCGAGGGAGGGGGCGGTCCCCAGTACGCGAGGCTGTAGCGGTGGGCCTCTGGCGCCGGATCTACCTGCCCGCCATCCTGAAGGGCCTGTCCATCACCCTGCGGCACGTCTTCCGGCGCAAGGTGACGCTGGAATACCCGGAGGTGCTGCCGCCGGTCCCTCGGGGTTCGCGCGGAACCCACCGGCTCAACAAGGACGAGCTGGGCCGCGAGCGCTGCGTGGCCTGCTTCCTCTGCGCCACCGTCTGCCCCTCGCGCTGCATCACCATCGTGGCCGAGGAGGCGCCGGCCGAGTGGCCGGATCGGGACAAGCGCCCCCGGGTCTTCGACATCGACATGCTCCGTTGCATCTTCTGCGGTTACTGCGAGGAGGCCTGCCCCTGCGACGCCATCGAGCTCACTCCGAAGTTCTATCCGGTCGGCACCCGCAGGGAGGAGTTCGTGTGGACCAAGGAGCGGCTTCTCTCCAACTGAAGTGAAGGACCCATGGCCTTCGTCGAAGAGCTGAACGAGTTCGTCTACACCACGCGCATCGGCCGCCTGGTCGACTGGGCGCGCAAGAATTCGCTCTGGCCCATGCCCTTCGGCACGGCCTGCTGCGCCATCGAGTTCATGGCCACGGCGGCCAGCAAGTACGACCTGGCCCGTTTCGGGGCCGAGGTCCTGCGCTTCAGCCCCCGTCAGTCCGACCTGCTCATCGTGGCCGGCCGTGTGAGCATCAAGATGATGCCGGTGCTCATCCGCATCTACGAGCAGATGCCCGAACCCAAGTGGGTCATCTCGATGGGGGCCTGCGCCTCCAGCGGGGGTGTGTTCGACACCTATACCCTGGTCCAGGGCATCGACCAGTTCATCCCGGTGGACGTCTACGTCCCCGGCTGCCCCCCGCGGCCCGAGAACCTCATCGATGGGATCATCCGCGTCCAGCGGCGCATCGAGACCGGCGAGTCCCCGGCCTCGGCCCTGGGCCCGCTCCGGGCCGAGCAGCGCTGCACCGAGAACCGCCGGTCCCCCTGGGCTCCCCTCGATCCCCGCGTCCCCCACGCCCTGCCCCCCGCCACGCCCGGCCTCTGACCGCTCCCTCCGCCGTCGCGGTCCTCCCTGCACGAAAGGGAACGCGGGCGGCTATTCCTCTATGGAGGGAAGGGAGAAGGAGTCTCCCATGCAGGGAAAGACCCGCATAGGGGCGTGGGCGCTCGTCGCCCTGCTCGGTCTGGCCGAGACCGCCCGGGGCCACGGCTCGACCTGGACCGCCGAGGTCACCGCCAGCGCCCTCCACGTCCGTAGCGGCCCCGACACCCGCTACCGCTCCCTGGGCCTCGTCTACCGGGGCCACAGGGTGCAGGTGGTGGGGGCCCAGGGGGCCTGGCGCCGCATCCCCTGGGGCGGAGGCCTCGCCTGGGCCCACGGGGCGTGGCTACGTCGCGTGGACCCCGGCGCCGCGCCGACCACGGCGTCGGCGCCCTCTCCGGCCGCTGCCCCGGCGGCCGGCGCTCGGCCCACCTCGACGGCGGGATTCATCCAGCTCGCCGCCGCGGGGCCCGGATTCTACACCTACTCCCCCGCCGGCAACCGCTGGGGCACGCCACGGCTGGTCTACGGTCTGGAGCGCATCGGCCGCCGCTGGGCGACTCGGCGCGGCCCGCGCCTCGGCGTGGGCGATGTCTCCTACGCCCGGGGCGGGCCCATGGCCGGCCACGCGAGCCACCGCCTGGGCGTCGACGTGGACGTCCGTCCCGTGCGGGGCGACGGCCAGGAGGCCCCGGTGACGATAGGACAAGGTGCGTACAGCCGCGCGCGAACCCAGGGTCTGCTCGACCTGGTGGTGGCGGAACTGCCCGTGACGATGATCTTCTTCAACGACCGTCAGACCCGCCACACCCAGCCGTGGCCGAACCACGACAACCATTTCCACGTGCGGATCCGCGGGTGAGCGAGCTCGATTCGCACCGCCGATGGAGGGTGGGCGGCGGCCGTAGCCTCCTCGTCCCCGTGCTGGCCTTGACCACGGGGGTCCTTCTGGGGCACCTGCTGACCTCGGCCCCGGCGGCGCGACCCGGGCGCGCGACAACGCCCGCGCGCACGGCCTTGCCCACGGCCACGCCCGCGCCCGCGCCCGCGTCCGCACGCACGTCCGCACGCACGTCCGCACGCACGCCCGCGCGCACGCCCGCGCGCGCGGCCACGCCCGCGCCCACGGCCTCGACCGCAGCCCCCCCCACCGCCACGCCCCCGCCC
>JACQVX010000095.1 GCA_016209495.1 Planctomycetota bacterium
ACCCGGCCCCTCCCCCCGCGTCCGTCCCCAGGTCCCGACCCGGCCCGCGCCCCAGGCCCCCCGGAACACCCGGGAGCTGGAGGCCGTCATCGAGGACGCGGTCCTCTCCGGCGAGTCCGTCTCCATCGCACTGCCGCCTCCCCGTCCGGCCGCCCCGCGCGCGGAGGTGGAACCGCCGGTCCGCCCGCCGCCGCCGAGCGCGCCCGCGGTGCCGGATCGGCAGCGGGAGCTCCTCGATCGGGCCCAGGACCTGGAGCGCCGCCATGGCGCGGCCGAGGTCGAGGCCTCGCGCCTCCGGGGACGGGTCGCCGAGCTGGAGGCCCGCCTGCGCGACGAGGCGGACACGGCCGAGCGCCGCGCGGAGGCGTCCTCGGCCCAGGCCGCGAGGCGGGACGGGGAACTCAGGGCCGAGCGGGACGAGGCCCGCCTGGAGGCCGACGGGCTGCGCGCGCGTCTGGACGAGCTGGCCCGACGCCGCGACGAGGAGGAGGCCAAGGGGGGCCGCCTTGTCCAGGAGGCCGTGGGGCTCCAGCGCGAGGTGGACTCCTCTCGCCAGCGCGTGGAGGAGCTCGCCGACCTCCGCATGGAGGACGCCCGGGCCCTGGACGCCCTCAAGCTCGATCACGCGGAGAGGGAGCGGCGCCTCCACGACGAGGTCGCGAGCCTGAAGGCCGAGGTGGTGCGCCTGGGGACGGAGGTGGAGGAAGGCGACGCGCGCATCTTCGACCTGAACGTGGAGGCCGAGCGGCTGCGCCAGGTGGAGGGGCTCCACCAGCGGGTCTCGGAGCAGATGGACGCCACCGTGGGGGAACGGGTGCGGGAGCGGCTGCGGGAGATCCGCGATATCCATGCGGGGCAGGCCGAGGAGAACGAACGGCTGCGGTCCGAGGTGGCGGCCCTGGAGGAGCGCCTCGCCGCGCTCAAGAAGGACAAGGAGACCCTGGGCGTCGCCGCCCGCGGCCTCGAGCGGCGGCTCTCGGAGGTCCAGAGCGCCCATGACGAGGCGGTGGCGGGGCGGGAGAAGCTCCTGCGCGCCCATAACCGCAAGCTGGGCGAGCTCCAGGGGGAGTTGCAGGCCCTTGCCTCCGAGCGGGACGAGCTGGCGCGGCGGGCCTTCGACCTGGAGAACCGTGGGCGGGAGCACCTGCTCCGCATCGGGGAGCTCGACCGGCGCGCCGAGCAGTCGGAGAGCCAGCGGCTGGCCCTGGAGGTCATGGCGGCCACGGCGCGGCCCGGCGCCGTCGAGCCCGAGGCGCTGCGCCAGAAGCGGGCCCAGCTCGAGGCCTCGCTCTCGGCCAAGGAGGACCGCATCGCGGCCTCCCTGGAACGCACCGCCCAGCTCCGGTCGCGGCGGGAGGCCATCGCCCGGGAGCTGGAGGCCACCGACGGTAGCGTGCGCGACCCGGCGGCCCGCGCGACGCGGCGGGGCGAGCTGGAGGCGGAGCGGGACGAGGTGGAGACGGGGTTGACGGTGGAGGAGCCCCGGCTCTCCTCGCTCCGGGACGACCGGGAGCGCCTGGCGGCGGCCCTCGCGGCCCTGGGGGCCGGCGAGGCGGCCCAGGACTTGCAGCGGGAGCTGGAGAGGGTCCGGCAGGAGGGGCGCGCCCGGGTCGCGGCCCTGGAGGACGAGGTGGCGGCCCTGGAGTCGGCGCGGGACCATGCCCTGCGCGAGCGGGAATCGGCACGCGAGGACACGGCGCGCGACTACGAGCGAAGGCTCGCCCGGGCCGATGGGATCGCGCGGGAGCTGCGCCGCCAGGTGGAGGAGCTGGCCGGAGGGGCCGCCCCCCAGGCCGCGCCGGCGGCGACGGGCGGCCCCGCCCCCACCCCGGCCTCCGGGGGGCCTCCGGCGGTCCTCGGGCGGCTGGCGGCGGCCCTGGCGGAGGGGCTCAACTCCCCGGTCCGGGCGGTGGACGAGGCCATGCGGACCGTCGCCGACGGGGTGGGCGACCTGGGGATCCTCCTGGACGCCTACGGCGCGCTTCCCCTGGAGGGTCTCCCGGACCGGGACCGCCGCCGCATCGAGGGCCTGAGGCGGGACCTGGCCCTGGAGGTCATGCTCGACGGCCTGGCCAACGCGGTGGAGACGGGGCGCCGGGAGGCGGGCCGGACGCGGGAGGCCGTCGCGCTCCTGCGCGGCTTCCTCCGTCTGGAGAAGGAGCGGCGTGGTCGCTCCGACGCGAGCGAGCTGGGGCGCACCGTCGCGGCCGTGGCCTCCATGGCCGCGGGCGGCCGCGCGACCCTCAGGACCTCCTTCGCCGAGGCGGCCGAGGCCCCCCTGTGGCCCGGGGTCCTGGGCCAGGCCCTCCTGGAGCTGGTCCTGGACGCCCTCGAGGGGGCGGGGGAGGGCGAGGAGGTATGGCTCACCACCACGGCGGGCGGCAACTTCGTCCGGCTGGAGGTCCGCGGCTCCTGGGGCGGCGCGGCCGAGGTGGTCCCCCCGCCCGCGGTCGAGGAGGCGGCCCGGCGCCACGGCGGCGAGGTGACGGTGACGGCGAGCCCGGGCCGGGGCGCCACGGTGGCCATCAAGCTGCCGCGGGCCTAGGGAGTCGTAAGACAATCACTGCGTGAAACACCGAGGCCGAGCGAGGCGGCGCGAGGCTAGGACCGAGGAGGAGCAATAGCAACGGAGCGCTATTCCGACGACGAGCGACGACGCATCGCGCCGCCGCAGCCGGCCGAATGTAGCAGTGATGGTCTTACGGCGACTAAGACGGACGGGCCCTGCCGGCCAGGAGGTCTCATGCGGATCCAGATCGAGCACCTGAGCGGTTCGCGCGGAGGCGAGGTCCAGACCTTCGAGGACGTGGCCACGGTCCACGTGGGGCGGGGCGCGGGCAACGACCTGGCCTTCGACCCCCAGCACGACCTGGCGGTCTCCTCCCGCCACGCGGACCTGCTGTGCGACGGCCAGCAGTGCTTCGTCATGGACGTGGGCTCCCGCAACGGGACCTTCGTCAACGGGCGGCGCGTCACCCAGGCCCCCCTGGCGCCGGGGGACGTGGTCCAGTTCGGCGAGGGGGGACCCCAGGTCCGCATCGGCCTGGAGGAGACGGAACCCGAGGAGGAGGAGCCCGAGGGCCCCGGGGAACGCACCCTGGAGTTCATGGCCCTGAAGGACACGCACCGGCGCTGGAGGCGGGGCACCTGGGTCCTGGTGGCGGTCCTGCTGCTCGGGGTGGCCGGCGGGGTGGCGTGGTCGCTGGTGGCCTCCTCGGGTCGACGACGCCAGGCCGCGGAGGCCTCGCGCGCGGTGGCCCTGAAGGAGCGTTCGGGGGCCGAGGCGGCCGGGGCCGCCGAGCGCGCCGTGGCGGTCTGGGGCGAGGCCGTGGCCGCCTGGGAGGGGGGCGAGCGGGCCCTGAAGGACGGGGACTGGGCCGGTGCCCGGGAGGGATTCGACGCCGCCGCGTCGAAGTGGCGGGCCGCCGCCGAGCGGGTGGCCGAGGACGAGCGCGCGACCCTGGCGGCCCAGGTGGAGGAGCAGCGCCGGCTCTACGAGGAGTACCGGGACAAGTACCAGCAGCTCGTGAAGGACGCCGCGCGGGAGCGAACCCGTCTCACGGAGCGCTGGGACGCGGACCGGACGGCCCTCCTGGAGCAGCAGGCCACCCTCGAGCAGGCTCTCGCCGATCGGGAGGGCCGCCGGCAGGAGCTGGAGGCCAGGCTCGCCGCCACGGAGAAGGAGGCGGAGCGCGCGCGCATCCAGATCGAGATCGCGGCCCTGGGGAAGGAGGTGGACCAGGAGGCCCTGCGCCTCCAGGCCCTGCGGCAGCGCTACTGGCAGGCGCTGGTCTACCTGCGTACGGTGGTCTACTTCGAGGAGCCCAGCACCCGCCGGGAGGTGGTCATCGCCGAGGGGGCGGGGGCGGGTTTCTTCATCAGCCGGGACGGGACCGTGGCCACGGCCAAGCACGTGGTCCAGCCCTGGAAGTTCGATGCCCAGGCCATGGCCTGGTTCAGCAAGATGGGCGAGACCCCCATCCCGATGCAGTCGCGCATCGACGTATGGGCCGCCAGGGAGGAGGGGGACCGGCTGGTCTTCCAGCAGGTGGCCACGCTGCGCTCCGAGGCGGTCATCGGCATCGCCTCCGACAGCGAGGCGCGCAAGGAGACGGCGCGGATCCTCTGGGACGCGAAGCCCGTGGACCTCTCGGTGGCGGTGCAGGGCCGCGGTCCAGGGGACGTGGCGCTGGTGGCCACGGGCCTCGCCCCGGGGGCGGTGGTGGACCAGGAGGTCCCCAAGGAGCCGGAGCCCGGCGTCACGGTGGCGGTCCTGGGCTGCGGCTCCGCCGTCGGCGGGGTCATCGAGGTGGTGGGCGTCCCGGGGAGGCTCACGGCCTCCTCGCGGCGGGGCCACGAGGTGGCCCTCCTGGACCTGGCGGGACTCGAGGGTGCCCCCTGCCTGGCCCTGGATGGGGCCTGCCTGGGGATGGTGGCCGGCAAGCTGCGCGAGGGCGCCACCTCCGTGGTCCCCCTCTCCCGGGTCCTGGAGGCCCTGGGGGAGTAGGCCGGGGGCGCTCGCTCAGGCGTAGCGCCCCTCGTCGTCGCAGGAGGCGCAGAGGGGATACCAGGTCCCGCGCCGGGCCACCTCCGCCTTGCGGTCCAGGACATCCAGGAGGTCGTCCCCGGCGGCCAGGTCCGCCACCACGTTCTCCCCCCGGAGGTCGTGGCAGCAGGAGAGGACCTTGCCGTCGTGGGCGACGAAGTTGCTGAGCGAGAAGATCCGGCAGCCCGGGGCCGCGTCCGTCCGGGGGGGGCGAGGCCGGTGGACCGCCGGGTCGTCCAGGTGGCCGCCTCGCGAGTGGGTGGCCACCAGGAGCGGTTCGACGCCCCGCTCGCGCCAGAAGGCCCGGACCTCCTCCTCGCGGCCGGACAGCTCGCCCACCAGGACGCAGGAGACCCCCACGCGGCCGGGCCAGCGTGCGATGGCGTCCTCCACCCGGGGCAGGACCACGTCCCGCTCCAGCCCCCCCATGATCCGGCGGTAGGCCTCGCCGTCCGTGCCGTTGAACGAGACGTTCACGTGGTCCAGGCCCGCCGCCATGAGGGCGTCCAGGCGCTCGCGGCCGAGCCGGGCCCCATTGGTGACCAGGCGGACCTGGGCGGAGGGGACCTCGGCCTTGACCGCGCGGACGAAGGCCTCCGCGTGGGGGTTCAGGAGGGGCTCGCCCATCCCCGCGAGGAAGATGGTCAACGGCCGCTCCGGGAAGGCCCGCGCGTAGGAGCCGATCTGGGCCGCCAGGCGCAGGGCGAGGTCCAGGGTCATGAGGTCCGAGGGGCGGGTGATGGCCTCCCGCGGGCACATGACGCACGCGGCGTTGCAGGGTGTGGCCAGCTCCACGTCCAGGGCGATGGGGATGGGCGGCGGCGCCGCCGGGCCCGCCGCGGGGCCGGCGGAGCGGGCCTCCTCCAGCACCTCCAGGTAGAGGTCCGTGGAGCGTTCCACCGAGTGGCGCTCCGCGATGCGGCGTCGGGCGGACTCGCCCAGGGCCTCGCGGCGAGCCGGGTCCCCCAGGAGGTCCAGGGCGCGCCGGGCCAGGCCGTCCACGTCCCGCGGGTCGCAGAGCAGCCCGTCGACGCCGTCCTGGATCAGCTCCGGGAGGTAGGCCCGATCCGAGGCCACCACCGCCACGCCCGCGGCCATGGCCTCGAAGACGCCCCAGTTGGCGGCCCCCTCGAAGGTGGGGAAGAGGGCCACGTCGGTCGCGGCCAGGTGGGCGAGGAAGTCCTCCCGGGGCAACTGGGGCCTGAAGAGGACCTCCTGCCGTCGTAGGCCTGCCCTGCCCAGGGCCCAGGCCGTGTACCCCCCCGCGCCCAGGTGGTTCCCCTCGTTCCCGTAGATGGTGGCCTCGTCCCCCACCGCCAGGACCAGGGTGTCGGGCCTCGCCCCCCGGACCCGTGCGGCCGCCTGCAGGTAGCGGTCGAAGCCGCGCACCGCCTCCAGGGTCCGGCCGAAGAAGCCCAGCACTCCCCGTTCGTCGGCGATCCCCAGGGCCGAACGGCGCGCCTCCCGCCGCGGTAGCCGCGGCGGGAGGGGGAAACCCTCCGCGACGACACGGATGCGGGAGCGCAACTCGGGGGGGAAGAGGAGGCGGGCGTGGCCGGAGGGGACGACGGTGAGGTCCGCGGCCAGGGTGGCGTGGCAGGACAGGGCCTCGTAGGCCGAGGCCTGCAGGCGCTGGTCCGGGGCCAGGGGGAATTCGGGCCGGGCCTGGGCCGCGTGGAAGCCCGGCAGCTCCTGGTAGGCGACGACGGGGCAGCGGAGCGCCTCGCGGAGGAAGAGGGTGGTCCCAAAGCCGGCGTGGCCCACCGCGGCGTCGAAGCGGCCCGCCCCATCGCACAGGCCGCGGAGGGCGTCCAGGACGCCCTTCCCGATCCGGACCCGGGTCTCGAAGGCGTGGCCCAGCCAGTGGCCGGTGGCGGTCTCCCCGCCGTCGGCCTGGAAGCGCAGGACCTCCACCCCCTCCGGGACGGAGCCGGCGGGAGGCTCGTCGGCCACGAGCACGCTCGGCCGATGGCCCCGCCGGGCCAGCTCTCGGGCCACGGGGACGAACTGGTTGGGGTAGCGAGGGTGGATGAACAGGACGCGCATCAGCGGACCTGGAGGGTGTCCGAGGTGGCCTCCTTGCCCGCGGCCCGCACCACGAAGACCAGGTGGGAGGGGGAGGGGGACTCCACTACCCACTGGGCCAGGACCTCCTTCTGCGTGGTCGCCGCCTTCAGCTCCGCCACCGGCGTGTCGGCCTCGCCGCGCGTCCCCTTGCGGAGGATGCGGAAGACGGCCTCGGTCCCTTCGGGGATGCGGCGCGCCTTCGCGTGGAGCGTGACGCCTTCGCCGGGGCGGGCCTCGCGGGCGCTCCAGCGGGCGTCCTTGAGGGAAGGCGCGAGCCTCGGGATGGGAGGAAGGACGGGCAGGATCGGCGCGCCGGCGCGCTCGATGCCCGCCCCCAGGAGGCCCGCCACGGACTCCCCCTCCTTCCGGCCCGGTGCCCCCGGCCGCACGCTGGAAGCAGCCAGGAGGTCGGCAGCGGACCCCTCCGCCCGGCGGCGGCCGGCGTCCGCCGTCCGCTGGGCGCCGGTGGGCGCCCCGGCCGGCGAGGGGGGCGCCTCGGCCCCGGCACCCGCCGGACCTCCGGGCCAAGCGGCGAGCGGCACGACGGGCGCCGCGGCCACGTCGCCCGCGCCAGCTGGCCTGGCCGCGGCCGGCTCCACGGGCGGCGCCGTCGGGACACCCGCGCTCGACACCGCCTCGGCGGAGCGGATCTCCTCGCGAATGTCGTCGATCTCCTCGCGGCGGCGTCTCGCGCCCTCCGGGGCCTCGCCCTCCTCCTCCTCGCTGGGCATGGGCGGAGAGCCGGGGGGGAAGGTCCCCGCCCCGGCCCCGGTGGCGATGGTCCCGACGGCGCCTGCCCCCGC
>JACQVX010000094.1 GCA_016209495.1 Planctomycetota bacterium
CTTAGTCGCCGTAAAACAATAACTGACTACATTCGGCCGGCTGCGGCGGCGCGATGCGTCGTCGCTCGTCGTCGGAATAGCGCTCCGTTGCTATTGCTCCTCCTCGCTCCTAGCCTCGCGCCGCCTCGCTCGGCCTCGGTGTTTCACGCAGTTATTGTATTACGACTCCTAACGCCGGCAGGACCACGCCAGGACGCCCGCGAGCTGCAGGGCCACGATGGCCCAGAAGACGGCCCGGAACGACCCCTTCCGGGTCTTGTGGCGGAAGGCCACCTGGCCCAGGAGGGCCGCCGGGGAACCGCCGGCGAGCGCCACGAGGTGGAGCACGGCCTCGGGCACGCGCGTCCGCAGACCGCCCGCCACGGCCTTGTCGTAGCCGTAGAGCGCCAGCATGGCGACGTTGACCCCCGCGAGGAGGCCCACCGGCCAGGGGAACGAGACCCAGGTCCCCGCGGCCCACACCAGGACCGCGAGGCCCGCCGCCACGAGGAGGAAGGACACCGCGGGAGAGGTCCTCACGAACCCGAGCGGGCCCTCCAGGCCTCCGAGGCGGCGGCCTGGACCTCCTTCAGGGGGACCCCCGCCGCTGCCGCCAGCCGGCGGCAGTCCTCGTATTCCGGTGAGGCGGTCACCGTCTCCCCCGTGAGGCGTCCCAGCTTGAGCCGCACCTCGCCGTAGGGGGTGGCCACGGCGACGGTCTCCCGCTCGAGGATGCGCCGGACCTCCCAGCGCTCCCTGAGCCCCAGGGTGGAGGTCTCCCGGAAGACGACCCGGGCCACCGCGTCGGCCCGGTCCTCCGGCGCCAAGATCGTGACGTGGACCCCCGGGCGAGACTTCTTCATGGTCACCCCGGTGGCATAGACGTCCAGGGCCCCGGCCTCCAGGCAGCGTTCCAGGAGGTGCCCCAGGGCCTGGCCCGTCGCGTCGTCCACGGCGAACTCCAGGACCCGCACGCGGTCCACCCCGGCCGCCGCCGGGGCCGGCTCGGGGGCGTCCCCCACCAGGAGGCGCACGACGTTGGGGAAGTCCCGCTCGGCGCTCCCGGCCCCGTAGCCCACGGCGCGCAGGGTCATGGCCGGGATGGGGCCGAAGGCGGAGGCGAGGGTGGTGAGGAGGGCCGCGCCCGTGGGGGTGGTGAGCTCCCCCTCGCAGGGCCCCGCCTCCACCGGGAATCCCCGCAGGAGCTCGGCCGTGGCGGGGGCGGGGACCGGGAGCGGGCCGTGGGCGGTCCCCACGGTGCCTCGCCCCAGGGGCACCGGCGAGGCGAACAGCTCCTCCACGCCCAGGAGGGCGAACCCGGCCACCGTCCCCACCACATCGATGATGGCGTCCAGGGCGCCCACCTCGTGGAAGTGGACCTCCTCGACCCCCACCCCGTGCACCGTCGCCTCGGCGGCCGCCAGGCGCCGGAAGACGCACCGGGCGCGCTCCCGTACCGGGGACCGGAGTGCCGAGGCGTCCAGGATCGCCTCCACCTCCGCCAGGTGGGGCGAAGGGGGGAGGGCCCCGGGCCCTGCCCCACCCACCACCACGTCCACGTGGACCGCCTGGACGGGCCCCCGGTGGACCCGCGAGACCTCGAGCCTCCACCCCTCCAGACCCAGCCTCCCCAGCTCGGCCGAGAGGGCCCCGGGCTCCACCCCCACCGCCAGCAGGGCCCCCAGGAGCATGTCCCCGGCCACGCCGGCGGGGCAGTCCGCGTAGGCGATGCGCACCCGCGGATCGTATCCCCGGGCCCGGAGACCTTCAATCGCTTGAAGGGCACGGCGGGCTGGCTATACTTGGCCCCTCGACCCAGGACCTCGCACCCGGAGGGAAGCGCATGCACCGCCGTCTCGTCCTCGCTGCCGCCGCCGTCGCCGCCCTGGCCCTCATGGCTGGACCCCGCGTCAGCGCCCAAGGGGATGCCGAGGTGCGGCAGAAGTTCGGGGAGGGCATCCGGCTCTTCGAGCAGGGCCGCTTCGACGAGGCCTACGCGGCCTTCGAAGAGGCCCTGGCCCGGGACCCCAGTGCGGACCTGGCCCTGGAGCTGCGGGACGAGGCGGGCTACGCCCTTTTCGTGGAGATGCTGGCCAGCGAGCACGAGGGCCTTCCCTCGGTGGCCCGCAAGCTCCTGCGCCTGGCCGAGCAGGCGGAACAGAAGGACCGCGCCGACCCTACCCGCATCCGCAACCTCCTGGACGAGCTGCGCAGCAGCGACTTCCGGACCCAGTATCTGGCCCGGGAGAAGATCATCGCCACCGTGGGCCACTACGTGGTCCCCTTCGCGGTGGACGCCCTGGGGGACCGCCGCGAGGAGGAATACCGGGTGCGGGTCATCGACCTCCTGGTGGCCATGAGCTCCGACGCGGTGCTGCCGGTCATCGAGCTGCTGGACTCGCCGGACTCCTATACCCAGCAGAACGCGGCGGTGGTCCTGGGCCACATCCGCGACTGGAGGGCCGTGGCGCCCCTGAAGGCCCTCACCGAGCTGCCGGGGGTCTCCTCCCACGTGGTGGACGAGGCCCGGACCTCCCTCCGGAAGGTCACCGGGGAGGACCCGGGGCGGCTGAAGGCCGCCAAGGAGTATTTCCTCGCGGACGCCAAGCGCTACTACCTGGACGACGCCACCATCGTGGTCAATCGATACAAGGAGTGCGTCGTGTGGAAGTGGACGGACGGGGAGCTGAAGTCCCGGGTCGTCCCCCGGTACGCCTACAACGACGAGCTGGCCGAGGAGTGCTGCTACGACGGGCTGGCCACGGACCCGGCATACGAGCCCCTGTGGGCCCAGCTCCTCGGCGTCCACTACGCCCAGCTCGCAGAGGTCGAGACCATCCTCGAGGTGAGCCAGGACCGGAGGGACGCCGGGGCCGAGGTCCCCCCCGAGGCCATCACGGAGCTGGAGGAGGCGGAGCACAGGCTCTCCAAGGTGCGGGCCATCAATTACTCCCGCGGGCGCCTCCTCCTCTACCAGACCGTCGCCATGGCCATGGCGGACGGGATGGGGCCGGTGGCGGTCAAGGCCATCGAGGCCATCCGGGACCTGAAGGTGGACATCGACGCCGACCTCCCGGGCGGGCGCTCCGCCCGTTCGCCCCTGCCTCCCCCCGACGAGGGCGAAGGTGGCGACGCGCCGACGCGACGTCGCCGGGTGCGGCGTCCCGCGGAGGAGCCGGCGGAGCCGCCCGCCGAGTCGGAGCCCGCGGGGCCCGAGCCGGCCCCCAGGCCCGAGGCCCGCCCCGATCCCGGGGAGGCCCCCAGGCCCCAGCCCAGGCCCGTGGCCCCCCCATCGCGAGGTGTGGCCCCGGCCCAGCCCCTGGTGGACGCCCTCCAGTACGAGGACGACAAGCGGGTGCGCTACGCGGCGGCGGAGTGCCTGGCCGCCCTGTCCCCCAGGCGCAGTTTCTCGGATTCGGAACTGGTGGTGACCAACCTCATCGACGCCCTGGGGGAGTCGGGGCCGCGGGTGGTCCTGGTCATCGAGAACGACATCAATGTCCGCAACAAGATGCTCGGGTTGCTCCGGGATCTGAAGTACCTGGCGCTCGGCGCAGAGACGGGGGCCGCGGGCATCGCCCGCGCCAGGGCCTTCCCCAGCGAGGACTGCATCATCGTCAGCGAGGGGCTCTCGCGGCGCGACGAGCGGGACGTGATGGCCTTCGACATCATCGAGGCCCTCCACGAGGACTACCGCACCCAGACCATCCCGGTGGTGGTACTGACGGACCGGAAGTCCATGCGGCGGGTCCAGGCGGCCTACGCGGACAAGGCCCAGCAGGTCATCGCCGACGACATCGACCGGGCCGGCCTGGGCTCCATCCTCAACGAGGTCTTCGACACGGACGCCTTCCGGCGCGACGCCAAGGCCCGCTCCGTGAAGGTGGCCCGCGCGGGGGCCGAGGCCCTGGCGGGGATGGACCCGGAGCACCCGGTCTTCGCCCCTCGCACCGCGGTCCCGGCGCTGGTGGACGCGATCCAGCGCACCCCGGACGAGGTACGCATCCCCGCCATGCACGCCCTGGGCCGTCTCCAGGACCGCCAGGCCGTCCCGGCCCTGGTGCGCATCTTCGAGGAGGCGTCCAACAGCCGCGCGGCGCGCATCGCCGCCGCCGACGCGATGGGCGAGGTGATCAAGGCGGACGGCAGCATCCCCCCCAGCGCCTATTCGGCCCTGACGGCGGGGCTCTCGGAGAAGGACCGCGGGATCAACGAGGCGGCGGGGGCAGCCCTGGGCAAGGCCACCCTCCAGCCCAACTCCTGCCTGGACATCTTCAAGAAGGAACGCATCGAGTAGGGGAAGGCCAAGGACCGCGCCCGGGAGGGGCCCCTAGGGCGCTACCCGGACGCCATGGCCGTCGCTATAATCCCGCGCGCCATGATAAAAACCTTCGTCCTCGACACCAACGTCCTGCTCCACAATGCCAATTCCCTGCGCTCGTTCGGGAAGAGCCAGGTCGTGATCCCCATCGACGTAATCGAGGAGCTGGACAAGTTCAAGAAGGAGAGCACGGACCTGGGGCGGAACGCCCGCGAGGTGATCCGCTTCCTGGATCGCCTCCGCCGTCGGGGACGGCTCGGGGAGGGCGTGGTCGTCGACGAGGCCACCGGCGGGACCGTCGCGGTGGACCTGCACACCGCGCCGCCCGCCGACGCCGGGCTGGACCTGAATACCCCGGACAACCGCATCCTGGCGGTGGCGCTCCGCCTGGCGAGGGACGGGAAGGAGGTCGTGTTCGTATCGAAGGACATGAACCAGCGGATCAAGGCGGACGCCCTGGACATCCGCGCCATGGACTTCGAGAAGCAGACCGTCAACATAGACGAGCTCTACCTGGGGTGGCGCGAGCTGCAGGCTGCCCCGGACGAGGTGCGGGACTTCTACGAGAAGAAGCGGCTGCACGTGGAGGAGAGGCTCTACCCCCACGAGTTCGTCCTCCTGCGCGACCGCACCGATCCCAAGCACACCGCCCTGGGCCGTAGCGCCGGGGCCGAGGGCCACGAGGTGATGCCCTTCAGGGGCGATATCTCCAAGATCGCCGGGATCTCGCCTCGCAACATGGAGCAGCGCTGCGCCCTGGAGATCCTGCTGGACGACGACGTGCGGCTCGTGACGCTGGTGGGCCAGGCCGGGACGGGGAAGACCCTCCTGGCCCTGGCGGCGGGCTACCAGCGCACCGTGAAGGACGGGCTCTACGAGAAACTCCTGGTCTCCAGGCCCATCATGCCGCTGGGGCGCGACCTGGGCTACCTCCCGGGGACCAAGGAGGAGAAGCTCACCCACTGGATGCAGCCCATCTTCGACAACCTCAAGTTCCTCCTGCGTTCCCAGAAGGGGACGGGGGATGGCGGGCGCAAGGTGGAGGACCTGCTGGCGGGCGGGCTCGTCGAGATGGAGGCCCTCACCTACATCCGCGGGCGGAGCATCTTCAATCAGTTCCTCATCGTGGACGAGGCGCAGAACCTCACCCCCCACGAGGTGAAGACCATCATCAGCCGCGCCGGCCACGACACGAAGCTGGTCCTCACCGGCGACCCCTACCAGATCGACAACCCCTACCTGGACTCCAACTCCAACGGCCTCTGCTACGTGGTGGAGCGCATGAAGGGCTCCGACCTCTTCGGCCACGTGCAGCTCTCCAAGAGCGAGCGAAGCCGGCTGGCCTCGGTCGCGGTCGAGCTCCTGTAGGTTGGCCATCCGGAACGAGTGCTCGAGCTGCCAGACGGTCCTCTCCGCCCCGGACGACCTCGAGGGCAAGACCGTCAAATGTCCCCAGTGTGGCACTCGCAACACGGTCCTCACCGAGGCGGACGCGCGCCGCATCGTGGAACTCGAGGCGGAGAAGGCCCGTCTCGAGGAGCAGAGGCTGAAGGACATGGAGAGGCTGCGCCTCCTGGAGCACCTGGAGGGCCGCCAGAGGCTGCGCTCGGCCGAGACCTTGCCAGCACCACCCCAGTTCGTGGCCACCGCGGAGCCCCCCGCGGGCCCGGCGCCGCAGGGGGCGGCCTTCGCGAGCGCCCCCGGGGGGCCACTCCCCGCCGCCGACGGCCCGGTGGAGGGCCCCTTCACCCTCGCGCCGAACGCCCCCACGCCGCCCTCCACCCCGTTGCCGCCGGTCTCGGTGGCCGTCCGTCCACCCCCTCCAGCGGCCTCCCGCGCGGACGGTGCCGCGCGGTTTCGCGAGGTGGGGCACGTGGTGCTGCTCTTCGCCTACCTTACCGCCCTCCTGGCCCTCAGCGGTGCCCTGAGCCCGTTCCTCGCCCCGGAGGGGAAGACCGACTACGTGATCCTCGCCGGGGGGCTCACCGTCGCCGTCGCCCTGTTCATCCTCCTGAAGTTCCTCGCGGAGGCGGCCGGCGTCCTCGCGGACGTCCTCGATCGATTGGAACGCATGGCCAGGGCCATCGAGGAATTGCGCTCGCGGAGGTGAGCGACCTGGCCCGGAGGAAGGAGGAGGCCCGGGCCTGCTTCCAGGCCCTGGTGGAGGCCTTGAAACTCCGCGGGGCCTCGGACCTGGAGCCCGAGGCGGTGCGCGCCGCCACCGAGTTCATCCTCACCTGCAACAAGCGCCGGGGCGGCGCCATGGGCTTCACCGTGGACAATGTGCGCCACCTGGACCGCCTCCTGTCGGAGCACTTCTACTTCAGCGCCCTGACCGGCGAGGAGCTCTACCGGATGGGCTGCTACCTGGGCGAGTTGATCCGGCGCAACTTCGGCGGCTCCTGGACCCTGCACCCCGTCCAGGGCAAGGTGGCCGTGAAGGTGGGCCCCGTCTACGCCTTCCCCCTGGACAAGGTCCTCCGGGTCCTGGAGGACCGCGCCCCCGAGAAGCTGGAGGCCTACGTCTTCATCCTGGCCAAGAAGCGTGCGGCGGCGGCTGAACCTCTCCCCCCGGGGCCCCGTCCAACCCCCCATGCGGAGGCGTAGCGACACCACGCGTCGGGACGGCCTACGCGTGGGTCAGGACGGCATCGCCCTCATCCTGGCGGTGATGGTCCTCGTCCTCCTCTTCGTCGTCATCGTCCAGTTCGACTACTCCTCCCGGGTGGAGCTGCGCATGGCGCGCAACGCCGCCGCCGACGCCCAGGACCTGGTGGCGGCCCGCGGGGCGATCCCCCTGACCCACGCCTTCCTGCGAGGCTACGCCGAGAGTTCCCAGGGGGTCTTCAGCTTCCGCAAGGAGGACTTCGACCGGGTCGTGGGAGACGACCCGGGCGACGCGAGCCTGGGCCTGGTCCCCCGGGTGGGGAAGGAGGAGGACGAGACCGGTGGCGCCCCTCCGCGGCCGTCGCCGACCCCTGCCGGGGCCGGCGGGACGGGCTCCGGCGAACCCCTCCCCCCCGCCGAGACGTACGCGGTGGAGGTCAAGGACCGGAAGCTGGGGATCACCATCCGGCTCATGGAGGAGAACGGCAGGATCCCCCTCCAGAACCTCCTCTCGGAGGTGCGCCGGGAGGAGACCCTGCGCTGGGTGCGCAACCTCGTCGATCACCTGCGCGAGTCCGACGAGCTCTACCGGAAGAACCTGAGCGAGGACTTCGCCCGTACGGTCGCCGAGGCCCTGGGCATCGACCCCGCGGTCCTCGGCGCCCCCACCGGGGGTGCCGAGGCCACCCCCGTGACCCAGCCCGCGACCGGGCTCGGCGACTTGACCCGCCTGGGGGCCGGCCGCACCGACCCCTTCCTCTCCGTCGAGGAGTTCGTGCGCCTGGGCAACGGGGACCTGGAGGTGGAGCCCGAGGACCTGAAGCTGCTCCTGGACGGGGGAAAGGGACCCGAGGGGGACCTGCCCCGCGAGAAGCCCCTGGTGGGCCTGCGTGACCTGATGACCATCTGGGGCGAGGGCAGCGAGGGCCGGGTCAACATCAACACGGCCGCGGGCCACGTCCTCTACGCCCTCATGCCCGAGACCCGGCGGGTCCCCGACCCGGCCAATCCGGGCCAGGAGCGGGTGGAGGTGGTGGCCCCCCAGGCGCGCCTGGAGCAGGCCCAGGAGGTCCTCAAGTACCGCAAGGACCACACCTACAAGGCCGCCGCGGACCTCCTCTCCACCCCCAAGTGCGAGGGGCTCTGGAAGGCCGACCCGTCCCCGGCGTCCCCCTCCGGGGAGGCGGGCGCCCCCACGCCGGCCCCGACCCCCGTGACGAACCCGGCCCAGGGCCCGGCGAGGCGCGCCCTGAAGGACTCCCTGGGCGCCGACAGCCGAGACTTCACCGCGGAGGTCGAGGTCCAGGGCGAGGGGCCGACCCGCCTCTACCGCGGTGTCTTCCGCGTCTACGACAACGACGTGGCCACCGTCCTCTGGGACGAGGTGGAGGGTCGGCTCGTCGCGCCTCCCCCCGGCGAGGAGGCGCGTTGAACACGACGCTCATGCGCGGCCTCATCCTCGGCGGGAACCTGCTCCTGGTGGCGGCCCTGGCATTCGCCGCCTGGACCTTCTACTTCGTCACCCCGCCGCCCCCTGAGGTGCGCCCGGTCGAGCCCGGCCAGTATCGGCCCCGGGTGGCCGTCCGTCTGGACTCCGGGAATCAGCTCGGGGACTACCAGGTCGTCTGGATGGCCTTCGAGCGCGAGGAGGTCCGCCCCCCGCCTCCCCCGGGGACGGGCGGCCCCGGCACTGGCACCGCGGTCGCGCCGCCCCCGTCGCCCGGGGTGTTGCCCACCAAGCTCTCGGTGAGCTTGCTGTTCTACGACGAGAGGTGGCCCCAGCTCTCGGCGGTCTGCTTCGAGGTGTCCGGCGGGAGGGGCGAGGGCCGTCACGTCTCGGTAGGCCACCGGGTGGGGACCCAGGAGGAGGGCCTTGCCTACTGGGTCCAGGCGGTGGAGCGCGTCTCGCCGGGGGTCTACAGGGTCACCCTCACCAGCTACGACCCAGGGGAGGGCCCGCCCCCCGGCGCGGCGGAGGGCGAGGGGGTCGAATACCTGGAGTTCCGTCAGAGGTGAGGCGCACGTGCCCGTAGGCATCGAGATCGGCAGCCGAACCATCAAGGTGGCCCGGTTGCGGGGGGGCAGGCGGCCGCGGCTCCTGGACTTCGTCGTGGAGACCATCCCCGACCCCGCCGAGGACCAGTCGCCGGAGGCGGCACTCTCGGCGGCCATCGCGGACATCTTCAAGCGGCGGAAGCTCCCCCGAGGCGAGGTGGTGGCCTGCCTGAGCCCCCACGAGTGTGTGGTCCGCGACCACTCGGTCCCCTTCACACGGGCGGATCAGATCGCGAGGACCATCAAGTTCCAGGCGGAGGGCTTCTTTCACGACACCCCCATCGACGAGGCGGTGGTGGACTGGTACCAGGAGGAGGAACACGAGGGACGCAGTCGGCTCCTGGTGGTGGGGGCGCGCAAGGACCGGGTCGCGGCGCGCCTGGAGTTGCTGGCCGGCGCGGGTATCGACCCCATGGCCCTGGACCTGGACGCCACCGCGGAATTCAACGCCTACTTCCAGACCGGGGCCCTGGCCCGCGAGGGGACGACGGCGGTCGTGGACATCGGGAACCGATACGTCAAGCTCCTGGTGGCCGTGGACGGCCGCCTGCGCACGGTGCGCGGCTTCCGCGCCTCTGTCCCCGCGGGGGACTGGGACGCACGGGGCGCGGAGGCCACGGCCGAGGAGGGCGAGGGGACCGGGGAAGAGGCGGTCGCCGAGCCCGTGGAGGACCCGGAGGACGTGCTGCTGGCCATCGAGAGCGGGCGCCTCCCGGTGGTGGTCCTGGACGAAGAGGACGCGGCCCGGTTGGGACCGCTCGCCCAGGTGGAGGCAGGGGCGGCCTCGTCGACGGCCGTGGTGGCTGGAGTCCCTGCCGACCCGAGGGGGCGTTTCCTGAGTCGCCTGGGGGTGGAACTGGACCGCACACTGGCCGCGGCCGGTGTCGGCGGCGTCGCCCGCATCCTGGTGACCGGCGGGGGTAGCCGCATCGACGGCCTGGAGGAGGGGCTCGCCTCCGGACGAGGCGCGGAGGTCCTCCGCGTGGACCTGGCCCGGGCGCTGGACGCCCGGGGCTCCGTGGGACAGGCCCTCAACCTCCAGGGGGCGGCCGCGGTGGGGTGCGCCTTGAAGGCGGCCGGGCTGGACGCGGTCGGTCTGGACCTGCGCCGCGAGCAGTACGCCTACCAACGGCGCATCGACGTCTACAAGCGGGGCCTGGCCACCACGCTCACCCTCCTCGCCCTCATGGCCTTTCTCCTGGGGAGCGCCTTCCAGGTGGACGTCCAGCGCCTGCGCTACGAGCGGGACCGGCTCCTAGTTCGCTATCAGCGCACTATCTGGGACGACCTCTTCCCGGGGATCGAGCCCTCGCGGGCGGTGGACATCCCCCATAGCATCAAGACCCGCATGGAGGAGATGGGCGAGCGCCTGGGGAACAAGCAGGGTGTGGAGGTCACGAGCGTCCTGGAGGTCCTCAAGGAGCTCGCGGCGGCGAAGAACGCCAGCGGGCTGGACTTCGAGATCTCGAGCCTTAACGTCGGCCAGGAGAAGACCACGTTGACGGGCTGGTCCACCGGCAATTTCTCCCCGGGGCCCTTCGTGGATCGCATCACCCGTGGAGGGAAGTTGGAGGCCCGCATGAGCGACTTCAAGAGGCAAAACGACCGCTACACCTTCGAGGTCACGGCCGAGCGGCCCAAGGCGAAGTGATGGACTCCGACGGTTTCGATTTCTGGCGCCCCGTCATCGTCCTCATGCTGGTGGCCACCTTGGCCTGCGGGGGCTGGGCGGCCTACGCCGGGATGGTCACCCTGGACCAGGTCCAGCGCGAGGTCGTGACCCAGCGGGCCCGTCTGGAGGCCACGCGCAAGGCGGCCGAAGACCCGGAGCTCAAGTCCCTCCTAGAGCGCCTCAAGGAGGCGGAGGCCCTGGAGGCGAGTACCCAGGAGGGACTCTTCTCGTACGTCCAGGTGAAGGCCCGCGATCATGGCCTGATCCCGGACCTCAATGCGGAGCGCCCGCGCTTCGATAGCAAGACCGGCTACGACAAGGAGACGGTGAGGGCCAACCTGCGCGGCCTGGGCCTGAAGGAGCTGGTCGCCTTCCTGCACACCCTGCAGACGGGATGGCCCGAGGTGAAGCTGGAGACACTGAATCTGGGCAAGAGGGACGAGAAGACCCAGAAGTGGGGCCAGATACTCGTCGAGGTGGCCGTCTACCGCTCCCCCGAGAAGTAGCGCGCCGTTGAGTCGCCGTAACGAAACCACTGCTACATTCGGCCGGCTACGAAGGCCGCTGGCGTCGTCGCTCCTCCTCCGCGTGTCTTACCACTGACACGCGTCGTCGTCGCTCCTATCCATCGGCCTTCTCGCTCGGCCTCGGTGTTGACGCAGTGGTCTTGTTACGACTCCTAACGGAGGCCGAGCGGACCGCCGGCGGTGGCCGGGACCACGGGGACCGGCGGGGCGTAGGTTTCGGCCCCACCCAGACGCCCGTCTTCCGTGAGCCCCCCGACCACGATGACCCCCGCCGCACCGGCGGGCGAGGAGGTGTGGAAGACCCTCCCCATGGACATCCGACCCGCGTCCAGGAAGACCCCCTCGCCTCCCGGACCGGGCAGATAGACCTCGGTCGTGGCGAGGATCGCCCCGGTGGTGGGGTCGAATCCCCCGGACACCAGCCAGAGGCCGGCACCCAGGGGGGCTACCTGGGGGGAGCGTCGCGGGACCGCCATGGCCGCGACCCGGTGGATCCGACTCGCCGCCAGGTCGTCGTAGTCCGGGACCAGACGCTCGGCCCAGCGCACGCGGTCGTTGCCCCGGATCTCCGGGGGCCCGCCGTCCCCGTTCTCACCGCCCACCAGGAGGACGGAGCCGTCGCGCAGGGACAGGGCCCGGTGGCCGCGCCGAGGTCCCACGAGGTCCTCCGAGGCGGAGGGGTCGAGCTGGGGTTGAGCCGGGTAGTAGGCGTTGGCCCCGAGCTGGACCCAGTCTTCGCCCCAGGGGTCGTAGACCTCCGGGTCGGCCAGGACCAGAAAACGGTGGCCTCCCCCCGGCGGCTGGTAGGGGTCCACCCCCAGCCCACCGTAGATGAGGACCCGGTCGTCGCGGGTCCCGGACACGCCGTCGGCCCCCGTCAGGAGGGTGGCGGTGTGGTCGACCCGGGCGAAGCGGGGGAGCGAGCGAAGGATGATCGACCCGGAACGGGCGTAGCCGCCCTCTGTGCCGCGCACCGGTTCATAGACCACGGCGTCGTAGACCAGCGGGGCGTCCTCCCCGTCCTGGGTGGTGCCGCCCACGAAGAGGACCTCGTCGGCCCCCGCGTGGGCCACGTTGACCATGTTCAGGGCGGGGATTCGCGTGGCCGTGTGCCGGGACCGGGGACTGGGCAGGTCCGGGGCAGTCGCGATGCGGGCGTCAGAGGTGTCGCCGTCGAAGTCCGGGTCCGGCAGGTATACCTCCACCGAGGCGAGGACCCGAGTGCCGTCGTAGCCCCCGGCGAGGAGCACCGAACCGTCCGAAAGCAGCGTGGCGCTATGGTGGACCCGCGGCCAGGCCATGGCGGGACCAGGGCGGAAGGCCCCGCTGCGGGGGTCGTAGACCTCGGTGCCCGCGAGCCAGCGGCTGCCGTCGAAGCCTCCGGCGATGAGGACACGCCCATCCCGAAGTACCGTCGCCGTGTGGTGGCTGCGTGGCCCTCCGAGCCCGCCGGTGGGGGACCATCTCGCGAGCGACGTGGGGGTGACCGCGGCCTCGGTACGAACCCCTGCCAGGGCCGTCGCGGCGCGACCGTTGCAGCCCACGCCCAGGGCCGCGAAGATGATGAGGGTCGAACCCAGCCTCAGACGTCCGCGGATGCGATCCCCCCCCCTCCAGGCCCGAAGGTCCCCTACTGGAACTGAGGGAAGTATACCTCGGCGCTGTTCAGGGGTTGCGAGTTATCGCTCTCCCCACCGGCAATGAGGACCGTGTCGTCGGAGGTCCCGAATCGTCCATCGAAGCCTGGCAGCCGCGCCGCCACGGCGAAGGAGCGGGAGGAGTGCATGGTGAGGGCCTGCCCCCCGAATTGGTTCGGGCTGGGGATCTGTCCCTGGCCCGCCTCCACGAAGGAGAGGGCCGGCGGGGCCGTCCGCCTGGTGGAATCGTTGGCGTCTCTCCTCCCGGTGATCTCGGCGATGACGCCCCCGGCCGAGTAGACCCTTACCCCGGGGGGTACCACCCAGACGACCCCCCCCGCCATGAAGACGCGATCCACGTTGGGCGTGTTGGGCTTGGCCCCCAGGAAGACCGCCACCGTCCCGCTGGAGCCCACCTCGGTCGGGTCGAAGTTGGGATTCTTGTTCCCCACCGCCGGCACGTAGCTATTGGAGGTGAGGAGCGTGGCCTGGGGACCGGTGCGGCTGTCCACCAGTTCGAAGAGTTCCATGATGCCCACGGGCCCGCCCTTCCCGTCGTCGCGCTCGGAGGCGTTCTGCTGGGGCGTGGTGACGAAGGTGTTCACCCCGAAGGGCGACGCCACGCCGCCGCAAAGAAGGACGTCCCAGTGGATGATGCCGTTCCGGTCAGTCACCTGGTTGACTGGAATGGCATGCCCGAATACTCGCCGCGCGGATGTGGACAGGCTGGTCCACCGGTTGGTGGCGTAGTCGAAGACCTCGATGGTCGTGACGTTGTTGTTCGCGGGGAACCCGCTGGCGGAGGTCGTGCCGCCAGAGTCCCCCAGTCCGCCGAAGACGCCCACCCGGCCCGTCGCATTCAGGGAGGGGAGCGGGCAGGCCGCGTGGAATGCCCGGTTGTTGTTCAGGGACGCCGGCTGGCCCTGAGGTAGACTCTGGGCGGGGTTGCGGGGCAGTATCGTCGACGAGTTGAGCTTGCCCGTGGCGGGGTCATAGATCTCCACCAGGCTGGTGGCCTGCCACCCTCGGAAGCCCTGCTGGCCGGGAGCCACGGCGCCGACGGTGCCCTTGATGCCTCCCACGATCAGGAGTTCGCCCGTGGGGAGGAGGGTGGAGGTGTGACCCGCGCGAGGCTCCCTGAGGACCGCGTTGCTGTTGACGAATTCGCCCGTGGAAGGATGGTATTCCTCGATGGTGCCGAGGATGTCGTTGCCCTGGCCCATGCCGCCCACGATCACCACGTTCCCCGCCGTGTTGATGGTCGCGGTGTGCAGACGCCTCACGTTGCGCATGGTGACCACGACCCCCCTGCCGTCTACCGTCCTCTCGAATTGCCCGGTGGCCTGGTCATAGGTCTCCGCGGTGTTCAGGGCCGCATTGCCTTGGGATCCGCCCACGATGAGGACCTTGCCGCTGGGGAGGGAAGTGGCCGTGGCGCTCACGCGCGCCACGGTCATGTTGCCCAGATTGGGATTGCCGCCCTGCTCCCGGGCGATGCTCACCGTGTCGTAGTAGAGGTCCGCGGTCGGCAGGTCGGGTCCGGAGGCCACGCCGCCGGTGGTGACGCCAGGCAAGGGGAGCTTGTTGCCGAAACGGTCCGTGGGGCGGCTCCCCGTGCCGCTATTCGAACCGCCGGCGCCACCGCCCCCGCCGCCACAGCCGGCCGCCACGAACCCCAGCGCAAGGAGGATCGCCATCCTCCCCGCGCGAAGGGCGAAAGGCATACAGGACCCACGCCCATCGAGAGAACCCAAGCGCTTGGAAGATACCATCCCGGCGTCCCTCGCGGCAAAGTGAGGTATCACGCGCGTGAAGCGCGCAATTATAGTTCCTGCCACCCCTTGAGTCCAGTCCAGGGACCCCCCAGATCCAACCTCGTGCGCCCCAAGGGCCTCACCGTCCAGCGACCGCGTGGAGGCTACGCATGTGGGTCAGGATCGACACAGATCCCTGGCACGACCGGCGACACCCCTGTCGCCAATAGCGACACGCCTCCGGGGGGGGACACCGTGGGGCGCCTCCGAGCCAGGCCCCCAGGAGCCACTAGCGCGGAATCGGTTTCTCGACCAAGGGAGGCCGCCGATCCGTCCCCCGGTCCGGCAGGGAGGCGGGCGTGAGCTGGGGGTCCTCCAGGGGAACCGTCCGACCCGGGTTGGCCAGCCGGCGCCTCAACGCCTCGATGGCCCGCTCGGTCCGGGTCCTCACCGAGGGCTCCGGGTCGTAGGCGGCGATGCGCTGCAGGAGGTCCAGGGCGAGGACGGTCCCCGACGCCAGAAGGGCGTCCACCGCGGCCATTCGCACCTCCACGGGCTCATCCGCCGAGAAGAGTCGGCCCACCGCATCGAGGCCGGCTTCACCACGCTCGGAGGCCCAGACGGCCAGGGCCGCGCGGCGCAGGGCCTCCGAGGCCGGCCCTTCCATGAT
Organism: Planctomycetota bacterium; assembly: GCA_016209495.1. GTDB lineage: Bacteria > Planctomycetota > JACQVX01 > JACQVX01 > JACQVX01 > JACQVX01. The sequence goes on from JACQVX010000094.1 coordinate 15,223, forward strand.
TCGGCGCACAATGGCCCAGGCTCCCGGCCTGTCGGCGCGGGCCAGGACCCTCAGGGCCTCCTCGGCCCCGGTGGGGTCGCGCTCCAGGAGGGCGACGACCCAGTCTGCGTCCGCCGCCCCGAGCAGGGGCGCCGACAGGGCCAGTGCCACCAGGCGGACTCGGCGGTCCACCTCCTCCTCGAGGACGCGGCGCAGGAGCGCCAGCGCGACCTCCGGCCACCCCTCCACCGACCGGCGCAGGGCCAGCTCGCGGAGCACGAAGTCCTCGGCCCCCGTGGCCTGGGCCGCGAGGGCCTCCTGCGCCGAGGGGCCCCCGAGGGCCGCCAGGGCCGCCAGCAGGAACTTGCCCAGAGGGCGATCGCGAAGGCCCTGCAGCCGCAGCAACACCGCGGGGACCGCGGGGTTTCCCAATGGCGCGAACTCCAGCGCCAGGGAGGCCGTGGCCTCCTCGCGCAGGGAATAGGCCCGGTCCAGGGGCAGGGCCGGGTCCACGGTCTGGGCCTCGCGGAAGCGGGCAATCAGGGCCTCCACCGCGCCCTCGACCTCCGCGGCGGACGCGTCCGCGGCCTCGACCTGTACCGGCGAGGGCGAGGCCGTGGCTCCATTGGCCGGTGGGGTCCTGGGCCGAGCCCCGGTGGCGGGTTCGGCCACCGGCGTGGCCCGCCGCAACGGGGGCGCTCCGGACCGGGCGGTGCGAGGGACGGTACGAAGGGCCCACCAGGCGCACGCGACCGCGATGGAGACGATGGCCAGGACGAGGGCACGGCTACGACCCGGCCCCACGCGCTCCCCTACTGGGTGTAGAACTCGGCGCTATCCAGACGCTGGGGTCCGGAGGGCGCGACTTCGATCCCCCCGATGAGGAGGACCTTGTCGTCGGCGGTCCCCAGCTTGCCGTCCAGGCCCGGGAGGACCGTGGCCGAGTGGAAGGCGCGCCTGGAGCGCATGTCCCCAGCGGCCGCGAAGGAGCCCGGGGCGGCAGGCCCCTGGCCCGCGCCCGCCGGGGCCTTGGGGTCGAATACCTCGGTGGTCTGGGTAGGTTCGCCGGTCTTGATGAGCTCCAGACCCCCGCTGACCAGGACCTTGTCGCCCGCGAGGCGAGCCGCGGTGTGGTAGGCCCGCGCCTCCACGCAGGGGAAGGGGATGGTCCCGGCGGACCCGAAACTCGAGGCCGAGAGGTTGGCGTAGTTCGGGCTGAAGAGGACGGCCATCTGCGTGCTGTTGTCCCCGGGGAAGGGGACTTGTTTCTGCGGGTTCGCCGGGTCGGGGACCTGGATGTTGTCCTCGTCATTGAGCCCCCCCACGAAGAGCACCGTCCCGGTGGAGAGCAGGGTGGCCGTGTGCTCGCGGCGCGGCGTCACCACGAGCTGGTTGGCTCCGCTCGTGAAGGCCTGCACCTGCGGGCTGTCCGGGTAGAAGGCGTGGGCCTTCACGGCGGTCCAGGTGCGCTGGGCGGGCTCGAAGACCTCGGGCTCCGCCAGGTTGATGTCCGGTCCGCCCTGGCTCTGCGCCGTGCTGGGAGGCGGGGCCGCCGTGTCCAGGCCCGTCCCGCCGTAGACGAGGAGGACGTCGTCGGCGTTGCCCGCCACGCCGTCGGGGCCGGCGAGGGCCGTGGCCGTGTGGCCCACTCGGCTGAAGCGCGGCGTGCTCAGAAAGCCCACGTGGGTGTCGGCAGGGTCGCCGTCGCCGTCCGGGTCCACCTCCACCAGCAGGGCGGCAAGCTGGGCCACGTAGCCGCCCTGACCCTGGGAGACGAAGAGCCCACCCACGACCACGATCTCGTTGGCGGAGGCCGCGGGGGCGCCCACGTTGGACCCGCTCAGGAGCGTGGCGCTGTGGTCCAGGAGCGAGACCGGGACCTGCTGGGTCCCCACTCGTATGGAGCCCAGGGAGCCCAGGTCCACCGGGCTCGGGGTGAGCTTCGGGTCGTCGCCCACGCCGTCGTTGTTGGAATCCGGGTCGAGGATGTCGATGGTGGGGGTGCTGCCCTGGGCGGCCGAGTCGTAGCCGCCGATGATCACCACGAGGTCGTCGGCCGTGTCCATGGCCTTGTCCGGACCCGGGACCCGCGTTGCGCTGTGGTCCACGCGGCGGGCGGACATCTTGAACGGGAGCGCGGTGAAGCTACCCGAGGCCGGGTCATAGACCTGAAGGCCGTCCAGGGAGGACTGACCGTCGTAGCCACCCGCGATGAGGATGCGACCGTCCTGGAGCAACGTGGCCGTGTGGTCCTGTACCTTGAGCGGTCCCGCCAGCGAGCCGGTGGACGAGAACTCGCCCGACTTCCCCTGGCGATAGATGGAGCTGGCCCCCGGACCCGCGGTGGAGCCGGGCAAGGCCGTGCTCGGCGGGATCGCCCGGGCGGCATTCTCCTTCGCCTGCGCGGCATTCCTCGATCCGCTGTTGCAGCCCGCCATGCCGACCGCGGCCAGGGCCCCGACCGCCACGAAAGCCACGACGCTCGTCCTCACCATCATCAGCCCTCCCCGGTCCCTCGGATGACGTGGAATCGGGGCATGGTAGCGGCGCGCCAGAGGCCGTCAAGGGGGAAAATTCACGATCGTGCAGGAACTCTTGGGGGGCTTCGAAGCTTGATGGGGCGCGAAGGCCGCGGCTAGAATCAGTCCCCCACCTCGGGAGGACCCCCTTGCGGAACACGACCGATTCCGTCCGTGCCTGTGCGTTCGCCCTGGCGGCCCTGGCCATCGCCCTCCGGCATTCCCCCGTGGTGGCGGCCGAGGTCCTGACCCTGGACGAGACGGTCTACGGCGCCTTCGAGGGCGCGGACGCCGACGAGGGGGAGCCCCTCCTTCGGGTGGCGGGGCGCTCGCTGGCCCTGTCCCGGGTGGTGGCCCTGGAGTTCGGCCCCCTGGTCGATCGCCTGGATGGGCCGGTGGTCCTGGCCACCACAGGTGGCGACCTCCTCCCGGGCGAGGTGACCGAGGGCGACGTCGACTCGGTGACCCTGCGCTCCGGCCTCCTGGGGACGGTGCGCCTCCCCCTGGACCACCTGCGCGCGGTGTTCTACACGGCCAACCTTCCCTCCGGTTGCGAGGGGGCGCGCTCGCGCCGGGACCTCCTGGCCTCCCACGAGGCGGACGACGCGGTGCTCCTGGCGACCGGGACGCGGCTCCCCGGCACCCTGAAGCGGGTCGATGCCTCGGGCCTGCGCTTCAGCGCCGAGGCCCTCGGGGACGTGAACCTGGAGCCCGCCAAGGTCCAGGGGGCGGTCCTCGCGATCATCGAGGAGCCCCCGGCGCTGGCCTCGCCCCACGTGGTCCTCCACCTCTCCGACGGCGGGCGCCTGGCGGGGAACCTGGTGGGGGCGACGAAGGACGCCCTCCGGCTCAGGCCCCGGTTCAGCGGGTCCCTGGATCTCCCCCTCGCCCAGGTGGCGGCCCTCCACGTGGTCGGGGGACGTAGCGTCTTCCTCTCGGACCTGGAGCCAGAGGAGGTGGTCCCGACGCCCTACTTCGGCGACGAGCTGGCGGAGTGGGACGAGTTCTACAAGGCCGACGCCTCCTGGGAGGGCTGCCCCCTCACCATCCAGGGGCGGGTCTTCGCCAAGGGGGTCGGGGTACACACCCGCACCGAGCTGGTCTATGCCCTCGACGGGCGCTACGAGAGGTTCGTGGCGACCGTGGGCCTGGACGACCGGGCGCGGCGCAGGCCCGAGGTCCGGCCCAGCGCGCGCTTCCTCGTCGAGGTGGACGGGGAACGGCGTTTCGACAGCGGGCTGGTGGGACGGGACGACCCGCCGCGGGAGATCGGGGTGGCGGTGCGGGGCGGCCGCCGCCTCCGGCTGGTGGCGGACTTCGGGGACAACGCGGACATCCTGGGCCACGCCGACTGGGCCATGGCCCGACTCACGCGGGCGGAATAGCCCCGTACGCTTTCATCATTTCTTGAAGACGAAGAACACGGCCCCGACCAGGCAGAGGAAGCCGACGAGGTAGTTCCACTTCAGGGGCTCCCGCAGGTAGAGCACGGAGAAGAAGCCGAAGACCACCAGGGTGATCACCTCCTGGATGGTCTTGAGCTGGGCCGCGTCGAATCGACCGTGTCCGATCCGGTTGGCCGGCACCATCAGGCAGTACTCGAAGAAGGCGATGCCCCAGCTCGCCAGGATGACGGTCGCCAGTGGCAGGTGCTTGTACTTCAGGTGCCCGTACCAGGCGAAGGTCATGAAGACGTTGGAAAGGGTGAGAAGGACGATGGTGGTCAAGGCGCTGTCCCTCGGGCCGAGGGCGGCGGATTCTCCACCCCGGCGCGCGCCCCCGCAAGGGACTCGGGGTCAGTCCGACTCGGAGAGTACCACGGGGCGGCCGTCCGGGTCCCGGAGCATGGCCCAGTTCCCCCGGCGGCTGGTGATGGGCCCGCGTTCCGGGAGGACTCGCCGCATGGCCAGGATGGCCAGGGTGCGCTCCAGGGAGGCCACGCGGAAGCCGATGACCGGGTCCGTGCCGCCCGGCCGGTGCAGGTCCCCATCCTCCGTGTCCACGCAGAGGCGCAGGCCCCCCGCGTCGACGATGAAGTAATGGCCCGGCTCCTCCTCCTTCACCGGCAGGCCCAGGACCTCGACCCAGAACTCCCGGGCCCGCCCCAGGTCTGTGGTGGTGACGGCGACGAAGGAGTAGCGGTCGAAGAGCCGCGGCACTCCCCCATGATAGCGGTCCCTGCCCTCAGGGGGAGAGCCTCGCCAGCCGGGCGAAGACGTCGTGGGAGGGCCGGCGATCGGCGGGGCTCACGGACCCGCCCCGGTAGAGGCCCCAGTCACTCCCGGGGAAGTCCCTCAGGCAGAACCAGCTCGCCAGGGCCACCCGCGGGTCGGCGGTGAGGCCCGAGATGGCGGCATCCAGGATCTGCGCCTGATCCGCCTCGCCCACGGCGGCGGCGCCCCAACCCATCTCGCTCACCCAGATCCGCTTGGAGGTCCCGCCCTCCTCCCGGTCCAGGGTCGAGTGGATGAGGTCGAGGCGACGGCGCACCTCGGCCGCGGCCTCCGCCACCCCATTCGGGAGGTCCTGGCGCACGTAGACGTGGAAGCCGAGCCCGTCCAGGGGGTAGGTGCCGTGGGCGGTCCGGAAGGCGTCCCAGCCCCACTCGGTGCGACCGTGGTCGTAGGTGTCCTGGAGGTAGTCCTCCCCCGTATCGCCGGCCCCGCCTATGTCGTGGGTGAAGAGGGGGCCGGAGACCAGCATCACGTCCCAGGAGGGGTCGCCGGCATGGGCCACCTTCACCTCCTGGTAGAGGTCGCGCAGGAGCCGGGCGAACCAGCGCGGGTGGACCTGGCTCACGCTGCCGCCCGCCCAGTCGTTGGGCTCGTTGTAGGACTCGTAGACGCGCACCCGGTCGCGGAAGTGCTCCACGACCTGGTGGACGTTCTGGACGTAGGTCTGGATCCAGGCCGCGGCGGTGGCGGACCCGGCGGTGCGCAGCTCGTTCCCCGGCCAGCGGTAGACGTCGTGGCCCACCAGGCCGTAGACGCCGATGCCGCGGGCCCGCAATCCGTCGACGATGGCGTCGTAGGTCTGGAACCAGGTCCGCCCCTGGTGCAGGGTGGGGTCGTCCGGAGAGCTCCATGGCCCCAGGATGAAGTCCAGCCTCACCGAGGGGCTCCCGGCGTCTTCGATCACCTGGGGGGCTAGACCCGACGCGATGGCCCCGCTGGAGCGGTCGATGGGGGCGTTGGGGTTGAGGGACACCTTCTTGAGTCGCGCCGGCGGGGGCGGCGGCGACGGATTCGGCGCGCCGACGGCGAAGGGGACCTCGAGCTTGTTGTTGGTTTCGTCCAGCTCCGGGAAGCGGTTCACGTCGTCCACGAAGGCCATGAGCCGGGTTACCCCGGCGGTGGCGGTCCAGGGGAGGGACTGGGTGGTGAGCACCAGGGCCTGACCCGGCGGGACCTGCACGCGCCGGGAACCCCACGCAACGTAGTGGCCGTCTACCCAGTAGCTGACTCCCACGTCCAGGCCCGCCGGTGTGGGGGCGCTCCCCACGTTGCGGACGCTGGCCTGGAAGTGGACCGGGTCGCCCGGATTGGGGTGGGAGGGGTTCGACGTGATGGACTCGACGATCATGTCCGGCAGGAGCTGTCGCGGGGGATGGACGGCGAAGGGGACCTCCAGCTTGTTGTTCGTCTCGTTCGATTCGAGGAAGCGATCCACGTCGTCCACGAAGGCCATGAGGCGGCTCACACCGACGGTGGCGGTCCAGGGGGTCGACTGGGTGGTGAGCACCAGGGCCTGCCCCGGCGCGAGCTGAGCCTGTTCGGAGCCCCAGGCCGCGTAGTGGCCATCGATCCAGTAGCTGACGCCGATGACCGCGCCCGCCGGCGTGGGGGCGTTGCCCCGGTTGCGGACCCTCGCCTCGAAGTGGACCACATCCCCAGGCTTGGGCCCGGCGGGCGAGGCCGAGACCGACTCGACGACCATGTCGGGAAGACTGGGCATGGGCGCGGGGGTCGGCGTGGGAATCGGCGTGGGCGTGGGCACCGGGGCGGGCGTGGGCGTGGGGGTCGGCGTGGGAACCGGCGTGGGCGTGGGCGCAGCGACGGCGAAGGGGACTTCTAGCTTGTTGTTGGTCTCGTCCGCCTCCGCGATCCGATTCACATCGTCCACGAGGGCGGCCAGGCGACTCACCCCGGCAGTGGCGGTCCAGGGGCCAGACAGGGTCGTGAGGAGCAGGGTCTGTCCGGGCGCGAGCTGGGCGGTCTGCGAGCCCCAGGCCGCATAGCCACCGTCCACCCAGTAGCTGACGCCGATGATGGCCCCGGCGGGCGTGTCAGTGACGCCGCGATTCCGGACCCTGGCCTGGAAGGTGACCGCGTCGCCGACCCTGGGCTGGGCGGGCGTCGCCGCTACCGATTCGACGACCAGGTCCGGCAGGGACGGCGAGGGGAGCGGGACCGGCGTGGGCGTGGGTGTCGGCGTGGGCGTCGGTGCGGGCGCGGGCGTCGGCGTGGGCGTAGGGGCCGGCGTGGGC